>CAZTNH010000058.1:0-7061 GCA_964615395.1 uncultured Sulfurimonas sp.
TTTTACATTTGAGATGTATGCACCAGATGCTTGTCCACTTTGTAAAGATGGAAGCGAAGCTATCAAGCCTGGTTCTCGTGGTAACTAAATCATTCTAAAATGAAAAAACTTCTTTTAATATTTATCATGTTTGCACTTAGTTTATCTAACCTAAGTGCAAATAAGCTCCCAGATGATGAAAAATTAAAAAAAATGATTGGGCGTATGCTCATTGTTGGTTTTCCTGATGAAGTTGTAAATAAAAATAGTAAAATAGTAAAACAAATAAACAAGTATAATCTTGGTGGTGTTATACTATTTGACCGTTTTTATACCGATAAAACTAAAGTAAAAAATATACGAAATCCAGAGCAACTACAACTCCTTACAAAAAATCTAAAATCATTTTCAAATAATCCACTTATAATCTCAGTAGATCAAGAGGGTGGAAAAGTTGCAAGATTAAAACCAAAGTATGGCTTTGAAGCAACTGGTTCAGCTAAAGTTGTAGCTGAGCTTGATGCTTATATGACTGGTAGAACTTATGAAAATTTAGCACAAGTTTTACATGAAAATGGGATAAACTGTGATTTTGCACCAGTTGTTGACTTAGCTTTAAACAAACAGAATAAAGTCATATACAAACTAAGACGCTCTTATGGGAAAAATCCTAAAAATGTAGCAATGCATGCTGGTGTCTTTATGGATAGACTTGAAAAACGAAATATACTTAGCGTTTTAAAACATTTTCCAGGTCATGGTTCTTCCCTTGATGACTCCCATAAGGGTTTTGTAGATATCACAAATACTTGGAGTGAGGTGGAACTTGAGCCATATAAAGAGCTTATAAAAACTGGCAAAGTTAAGATGATTATGACAGCTCATGTTTTTAATAAAAATCTTGATGATAAATACCCAGCTACACTTTCATACAAAATCAATACTAAATTACTTCGTAAAAAGATGGGATATAATGGAGTTATAATTAGTGACGATTTACAAATGAAAGCTATCTCAAAACATTACTCACTAAAAGAAATAGTAACATTAAGTATAAATTCTGGTGTAGATATACTACTTTTTGCAAATCAATTATCTTCTAAAGATACTGATGAGCTTATAGAGGTAATTTTAAAACAAATAAAAAATGGCAAAATTCCTCTTGCTAGAATCAAAGAATCAAACAAAAGAATATCTTCTCTACATGTAGAGAACTAGTAAATGCAAAGTGCTT
Organism: uncultured Sulfurimonas sp.; assembly: GCA_964615395.1. GTDB lineage: Bacteria > Campylobacterota > Campylobacteria > Campylobacterales > Sulfurimonadaceae > Sulfurimonas. The sequence goes on from CAZTNH010000058.1 coordinate 1,214, forward strand.
TTTCAGCTCTTGATTGGTTTATTTTTACCACTTATTTTTTAACATTAGCCTTTACATCATTTTTATTTTCTCGTACAAAGATTACTAGCTCTAAAGAGTTCTTTCTTTCTAAAAATGGGATGAGTATGTGGGCAGTTGCTATCTCCATACTTGCTACTTCTCAATCAGCAGCAACATTCTTAGGAGCACCAGAGTACTCTTATGCTAAAGATTTTACCTTTATTGGTTTTTACATATCTGCTTTGGCTGCTGTGATATTTGTAGCATTTATTTTTGTACCTAAATTTTATGAAATGAAAGCGGTTACTGTTTATGAACTACTAGAAGTTCGCTATGGAAGTAAAGCAAAACAGTATGCTGGAGTTATGTTTTTACTTGGGCGAATTTTAGCTAGTGGAGCAAGACTCTACATTGGTGCTTTAGCAATCAGTATGATACTTTTTTCAGACATAACATTTACTCATGTGAGTATATCTACTCTTATATTAGTTTTTGGAGCATTGATTTATGCTTATTTTGGAGGTGTTCGCTCAATCATTTTAAGCGATATCATTCAAGCTGTAACTTATGTAGGTGCTGGTGTAGCAGTACTAGTATTTCTTTACTACTCATTAGAAAATATAGATATAATCTCAACACTTCAAGAGCATAATAAACTTACTTTTTTTGATACATCTTTTGATGGTAAATTTTCACTACTTCCACTTGCTACTGGATGGTTTTTACTAAATGTAGCAGCCTTTGGACTTGACCAAGATATGACTCAAAGAGTACTTACATGTAGAGATAAAAATGATGCAACTAAGTCTTTGATACTCTCTTTAATTTTAACCATTCCAGTTGTGCTTTTATTTTTAAGTATAGGGGCATTATTATTTGTATATTATCAACAAGCTGACGTAGTGCAAAACTTCTCAGGGGAGAAGATAACTATATTTATGTACTACATTTTAAATGAGATGCCAGAAGGTCTACGTGGGCTTGTAACAGTTGGAGCAATAGCTGCAGCACTTTCTTCTACTAACTCAGTTTTAGGTGCTATGAGTTCTGTGGCTGTACAAGATTTATACCGACCATATAAAGAAAAACATGCTAAAGTTGATGAAGCACATTTTGTAAAAGCTTCAAGATTTGGTGTTTTATTTTTTGCCGTTATTTTATCTATAATGTCCATGATTTCTTATGTTTGGCAACACTATTTAGAGATTTCACTTTTATCTTTTGCCCTTGGTGTTATGGCCTTTGCTTACACTGGTCTTTTAGGTGTTTATTTTTCTGCTATTTTTACTTCACGTGGAAGTGAGAAAACAGTTTTATTTGCACTTATTGGTGGATTTTTAACAGTTTTAGCACTTCAACCATACATCTTTTCTCTACATGTAGGATTTGCTTACCAAATACTTATAGGGACTATAATCTCTTTTTTAATCATGCAGTTAGATTCAACACCTATCTCAAAAGCTACATTAAGTAAGAGATAAAAGATATATGGTTATAATTGAAAACTAATTAATATAAAAGATAGATATATGACCAGAAGAGATTTTCTACTTTACTCATCAGCACTAACAGCAACAACTTTAAATGCTAACTTGTTATATACTGATGATATATTTTTATCTCAAGGTGAATATATATCATTAGTATCACTTGATGCAAGACTTACAAAAATAAAAAGACATGTAGGATTTGGAAATTTTAATCTTATCTCTTACTATGATACCTTGAAAATTGCAAAACTAAACTCTAAGATAGGTGCTTTTTCTCATGATGAACTTTCTCTTATAGATAGATTTTTTTATGAAAATCCTACAAAATATGGTTTTTATGGAGAAAGAACTTGCTATGATATAAACAATAAAGTGTCAAAAAAAGATGTAGTAAAGATTCCAAGAACAGGGCATTATATCTTTAAAGGTACTGCAACTAAAGACTATGAAAGAATCATCATGGATATTGGAGATACGCTTTACCTTACTTCTGGTGTTAGAAATGTGATGAAACAACTTAGCCTTTACACCTCTAAACTGAAAAAACTAAAGGGAAATATCACACAAGCATCTCGTGATATAGCTCCACCATCACACTCTTTTCATACTATTGGCGATTTTGATGTTGGTAAAATGGGGCTTGGTGCTAAAAATTTCACATCTGCCTTTGCAAGAACTGATGAATTTAAAGAGATTATAAAACTTGACTATATAAAAATTCGCTACTCTACTAATAACTCTGATGGAGTTAGATTTGAACCTTGGCATGTTAAAATAATCTAAATGAAAGAACTATACATTGGGGTTATGAGTGGGACTAGCCTTGATGGGATTGACATAGTTTTATGTGCGATTAAAGATGATAGTTTTGAACTTATCTACTCTGAAGAGTATGTCTTTGATGAGAATCTAAAAAATGATATATTAAATGCAATTTACTCTAAAGTAGCTTTAAAATTTATAGGTGAATTAGATACTAAACTCGGTGAGATTTATGCTAAAACTATAAATACTTTCATAGATAAATATAAGATAGATAAAAGTAAAATAAAAGCCATAGGACTTCATGGTCAAACTCTTTGGCATCAACCAAATGGAAAGTATCCATTTTCTATGCAACTAGCAAACGCTTCACTTATCACAACTATAACAGGTGTTAGCGTTGTTAGTGATTTTAGACAAAAAGATATAGCTCTTGGTGGTCAAGGTGCACCACTTACTCCAGCCTTTCATAAATATATATTTTCAAGATTAAAGAAAAATGTAGCAGTTTTAAATATTGGAGGTATGGCAAATATAAGTATTTTGGGTAAAGAGCTTATTGGTTATGATACTGGTTGCGGGAATGTACTACTTGATTTATGGATAGGTAAGAAAAAGAAACTTAAGTACGATAAAGATGGTCAATGGGCAAGTAGTGGGGATGTTAATGAAAAACTTCTAAAGCAAATGCTTCAAGACAACTACTTTCACCTTCCTGCTCCAAAAAGTACAGGACGAGAATACTTTAACGAGGAGTGGTTGACAAACCATTTAGAGCGATCTTTTAAACTAGAGCCTCAAGATGTACAAGCTACACTACTTGCACTTACTTCTAAAAGTATTGCAAATGAAGTTAAAAAAACAAATACAGATATACTTATCATCTGTGGTGGTGGAGTTAAAAATAAAGCACTTATGAACTCTCTACATGTAGAGCTTGAAAATGTGCAAGTTCTTAGTAGTGAAGAGTGTGGAATAAGTAGTGATTTTATGGAAGCGATGGCTTTTGCTTGGCTAGCATATAAAAGAGTTAATAAACAAAAAGTTGAATTAAAAACTGTAACTGGAGCTAGTGCTGATACTATTTTGGGTTGTATTTATGAATGATATAAATACTTGGCTAAAGACAACTCCATATAAAGATTATAAAGTAACTATTGCCTGTGCTGATGCTAGTTTTAGAAAGTACTATAGGCTTAGTAAAAATGAAAATAGTGTTTTACTTATGGATAGTTCTTTAGAAAAAGAATCATTAAAGCCTTTTTTAGATGTAACTAGTAAACTTCTAAGAGTTGGTGTTAATGTCCCTAAAATTTTAGAACAAAACTTAAAAGATGGCTACCTCATCATCAAAGATTTTGGAAATACTCACTACTTAAATGTACTCAATGATAAAAATTTTGATAAACTTTATGAAAAAGCTATCAATGTTATCATTGAGATGCAAAAAGCAGATACCAAAAATCTTTTTCTTTATGATAAAGAGTTTCTACATGTAGAGATGAACTTAATGAAAGAGTGGTATTTAGAAAAAAATATGCAGCTATCTCTACATGTAGAGGATGAAAAACTGATAAGAAATACACTAGATAAAATCTCAGAGGTAGTTTTAGAACAACCACAAGGTGTATTTGTTCATAGAGATTTTCACTCACGAAACATTATGATTACAGATAAAGGTGAGATTGGAGTTATTGACTATCAAGATGCTATGAATGGCTCTATTACTTATGACTTGGTTTCACTTTTAAAAGATTGTTATATTGAGTATCCTCGCGTTGAAATTGAAAAATTAGTTTTAAAGTTTCGTGATAAACTTGCTCTACATGTAAAGGATAAAACATTTATAAAATGGTTTGATTTTATGGGTTTACAAAGACACATAAAAGTACTTGGTATATTTTCAAGGCTTTATCTTCGCGATGCTAAAGATGGCTACTTAAAAGATATACCCCTTACACTAAAGTATGTCTTAGAAACCTCTAGTCGCTATGATGAAACTAGAGAGTTTAGTAAGTTTTTAAAAAGAGTTACTTCTTAGAGTTTAGTCTTGATTGAAATGCTTCAGGGTGTTTACAAACTGGGCAAACTTTTAGAGCTTTTTTACCATAGTGAATATGTCCACAAACTTCACAAATCCAAGCTTCTTCTTCATTTTCACTAACAAATTCAGCGCCAGCATTTAGTCTGTCTAGTAACATTTGAAACATCGCTTCATGTTCCACTTCTATCTTACCGATTCCACTAAAAAGTCTAGCTGCCTCTTTTTCTCCATCATCTTTAGCAATTTGAGCAAAGTCTGGGTACATTGTAGTACTCTCATAACTCTCACCATCTATAGCTGACTGCAAGTTTTCTTTTGTATCTCCAAAACTATTATCAGTGCCACTCATCATACGGTTATGTAGTGCTAGTTCTAGTTTAGCATGAGTTTTTTCGTTGTTTGCAGCACGCTGAAAATGTTCAGCTATATCTCTATAACCCTCTTTAGTTGCAACTTTAGCAAAGTACTCATACTTATTTCTAGCTTGAGATTCACCAGCAAATGCTTTTAGTAAGTTTACTGATGTTAGGTTTTTTGTAACCATCTGCATCTCATCACCACAACAAACTAGTGTACCACCACCAACATTTTGAACTTCTACTTCATTACCACATTTATTACATTTATATGTTTCGTACTGTCTCATTTTAAACCCCTTATTTGATATATAAGCATTGTAACTCACATAGTCTTAAAAGATAATTATTATTCTTTACTAATATTTATTATTTTAAACTTTGGGCTACTAATTGGTTTACAACTTTTGGATTTGCTTTTCCGCCTGTTGCTTTTAAAACCTGTCCTACAAAGAAACCAAGCAACTTAGTGTTTCCTGCTTTGAACTTAGCTACATTATCTGGATTTTTAGCTATTACTTCATCTAAAACAGCCTGAATTTTAGCAGGGTCACTTATTTGTACAAGTCCTTTATCTTCAACTATCTTATTTGGATTTTCTCCAGATGTAACCATCTCTTCAAATACTTGTTTTGCAATTTTGTTTGAGATGGTCCCATCATCAATGATTTTAACAAGTTCAGCTATCTGCTTTGCAGAAAACTTTAACTCATCTACTTGCATCTGTTTTAACTCTCTAGCCACTTCATTTGTAACTATGTTTGCTAGACTTACAGGACTATTTAAAACAGCTAATGCATCTTCATAAAAGCGTGATAGTTGCTCATCACGAGCAAGAGTATTTGCAACCTCAGTATTTAGTTTTAACTCAGCAGTGTACTTCTCAAACAATACCTTTTGAGCTTCTGTCATAGGAACAACTTCACCATCTATCTGCTCTTTTTTTGCTTGAGGTTTAGGTGCAGTTTCTGTTTTTTTACTCTTTTTATCCCAAGAGCCTTTAAGACCTACAATCTTGTTAAATACAGGTTTTTCATCTGTGTAATCAAGAGGGTCAGCATAAAAGTAACCTTGTCGCTCAAACTGAAATCTTTCATCAGGTTTTTGAGTTATAACAGCAGGCTCAATTAAAGCATTTTTAATAATTTTAAGTGAATCAGAGTTTAAATCATCAACTCCCTCAGGGGCTTCACAAG
>CAZTNH010000059.1:0-7027 GCA_964615395.1 uncultured Sulfurimonas sp.
AGAATCCGTCGTGGTGATGCTACTACAATGGCATTCATCGAATTAGTTTAATTACTAAACGATAATTTTTTAAACGTCAGGTTTTAACTTGGCGTTTAACCCCTTTACCTTCCAAATCCTAAAATACTTTAACAAAAAGTGAGATAAATTAAATGAGTAATTTCGCATTCGGAACATACCGCATTACAGACGAAAACCCACAACATATTCAAGCACTTAAAGCTGCAATAGAATCAGGTATTACACTTATAGACACATCGAGTAACTATATGGATGGAGCATCTGAGAGAGCTATCGCTCTAGCAATGAGAAGTTTTGATGAAGAGAGACGAGATAGTGTTGAGATAGTAAGTAAATTTGGTTATATTCAAGGCTCAAATATGCTTGCACATAAAGAGGAACCATTTGAAGATGTAGTTGAGTATAGTGAGAGTTGTTTTCACTCCATAAGTAAATCATTTATGCTCAATCAGCTTGAAAAATCACTTCTTAGATTGGAACTTACAAAAATAGAGTGCTATTTAATACACAATCCTGAGTATTATATCTATCATCATCTGAACAAGGGAACAAATAGAGATGAAATCCTTGATAATATGTTTGATAGAATATTTGATGCTTTTGTTGCCTTAGAAGAGCAGGTTAAAAATGGAACTATAGGAACTTATGGTATTAGTTCAAATAGTTTTAGTAAGTCTCATAAAGATGCAGACTTCTTACCATATGAAGATTTGATTACTCTTGCAGATAGAGCAGCCGAGATGGTAGGCAATGAGACACATAGTTTTACAACTATAGAACTTCCTATAAATATCTTAGAAACAGAAGGTCTCAAGTGTGCTTCATGGGCAAAAGAGAATGGCTTAAGAGTTTTAGTAAACAGACCATTAAATGCTCAAAAAGATGAGATGATGTTTAGATTGGCTGATTATGATGAGAGTAGTGATTATTACCATCATTTAAACGAGTTATTAGATGTATGTGATAATGATGAACTTCGTCCACTCTATAATTTACTAGAGCAGTTAGATGAGAATAAACATAAGTTTGGATGGATAGGGGACTATGATAGTTTTCTCTATGCTCAAATTCTCCCTCATATAAAGACAACCTTAGAGAGTATTGATGATGAAAATTTAGATACAATGTTAAAATATATAGATATGTTTTTAACTGAATATAAAAAGATGGTAGCTTACGAGTGTTCAAAAAATACAAGAGTACAACTTAAAGAAGAGTTTGAGTATTGCACTTCTACACTTCAAGAGTGTGCTATACGATTTTTGAAGATGAGAGATAATATTGACTATATATTAGTGGGTATGAGAAAACCATCTTATGTAGTTGATATTATGGCTTTAAATCAATAGTTAATTTTTTTCTTTATGACTTGTTAAGCGATATTGTCATATTTTATGGTACAAAAAAATTTCTTATTAAATAGATAACAAAAAGGATAAAAATGATTCCATTTTCTGATGAAGAGCTACTAGACCCTGTAAAAGTTGTGATAGATAAAGTTCGTCCATCTTTAGCACTTGATGGTGGTGATATTGATTTTATTACAGTAAAAAATGGTGCTGTTTATGTTCAGCTTAAAGGTGCATGTATAGGTTGTGCTAGTAGTGGTAACACACTAAAGTATGGAGTTGAACGCCAACTGAGAATGGATATACATCCAGAGTTAACAGTTGTAAATGTACCAGTGGGTATGGAAAACGATATAGATAACTTATAATAAAAAGTAGATAGATGAGTACAATTAGTAAATACAAAACTTTAACTCAAGCAAAAGATAGTTTTACAAAAGCTGAGTATAAAACAGCTTTAGAAAAATTCGCAATAGTTTTACAGAACTATCCAAACTCGAAAGAGGCTTTTAATGGAGTGATACTCTCTGAAATGGCTATGAGTGGAGAGGGTGGAGCTGAAGCTCTTTTTGATTATTATGAGATACTTAAAGAGGACGATAAAGAGTCTGCTGATAAAATTATGAGTGATATCTTGCAAAATATGGATGGTAGTTTAGAGAAGCTGAGTGAAGTTTTTTCTGAGCCTATTCGTCAGCGTTTAGAGTTTGAAGATGGAATCCTTTATAGTGATTTTATCCAACTTGTAAATGAGGGTTCAGACTTTAAAGAGACTTTTGAAAACATTATGTTTTCAACTCGTGTTATTATTACACAAAAAGATGATTTTGTAGATTTTTTAGATAGACTTATTGAGCATGACTTTGTTGAAATGGCTCTTACATATTTAGAAAATGCTTTGGGTGTTTACCCTAGCGATAAACTTCTACGAAAACTTTTAAAAAAACTTGCACAAGGTAAAACTATTGAAAATTGAACTTCCATCTCAAGAGTATAAATATGTTACAGAAAATTCTAAAGAGTGTGATATAGAGACAGCCTTTGTCCTCACAGCTCAAAATGAAAAATATCTTCAAAATGCTAAAGATAACCATGCACACTCTATTATTAAAATATCAGAGATAGCTTCACTCTTCCGTGTGGATGAGATTAAGATAGTCGGTATTACTGGAACAAACGGTAAAACAACTACTGCCAGTGCTATGTACTCTTTTCTTTTAGATTTGGGATATAAAACAGCTATGCAGGGGACACGAGGTCTCTTTATGAATGATGAAGTGTGTGAGGGTAAAACTCTTACAACACCATCAGTTCTCAACACTTACAAGCATATCTATCAAGCAGTTGAAGCCGGATGTGAATACTTTATCATGGAAGTAAGCTCTCATGCTATTGTGCAAAAGAGAGTGGAAGGATTGGCGTTTGAGCTAAAAATCCTTACAAACATTACACAGGATCATTTAGATTATCATAAGACAATAGAAGACTATATCTATGTTAAGAACTCATTTTTTGCAGATGAGGGTAAAAAGTTGATAAATAGAGATGAGCCAAGAGCGAAGTTTAATTTTAAAAATGCTTACACTTACTCTATAGAAAATCCCTCTACATATAGATTGATGGCTTATTCATTAAATGATGGAAGTAGTGGAATTATTCAACACTTTCAAGAGATAGTTCCTTTTACAGCATCTACTCATGGTTTTTTTAATCTCTATAATCTTATGGCAGCGATAAGTGGTGTTCATCTTATTACAGATAAAAAACTTGAAGAGATAGCTGATGTTGTGGATAACTTCGCAGGTGTTACAGGACGAATGGAACAGGTGTGTCAAGCTCCTAATGTTATAGTAGATTTTGCACATACTCCAGATGGAATGAAACAGGTACTTAATGCTTTAAGAGAGAAAGAGCTTTTAGTAGTTTTTGGTGCTGGTGGAGATAGAGATACTCTTAAACGCCCACTTATGGGAAGAGTTGCAGCTTCTTTAGCAAAAAAAGTTTTTATAACTAGCGATAACCCTCGTCATGAGAATCCTGAGGCTATTGTAAGAGATATACTCTCAGGTATAGAAGATCAGAGTAATGTAGTTGTAGAACTTAATAGAAAAAAAGCGATAGAGTTAGCACTTGACTCGCAAGAGGGTGAAGAGGTAGTTGTTATCTTAGGAAAAGGTGATGAGTCTCATCAGATAATCTATGATGAGAAACTTCCTTTCGATGATAGAGATGTTGTAAGAGAGTTACTACATTTAAACTAGTTAAATGTAGTGTTAAACTCTTGAGAATTATCTGTATTTTCAAATAGTATAGCTTGTATTTGAATTGATGGAGTCTCATTATCAATAGTAATTGTAAATTGTGTCTCATTGACATCAGTTATAGTTGAATTTTCATCACTATAGTAAGCGATGTTACTCTCTAGGGTAACATTGGTTTCATTATCTTCAAAAGTACCACTCATATATACTGTCTGAGCCACCCCAATATCGCTAATATTTATATCACTATACTCAATGGATATAAGTTTTTTTACATGAACAGGTGATGTGTCTTGAAATATACTTGAATCACTTATGGTAAGATTTGCATCTCCTCCGTTGTTTGTAGCGATTATACTTCCAATGTATGGGACAAATACATATTCGTCTGAAGTTTTCCATGTTACACCACTCGATGAAGTTGCAGTTGTTCCATCCTTATAAAGAACTGTGAAAGTAAGAACTTTTTGTGAATCTGTTGAGCGAATAGAGATATTAGAATCATCTAAAGAGAGAGATTCTATCTCAGTGAGAGGAGATGTAAGAGTTGTATCTCCACAAGAAGCAAAAAATGTTGTAGAGAGTAGTATTAAAAGTGTTTGAATAAATTTCATATGTGTTCCTAAAATCTATAGTTAATGCCCATATAGGCGATGTTAGATACAGAATCATAACTTGTTTTTGTTGCAATGTAATCTATACCTTTGTAAGTAGTACTGCGCAACTCATATCCTAACTCCAAGTCAAAACTCTTACTGATTGGTACAAAAGTACCTAGTGTTAATTGAAATGAGCCATATGATAAATCTTTTTGTAAAATTCTATCTATATTTAAAATACCAGTCCCAAAACCAACTTTAACAAATGGAAGAACATATATATCCCAGTCAAAAGATTTTAAAAGATTGATGTTAAAGCCATATTTATCTCCATCTTTTGAGACATCAGGTGAACTTGAAAAGATTTTAGATCTATTGTAAGCATAATCTAGTGAAAACTCAACTGCATAGGATTTAATATTTCCATATCCAATTTTAACTGTTGACATAGCAGATGAAGTAGAAGCATCTATATTACTAAATGTTTCGTTAAAAACACCAGCACTTACTCCTACATAAACTTTAGCTTCGGCAAATAGTGATGATATTAAAAGTAAAAGTAGTATTAATTTTTTCAATTTTTTTATTGTCCTCTATAAAAGTAGGGAAATTATATCGAAATAGTTCCTAATAAACTTAAAATTATAAACTTATTTTTGAGCATTAGAATAAAAAGTCAGAATTTTGATATAATTGCAAAAAAATTAAGGACTATTAATTATGGGAATCCCTCAACCAGCCTTTTATATTATGAAATGTGAGCAGTCAGCTCCTCCAGGAATGCCAAAACCATCATGTGTAACACCAGCAACTCAAGATCTTTTTCAACACTTAGCAACTAAGCTAATGACAGAAGGAATTATGGGTACAGTACAACCAATTCGTACTTCATGTATGAACAGATGTTCAGCAGGTCCAATTATGTTAGTAGAACCAGGTCACATTATGTATGCAGGTCTTACTAAAGATAAAATAGACCGTATTATTACTGAGCATATCATCGGTGGAAATGTAGTTGAAGAGTATGTTATAGATCAAGAGATGTGGGATGAAGCAATTTCTCCAGCTGATATGAAAAAGCAGATGGGTAGATAGGAAGTTTCGATGCAAATAGAGATGCTTTATAGTAAACTACATCGTGCTACTGTAACGGATGCCAATCTTAACTATATTGGTTCTATTACTATAGATGAGGAGCTAATGCAAGCTGCTAAGATGAGAGTTGGACAAAAAGTAGAGATACTAGACATTAACAATGGTGAGCGTTTTAGTACTTATGTAATTCTTGGTGAACGTGGTAAACGTGATATATGTTTAAATGGTGCAGCTGCTCGTAAAGTACAACCAGGCGATAAAATTATTATCGTTGCCTATGCTTCTTATGATGAAGTTGAGCTTGAAACTTACGAGCCAAAGGTTGTTATCTTAGATGATGATAACAATATTACTGATATAGAAGTGTGTATATAGATGTTTAACATGGGCGATATGAGTAAAATGCTTGAAGGAATGCAGGAGAATGCTGCAAAACTTCAAGAAGAGTTAGAGTCCAAGACATTTAGTGTAAAAACTGGTGGTGGATTAGTAGAACTGAGTGTAAACGGTAAGGGTGAAGTTATTGATTTAATTATAGATGATTCAACACTTACTGATAAAAATATGCTACAAATTTTACTTATCGGTGCTATCAATGATGCAAATAAAATGGTACAACAGAACCAACAGCAGAGTGCTATGGGAATGTTAGGTAGTATGGGGTGATTCGCCTCTTTCTACTTTTTAATTTTCTACTTTTAAACTTATATGCATGTAAAGGTGGTTATAACTCTTGTATACAAAAAATAAATGACTCCAATGCAATTCAAAATAATTCCCTCTCGATTCCAGTCTCTCATAATAGGCGTTTAATCTACTCAAAACAGATACCTAATGCCAAAATACTCAAACATGATCCTTTTCTTTCCCTCTATTTAGTGAAAGATAAAAGTAATTTTCCATATGATTTTGAGATAAATATGAGACTTCAACTAGGTGTTGCTGCTGTGAATAAAACAGAGGCTATCGAGGGAAGGATTATTAAACATCAAGTTGGTTTAAATCATTTAGCTATCTTTAGTGAAAAAACTACAGCACCTGCACTTTTAACAAGTTCTTGCTGTTCCTTAGAGGGAATTGTTACTCCTGATGGTATTATAGAGAGAGATTATCTTAAAAGATTTATCTCTTCTGCTAGTTCTGAGTATGCAGGTATTGGGATAAGAGTCAAGGATAAAAAGGGAGCAGTAGTCGTTACAGCTTCAAACCCTTACATAAAAGATAACCATCTAAAAAAAGGAGATATTATTCTTTATTTAGATGGTTCTAGGGTTAAAAACTCATCCTCTTTTATGAAAAAAATACTTTTTTCCAAGTTAGGCTCTAAACATAAAATAAAAGTAAAAAGAGACTCTAAACTCATCTCTTATCGTATGAAAACTCAAAAGCGAGAGGGTGGAGGTAGTCTAAGTGATACATTTTTAGAGTACAAAGGAATCTTTTTTAATAAAAATCTTGAAATTGTAAAACTCTCTAGTGCTTTTATAAAATATGGATTAATTCTTGGAGATAGGTTGATTCAAGTAAATGGAATACGAATTCATAATCAAGATGAACTTCGCAAATATATAGAAGATTATCAAAAATTTTCTAAACTACTATTTGAACGAAAAAATTTCGATTTTTTTGTAAATATTAAGTAGAAAGAGTATAAAATTTCAAATGCAAAACTTCGAACAATTTTTAACTCAACATTTACCAA
>CAZTNH010000060.1:0-6994 GCA_964615395.1 uncultured Sulfurimonas sp.
CATAAAACATATAGTAGTTTTTATCCTGCTAAAAATGGTTGGTATAGATTTGTATCAACAAATTACATAAATGAAGATGAGGAGTTATCAATAGATGAATAGTATTTCAAGACAGCATATCTATCTAATGATAGCATCATTTCTACTTTTAATATTTGTACTATTATTCTCATTTTTAGTTTTGATTCCTGAGGGTAAAACTTATAGAATAAACCGTATTGAACTAAAGAAGATCAGTAGAGAGTTTCGAGACTATTCAACTTTTCATAGTGAAACACAGGATACACTTCAGGATCTTCGTTCAAAAAACAGAAGAGTTATTACTGCATTTGCTAAAAAGTTTAGTCCAGATAGATTTGAAAGAGAAAATAAGAGTTATTTTTCAAATTTAAAAGTCTCTTCCTTTGCTAAGCCAACAGTGAAAAAAGGATTTGGAGTTTATGAAGTAAATACTACATCAGAGATTAGCTCTCCAAAGAGTTTTTATAATTTTTTAGAGGCTGTGAATAAAAGTGAATATATTATAGCGATAAATTTCCCTATAGATTTTACAAGAGATGGAGAGAGTATAAAGTCTTCATTTACTATGAATGTTTATTGTGATAAAGAGGATATAAATGCTACTGCTTCAGAATCTAAAAAGAAGTAAGCTCTTAGTTTAGGTTCTACTTTTAAAAGACGCATTTTCTCTTTAAATTTCTTGTCCATATTTTGAGATTTTATATAGGGTGCGATAAAGATATAAGAGGGTTTCTGAACAATAACAAACTTTCTTCCAACTATTGAGACCTCATTCTCCTCTAAGATTTTTCTCTCTTGTGCAGTGATAATATGCTCTTTAGATTTAATATACTTATCAATGGCAAAAATATCACTTCTTTTATTGGAGGTGGGTTTTATGTAGGCAAACTCATTGACTCTCTCTATGTGAGCCTCTTGAATAAGTAAGTTTACATCCTTATCCATATACTCAAAACTTTTTTTAATACCAGTAAGATATTTTTCTAAAAGAGGGGTGGCATAGTTATGACGAAACTCATTTCGTTTGTATTTTTGGTTATGATTACTTTCATCTTCAAAATAGTGTAGATTATTGGCGTTTAGATAGTGAAGTAGTTCGTTTTTCTCTAAATGAATTAGGGGTCTTAAGAGTGTATAGCTCTCTCTCTTCTCAATGGCTTTCATACCTGTCAACTCAGGACACCCAGCACCCTTACAAAACTGCATAAGCATCCACTCAAACCTATCTCCTAAGTGGTGAGCTGTCAGAAGATTTGTATAGTTATGTTTTTCTATAAGCTCTTGGAAAAAGTTATAGCGAATTTTTCTGGCATTTGCTTCAAAATTATTATCTATAGTTTTGGCGTTTAGAAGATGGCATTGAAAATTATATTTTTCTGCTAACTCCTGAGCATAGGCTACTTCCTCTTTTGATTGTGAGCGAAGAGCATAGTCAACTATAGCTATATCAAATTTAATGTTATTCTCTAAGAGTAAAAAGAGGAGGGCTGTTGAGTCTCCTCCAGCCGAAAAGGCTAGAAGATTTTTAGCATTTAAAAGGAGTTCTCTATTTTGAAGCATTATCTACTGTTGCAGTTAAAATATCTCCAACAATATCTGTGATTTTTGCCTTGTAGATTTTACAAAATTCTAGTTCACTTGTATCGTCACTTCTATCATTGACATATATTTCACCATCAATCTCAGGTGCCCAGATAAGTTTACGAGCTGAAAGTAAAAACTCATGCTCATCACTCTCTCCATCTATAACAAGCTCACACTCTTTGCCAATCTCAGCGTTTAGAGATTTAAGAGTACACTCTCGAGCTATATCACCTAGTATCTGTGCACGCTCAGCTCTTACATCAGCAGGAATTTTATCACTCATATCATAAGCTGGAGTTGTCTCTTCATCAGAGTAGTCAAAAACATTGATACGGTCAAAACCGAAGTTAGCTGCAAACTCACACATCTCATCAAACATCTCTTGAGTCTCATTTGGATGCCCTACTATAAAGCTTGTTCTTAAAAATGAGTCAGGTAAATCTCTCATAAACTCTAAAAGTTCTATAGTTTTATCTTTCCCAAATCCACGTTTCATCATACGAAGCATATCGTTGTTAATATGTTGAATAGGCATATCAAAATAGTTATGGAAAATCTCACTTTTTGCGATATTTTTAAGAAGTGCTATAGTCGTTGTAGATGGGTATAGGTAGAGGATTCTAGCTGAAGTCACACCCTCTATAAGCTCTATTCTCTGGATAAGAAGTGATAAACCATCCTTAATGTTCTGGTCACGAAGGTATGAGCTAGAGTCTTGTGATACAAAAGAGAAATCATAATAGCCTTTTTTAACAAGTCCCTCTACCTCTTTAGCTATTGAGTCTAAGTTACGAGAGTTAAGCTTTCCTTTAAAAGAGGGGATTGCACAGAAACTACACTCTTGATTACAACCCTCTGATAGTTTGATATAAGCATGGTACGATGAACCTGTTACAACACGTTCTGCACCATCTATAAGATAAACTTCATCTGAAAAACGGCTCTTTTTTTCTATTAAAAGTTCATCTATCTTGTCGTAATCACCAACACCAGTAAAGATATCTACCTCTGGAATTTGTGTCATAAGGTCATCTTGATAACGCTCACTTAGACATCCAGCCATCACTAAAACTGAGTCCTCTTTTCTTGCATCATGGAGTGAAAGAACCGTATTTATAGACTCCTCTTTAGCTGCATCTATAAAGCCACATGTATTTACAATGATGACATCAGCCTCTTCATTGTTATCTGTTAGTTCAAAGTTCTGGAGTTTTCCCATCATAACTTCTGTATCGACAAGGTTTTTAGTACATCCGAGAGATACTATATGGAGTTTGTTGCTCATAATTCTTCTTTAGTTAAATATTTTATGTAATTATATCGTATAATTTCTCTATGAAAATATATGATGTAATTATTCTTGGGTGTGGTGCTAGTGGGTTGATGTGTGCAAGCAACATTGGAAAGAAAAAAAGTGTAGCGATAATTGATGTAAACGATAGGGTAGCGAAGAAACTTAAAATCTCTGGTGGTGGGAAGTGTAACATCACAAATGCCAATGTAGAGTTGAAAAACTTTGATGGAGATAGTGAACTTTTAACTTATGTTTTAAAGAGGTTTTCTCGTGATAATTTACTTAATTTTTTAGAGAGAAATAGGGTTGAGTTAGAACTTAGAAAGGGGAGATACTACTTTTGTCAAAATAGTTCTGATGATATTATAGATGTCTTAAAAAATGGTGCAAAATACTCTGAAATAATTCTAAATAACAAAATAATAGATGTTGTTAAAAAGGAAGATGTATTTGAGATAAAAACGGATAAGGGAGTTTACAAAAGCCACTCTTTAGTTGTAGCAACAGGTGGAAAGAGCTTTCAAACGCTAGGTGCAAGTGAAATAGGTCTTGACATTGCCAAAAGTTTTGGACTAGAGGTCAAAGAGTTTACTCCTGCTCTGGTAGGTTTGACAGTTCAAAAAGAGCAGTTTTGGATGAGGGAGCTGAGTGGGCTTAGCTGTTATGTAGAGATAAAAGTCGATGATAGAATTATAAATGAGGAGATGCTTTTTGCTCATAAAGGGATAAGTGGACCAGCTATTCTCTCCACTTCACTCTACTGGAAAAAAGGGACTATAAGCATAGATTTTCTACCAAACAAAAATATACTCGAGATGATAGAGGGGAGTAAAAAACAGATAAGTACACTTATTGGACTTCCAAAAAGACTTGTTAAAGCACTATTGTTAGCTTTGGGAGTTGAAGATAAAGAGTGTAAAAGATTAACAAAAGAGGAAAAAAGAAAATTGTCTATGATTCACTCCTATGTTTTTTCTCCTGCTGGTAATTTTGGTTTTACAAAAGCAGAGGTTAGTAGAGGGGGAGTTTTAGCTAAAGAGTTAGAGAGTATTAGTTTAGAATCTAAAAAAATAAAAAAGCTTTATTTTATTGGTGAAGTTGTCGATGTAACAGGAGAACTTGGCGGATATAATTTTCAATGGGCATTCTCTAGTGCTTTTGTTTGTGCAAAAGCTATAAAATAGAAGAATTTAAAGAGAACTTTAATAGCTCACTAGCTATAATTATCAACTATAGGTCATTAAAAATATAAAGGATTGTTAATATGAATTTACTTAAAACATTGTTACTTGCTATATCACTTTTGATATCAGTTTCAGTTTCAGGATGTGATAGTAGTAACGGAGATACCAATACTACTTTAGATACAACTACGAGTGATACAGGAACACTACCAACAGTGGATACAAATAGTACTGTAGAAGTAATAACTGCACTTTTACCAGTTTCGAGTGCTGTATTGACAAAAAATGCACAGAGTTTTAATATAGTTGTTAAGGCTATTGATAGTATTAACCGTCCTTACTCATCAGGAAACATAGAAATTGTTTTTCCAAATGATGTAAGAGAAGGTAGAGATATTGGGTATTTTAATCAATTTATTTCTCCTTTAAATGCTCAAGGTGAAGCTACATTTGTTTATACAGCACCTACAAATTTGGATGCTAATAAATCAAATATAGTATTTGGTTTTTTTCATGATGAAAATCCAACAAATATTCTTAGTTATACTATGACAATTGTTCCTGATGTAAATCAGATAATCAATACAAAATATGAGATAACTTCAGGTGTCGGAACTGATGTGACTATGCTTCCTGAAGATGTGAAAACTATAAATTATGCCATATTAGATGAAAATAGTAATGCAGTTAGCGATGAGAATATTCAAAGTATTACAGTAACTACATTAAATCCTAGTGTTGGAACATTAAGAGAAGGTTCAATTACTGGTAATGTAATATCATTCAGTACAAATAATGTTTCGTTAAGTGTTCTTTCATCAACTCTTTCAGGTCTTATTCCAATAAAAGTAGATGCTATTTTTAATGATGATAATGGAAATGAGCAAAATCTTACAAAACAGTTTAATATAATTGTACTCTCTGGACCTCCAACTGCTATGAGTCTCTCTTATGCTGGAACAAGTCAAAATAGTGATACAGCTAAATTTGTAGAGAATTGGGTATTAACAGTTACTGATAAGTATAACAATCTTGTTAATACTTCACCTGCTATCGCAATGGGAATGATTACAGGTTACACTCAAAGCTCAGCAACAACATCAAATATAGCAAATTATTTATACTATGGTTCATCTGTAAATGATGGAAACATATCAGATGGTGCAACCGATACTTTTACATCATCAAGAGATGCTTTTGATAACATTGATTTAGTAAATGATAAATTAGTTCTTTTTGGTGGTACTGGTTATAGATTTGCAGCTTATGGAAAATGGGATATTGACTCTTTTACATCAAATAAAATTACTCTTAAAGATGATTATAGTGGTGCTGATATTTCAGGTTTAAGTTATGCAGTAGGACATAACTTTAGAAATGAGTGGTGCAGTGGTTCACCTGTTGTTGCAAATGTTTATGCAAAAGACAATAATAATATTTTACCGACAACGGGAAGTATGATTGTTCAAGTTGAATATGATTACTATCTTGTAGGAAAAAGTGTAGTTTTATGGACAAACTTAATAGGTGAAAATAACAACAGTACTGCAAAAATAGGAATAGGTGAAAAAATAACTTTACGTGGAAATGGTTTAGTAGGGGAAACATATCAGTATGCTAAAGGTTTTGAAGGAGTTGTTCGACTTAATGTTAACATAGCAGATACGGTAGAGTCATATGATAATGCAAATTTTGCTTATGCTGTAATAGTTACAGGAGATGATACTAACTGGACTATTAAAGGTGACTCAATGATTGATGGGAATATTACAGATTGTAGTTTAAATAATGGTATTGGATATGTTGATGTAAATATTACAGATCCGGCAGGTAGTGCTGGTGAGATTAAACTTGTTAATGTACTTCCTAGTAGTGAATTTTAAGAAAAAAGGGCAAAAATGTTAAAAAATAAAATGAAAAATATTATTCTTGGAGTTGCTTTAATTGCAACATCTTTACTTGCTAACTCATCAGATAAAGATTTTGAAACAAAATCTTTAATTGGTATAGAAGGTGGATATAACAGTATAGATTATGTTTACGATGGTGCAAATTCACCTGGTACTACAAGTTTAGGAAGTATAGGTTTAAAGATAGGAGCAGAAACAAAAGATATCAGAATTTTTTTAAGTACTAGATATTTAGTAGATACTGGAAGTGATTATGATTATATCATCACATATGGTGGAGAAATTCAATATAAATTAAATCCTTTTAAAGCTGTTAATTTTTTTATAGGTCTTAATGGTGGTGTTGCTGATATACAATTTACTCCTCCAGTTGGAACATATAGAACACTTACTAGTCCCTATATTGGTGGAGATCTTGGTACAAACTTTCACCTTGGAAAATCTGTAGATTTAGAGTTTGGTGTAAGAGTTATGAGTATTCAAGATACTAATACTATTGATAATATTGAGTATAAATTTAATGATATTGTGACTGGTTATGCAAGTGTGATTTATAAATGGAAAATGGATTAATTTGAAATTATTTCTTTCATTATTGATTTTAGCGAGTATGCTTTATGGAGATTTAGTTAAAAGAAAAACACTTGCTTGTCCAACTGTTATACTTGTTCAAAAAGCTATGCAAGAGGATATGCAAGATCCTTTACGATTAGAGATGTATAGTATAGCTCATGGTTGTGTGGTTTTATCTAGGGAAGATAAAATTCAGGCTGTGGGGTATAATCCTAGAAATTCAAAAGAGATATTTCAAAAGATAATTTATAAAAAAACTGCAACAGAACTTTTTGTTTTACGTTCAGCAATTCAAATTGAACAGGGTGGAAAAAAGAATACTTTAAGATTTTAACTCTTGAGGTGTTTATCTATGGTGCTCGATACTGGATTTGAACCAGTGACCACCTCCATGTCATGGAGGCACTCTACCACTGAGTTAATCGAGC
>CAZTNH010000061.1:0-6941 GCA_964615395.1 uncultured Sulfurimonas sp.
TAGCTCTACAAGTAACACCAGCTAAAACTGATCCACCAAGTAAAACACCATAAGCATTTGCAAAATCTTTGTTACGGAAGTCAGAAGTAACAGTTAAATCGTTAATTCCTTCAGCTTGACAGAAACGTCCAGCAGCAAATGGAAGGTCAAGAGAAACGATAGTTGCAGTAACATCATTAAGACCAGCAGCTTTAGCGTTAAAGTTACGAGTTTCAGTAGCACATACACCTGTGTCTAAAGAAGGAACAACAATGATAAGTTGTTTTTTACCAGTAGCTCCACCAACTACTACATCACCTAAACCGTCTGAGTTTACAACAGTAATTGCTGGTGCTTTGTCTCCAACATTTACTTCATTTCCTAATAATTCTACGTCTGTACCCTTAAATTTTGTAGTTGCCATTTTGGCTCCTTTTGTTTTTTTTAATTTTTAACGCCTTTCGCATTTTGTTGAGAGAAGTATATTTTAAAACTCATAATAGTTCTCTTATTTAAAAGAGAAGTGCTTATGTATAAGTTTTTCTTAAGCTTAAACATCACCAACAACACAGTTACGACCAGACTCTTTTGCCTTGTAAAGGAGAGTATCTACACGTTTTAAAAATGCTGTTTTTGAATCCTCTTCTCTTAATGTGGTAACACCAAAACTACAAGTAATACTATCTATATCACTAAAGGCGTGTGTTTCTATAGCTCTTCGTAACTTCTCTGCAACATTGAGAGCTTCTTCTATGGTAGTGTTTGAAAGAAAGAGTATAAACTCTTCTCCACCCCATCTTGCAAAAATATCACTCTCTCTAATCTCCTTACTTACAATCTTTGCAATATTTTCTAAAACATAATCTCCAATATCATGACCATAATTATCATTTACTCTTTTAAAGAGATCTATATCAAAGAAGATAACACTAAATGCTATTTTATCTCTACTAAACTCTGCTAGTTTTTGATTTAAAAGGTCATTGACTCCATGTCTATTGTAAATACCTGTAAGAGCATCTTTTACAGCTAACTCATGCATCAGTTCCTGTTTTTTTCTTTCACGAAGTAAAATGGATGTAAGAATAGCACTCAAAATAAATGCGAGAAGAGTAAGGACAAAAAAGAGTATCTTAAGATTTTTCAAAATTATATCTATAAAATCTCCAAACTTATAGTGAATGATGTAAGCCACAACTTTATCATCTAAATTAACTACAGGACTAAAAGAGATAATTATAGAGTGATTATCATAAATCTTTTTATTTTTAAAGTTGATAGAGAAGAGTTTCCCCTCTTTTAATCTCTGTTGTACCTCTTTACTAATATCTTTATTGATAATATATGCCTCTTTAAGCCCTATCTGCATACTATCGTTAAGGGTTTTTTTATCATAATCAAAACCTAAAAATTGACTTTTTATGTAGTTTTTCTTTTTATCATTTTTAAAAACTTTTTCACTTACTATTTTATTTTCTATCATAAAAAGATAGGTTGTGGAGTTTATTTTTGAAAGAAAATCTTCTATTCCCTCAAAGGAGAAAGATATCTCTACTGTTCCGACAAACTCATCCCCTTTAAAGATAGGATAAACATTTCTAAAACCATTAAAAATTCGACCCTCTTCAAATGCACTAATAAAAGTTTTATTTTTATCTTCATAGACTATAGTCTCTCTCACTTTGGCTAAGGAGTCTCCAAAGAGTTCAGGTCGATGAAATCGTAAAAAGCTGATGGCATTTGGAAGATGAAAATGAAATTGTCTTACATGATAGTTTTTCATTTCAAGATATGTTGGACTCAATCTCTTTAAGAGTTCTGCTCTTAGTTTAGCTCTCTCTTTTGGGTTTTGAGTATGCGAAGCCTCTGCCATTATTTCTACTATTTCTGGCTGATTTATCTTAGTGTCGTAAAATATTTTGGAGATATCTGTGAGATATGAATTTGCCATATCTATATGTGTTTTAAAGTCAGGGTTTACAACATCTAAGTAGTTACTAACTTCACTTTTTTTGGCATAACTAACAGCTAAAAAAACCAAACTTTCTAAAAACAAAAAAGTAAAAATTGCAGAGAAAAATATGACTCTTTTTTCTTTAAAAAAATTCTTTAAGAACATCTTCTATACTCTCTATTTTTTTATTTTCAAAACTATCTAAACGACTCATCTTATACTCATAAGTTACAGCACTCTTTTGTAAGTAATCCTCTATACAATTTCCAAGTTTCTCATACTCCTCCACAGAGTGAAGTAAAATCAGAAAATTATCTCCATGAAAACGGTAAATATGAAAATTTTTATTGCACTTATGTTTCATAATATGTGCTAACTCTTGTAAAACTTTATCCCCTGTACTCCAGCCATATTTTTTGTTAAAAGTATGGAAATCTTTAAGAGATAACCACGAAATAACCTTACACTCACTTAAATCATTTATGTTAAATTTAAAGTACTCTTCATTATAAACATGAGTAAGAGCATCTTTATAGAAGTAACTAAATCGCTCTTTTTCTAAAAGAGTTATAGGATTTTGATGTTTTGTATGGTCGATAATCACATCTTTTAAGACAAGAAGTGCTACCTGAGCTACTTTTGGATTGAACTGTTTTCCTGAAAGTTTTGCGATCTCATGCAAGGCTTCTTGAACACTCTTTCTTCCCTTATAAATTCTATCTGTAGTCATAGCATCAAAAGAGTCCGCTAGAGTTAAAATCTGTGCTAACATTGGAGTGTCATCTCCCAAAATCCCACGAGGATAACCACTTCCATCATAATGCTCATGATGATCTCGCACTATCTCTTTAATCTCATCAAAGATAGAGATATTTTTCAGCATTTCATAACTTATCTCAACATGCTCTTGAATCAGCTTGTACTCATCTTCAGTTAACTTTGATGGTTTTAAAAATACAGAATCAGGAATAGCTATTTTTCCTATATCATGTAACATACCCGCACGATAGAGCATATGACAATCATACTCAGAGTAGCCCATCTCCTCTGCAATCATCTGAGCATATTTAGCAACACGAGAGGAGTGTCCAGCAGTATAAGTGTCTCTTTTTTCAACAACACTTACGAGACCATAGATATACTCTTCATACAGCAACTCTTTTTCATCTATATAGTTGTAGATTTTTTTAGTAAAAATAGAGATTGAAAAAGCTCCAACAAGCCATATAATAATAAAAAGAGCTATAATATAAAGAGAGTTATAAAATGCATCTTCATAGAGTCCTTTCATTGGGACAGATACACTAACACCACCTCTTATATCCCCTACCTTATATCCCTGAAAAGCATGACACTTCAAACATGATTTTTTTGTAACGAGAGGCTTCATTAAACGCAAGTACTCTTCGCCATTTATATGACTTAAAGATTTGTACTCCTCTCTTGTTTGGTCTATTCTATTGAGAGCTAAAGTTTCCCATACATCAGGTTTATTCTTAGGGTTAAGAACTTTTTTACTGGTTATGTGAGTCTTTACACCATAAAGTTTTGAGTAATCATGCATCATTTGAGAGAGTGTATAAGCAGGATTCATAAGAGTAAATTTTTCGCCTAAAGCTTTAAAATCTCTATTTCTAATATTTGATAAATAGGGATTTGGTGGCGTTCTTTTATCGACAGAAACATAAACACCACCATGTGATGAGACCCAACTTCTATATGCCAAATCTTTATTGACACTTGTTTGAGCCTTCTGAGTTGCAATATACTCAGCATAAGAGTAATTATGTTTAATAATAATAGAAATAATTGCACCCAGAAGTAGTGTCCATACAATGTAAAGACCTCTTCTTATAAGTGTTATAAAATGCCGTTGATTTTTCATAAACTTATCATACTCTCCATTTTATTAAAGTTGGCTTCTTGGAGAACTTGTCAACTCTTCGAGAGAACTAAACATCTCTTTCTCATACATCTCAACGGCTACACGCCCAATCATCGCTGCATTATCAGAGCAGTATTTGAGTTCACTTAAAATGAGTTCTGCTTTATGAGGTTTTAACAACTCTTCTATCTGTGAACGCAGGTAAAGGTTAGCAGATGCTCCACCTACTATGGCAAAAGTTTTTGGTCGTACAGTTTTAAAGTACTTTTTGAGCTTCATAGTCAGATGTTTTGTAGCGATATGCTCAAAAGAGGCAGCTATATCTTGAAAGTTTGGCGTTTCCTTTTTTTCCTCTTCTAAAACAGCTAAACGGACAGCATTTTTAAGCCCTGAGTAGCTAAACGCTATTAGTGGAGACTGATGCAAGGGTACTGTGAAATTATGCTTAAGTCTATCTCCACCCTTTGCTAACTCTTGGATAGCTGGACCACCTGGATACCCAAGACCCATCATCTTTGCTACCTTATCAAAACTCTCTCCAAAACTATCATCCATTGACTTTGCAACAGTCTCTATCTCCGTTAAACTCTTCACTTCCATCACCTGAGTGTGTCCACCTGAAACAAGCAGACAAGTAAGTGGGAACTGAGTCTCTTTCTCTATAAAAAGAGAGTAGATATGCCCTATAAGATGGTTTACTCCTATGATAGGAATGTCGAGTGCCACAGCGATAGCCTTAGCCATAGTGACACCCTCAACAAGAGTAACAGCAAGTCCCGGTGTAGATGTAACGGCTACAGCTTTAAGCTTTGGAAAGTACTCTTCAACCTGCTCTAGTATCTTAGGAAGTGCCTCTGCATGAAGTCTGGCTGCAAGTTCAGGAACTACCCCACCATAGACACTATGCTCTAACTCTTGACTTATCTTCTTATGAAAAAGTAATTTTTTTGTTTTTATCTCTGTGATAGATATTGCACTATCATCACATGAACTCTCTATGCTTAGTATCATCTATTTCTCATCCTCTATATAACAGTTTTTACCAAATGGAACACTCACCTTAAAACAGGTCTGCCCATTACTATCATCTACACTAATCTCACCATTAAAAAACTTATCGGTTATCTGTCTCGACATATAGAGTCCTATTCCCGTTCCTTTTGATTGAGATTTTGTTGTGAAGTAAGGGTTAAATATCTGCTCTTTTATAGCCGAGTCTATTCCTGAACCATTATCACAACAGTTTATAAGAAGCTCTTTCTCTTTCACTACAAAAGTAACTCTGATCTCTTTTGAACCTTCAACATCGGACAAGGCATCTTTTGCATTGTTAATAAGGTTTAGTAGTATTTGAGAGATTGAAGAAGCAATTTTTATCTTTCTATTTTTATCATCCATCTCTATGATTAGCTCTACTCCTGCATTTTGAAGAGTTGTATTTGCTATGCTTTTTATCTCAGTAACTATACTTGTTAACTCTCTTACTTCAGAGTGCTTTCTCTTGTCAAAGTAGGACATAAAATCATTTATCGTTGATGCTAGATGATTTACATTTTCTTCTATAATATCAAAGTTTTTTTCTCTATTATTTTCATCTTCTTGACTAAATCTAGCATTAACTACAGCGAGATTAATTGTGTTTAGTGGCTGTTTCCATTGGTGAGAGATATTTGCTAACATCTCACCCATAAGAGCAAATCTAGCCTGTTCATGGATAAGAACATCTTTAACCTTGTTTTTCTCTATCTCACTAGCTAAATGCTCTTTTACCTGTTTTAAGTTCATAGTAAGTTTTATCACAAAAGAGAGAGTTAAAGGTGTTAAAAGGAGAGGAAGAAGAATAGACATACTAAGTAAAAAACCATTATACTCAACCCCACTAAAAAGTGATGAAAGATAGACTATAGGAATAGAACCTACAAGAACAAAAAGAGTCCCTAAAAAAATTATTTTAGTATTGGAGACTGTTGCAATTATCTGATTAAATTTATTTAACATTTAAGCCCCTTAGTAATAATATATTTACATTATACACAGTAATACATTTTTTGTAAATCTTCTTGCAATATACCATTTAAGTGCATAAACGCCAAGTTAAGATTGTAGAGCTTGTTGAGGATGGCTTCTTTATCATCGCTAGAGTGAATCTCTCTGTGACATGTCGGACAGAGTGATGTTATGTTATCAACATCATCCAAATTAAAACTATAGTTTTTCTGCTGAAACATAGGGATGACATGATGCCCCTCTACATAGTTTACACCCTTAGAGAGAAATGTTGTATGATTTTTATCTACCTGACAAGTGAAATTATCACGAATCTTTGCTTCTACAATAAGCCGTGGATCTCTCTTGTATCGCTCATGTGCTGTCTTTGTATCTAACTGACAGAGTAGCGTTTCATCATTGAAAAAGAGGGATGAAAAGGAGAGATTTCTATAAAGGTTCTCAACATCTTCATAAATATCATCTGCTATAAAATATCGCCTATTTTTTCGCTCTAGTATCTCTATGTTGACTAAAGAGTTTATCACCCAACTATAAAACTTATCATACTCATCTTTTTTTGCTATTTTTGAAAGGTCATGCTGTTTTTCATAAAGAACCAAATCATCGGACTCCCGAAGATAGACAAGCTGTTCACATATAAACTCTTTAGAGAGTCCATTCTTTCTCTCTTGTAAAAGAAGTTTAAACAGAATCCGAAATGGAAAGAGTTGGAGTTTTATATCTTTTGTAGCAATGTTTGGATAGGTGGAGTTATCTAGTTGATTTAGGATATATTTTTTACATTTGAGGTATTCACCTCTCTCATAAAAATGTAAAAATTTATCGCCCTCTAGTGTAAGTTCTAAAACCTTACTTCTGCTGATTTTAAGAAAGCCTAAAAAAAGAAGAGGTCTAAAAAAATGTGAGGGTGTAGAGTTGTTTTCTCTGTAGTCAGTAGAATTTTTAAGATAAGTTTTAATCTCTAAGTTGAACTCAACTTGCGAAACTTTTACCTTCTCTTGTATGTATCGTAAAACAGCCATAGTTCGACTGTTCATATAGCTTGACTCACCTAAGGGTTTATCAAATATTTTCCCATTACCGGGGGCTTGCCATCTGTAGATATTTGCCATT
>CAZTNH010000062.1:0-6880 GCA_964615395.1 uncultured Sulfurimonas sp.
GGTACCTCTTGCATTTTTTTATAAATCTTTCCCTTTTTTCTCAGAGAATCTACTATCATTTGCATATCTATGATTTTACCTTTGTTTTATAAATTAAATTTTACTCTGATTCTATCATATTTAGTACAAATTTAATCTATATGAAGTTATAATATACACATTCTAATATAAATTTGTAATAATTTATGAAAAACTCTACATAAGTTAAACACATATGTGTTATAATAAATTCTTAACTATACTATTCAAAAGGAAAGCATAAATGAAATTGATATTATCTATAATTTCAATACTACTAACACTTAATGCTTCAAGTACTTCTTCACCAAATTTAGAAGAAGCACTTAGCATATTAAAAAACAACAACCTTGAGATTAAAGCTGCGGATTTGGATGTCCTTAGTGCTCAAAAAGAGGAAGATACTGTTACAGGGATGAACTGGGGTAAACTTGATTTTGTACAAGACTTTGCCAGATCAAATGATGCGGGGAATGTTTTTGGATTTAAACTAACTTCTCGTGAGGCAACTTTTGGGGATTTTGGTTTTGGTGCACCTAATATGCCACAAGACCAACAAGATCCAGCATACTTAACGACACCACCAAGCACACTTAATTACCCTGACGATAAAAACTTCTTCCAAAGTAAACTTAGATACGAAGTTCCACTATTTACTGGTTTTGCACTGAGTTCTTACTCACAAATCATGAAAGCTATGACAAGAATGAAATCTTTAGAAAAAGATGAAGTGGTAAATGAAAAGATCTATCAGCTAAAAAAATCTTACTATGATATGAAACTTTTAAATGACTCAATAAAAAATCTTACGACTATTTTGAACAATATTGAAAAACTTGAAGATACAACTCAAAATATGATTGATGTTGGATATGCTAAAAAAGTAGATCTTCTTGAAGTAAAAGCAAAAAAAGGGAATGTAACACGACTTTTAATGCATATGAACTCAAATAAAAAACTACTTTATCACTACATCAGTTTTTTACTTAATGAGCAGATAACAGAGATTACAACACCATCTATGGATGTAGCACTTCCTCTTATGAATGATGAAGAGATCTTATCATCCAATCTCGATCTCCAAAAAGCTTCTACTGGTTTAAGTATTAGAAAAAATATGCTTAGCTCAAGTAAAGCAGCTTACTATCCTACTGTAGGGGCTTTTGCTGAAGTTGCAACTGCTGATAACACTTTTTTAGGAGATGCCACTGACCATAAAGCTTATACAGTTGGTGCTAGACTTACTTGGAACCTTTTTAATGGTGGCATAGATAGTGCTAAAATTGAAAAATCTAAAATAGAACAGATGAAAATGCAGTCTCAAGTAGAACTCGCGAAAAAAGGTATAGCACTTAAAATTGCTAAGACAAGAACTGAAATTGCTACTGCAAATGAAGAGATAGACTCCTTAGAAAAAGAGTTAGCTTTAGCAACTGCAATCTATGCAAACTATGAGGGACGATACAAAGAGAAACTATCATCTATGAATGATGTTATTATCAAACAATCAGAACAAATTCAGAAAATACTACAGCTACAAGTAGCTAAAAATACAAGAAATGAAAAGATATTTGCTTTAAAAAAATTAGCAAACCAAGGAAAATAAAATGAAAAAACTACTACTGATCTTAGCACTTGGTGCTTCATTGTTAGCAGAAACTATTACTCTCTCAGGAAGTGTAATTTCTGATAATCAAAAAATGATAACTAGCCGTTTTATGGGCTTTGTAACAAATGTATTTGTAAGTGAGGGTGAAAAAGTAAAACGGAACCAAACACTCTATACAATTGATTCTAGAGAGATAGACTCTTCTAAACGTCAGGCTGAGCTTAGTCTCCAAATGTATCAAAACAAATATGCAAATGTAAAAATAAATCTTGATAGACATAGAAGACTTTTAGCAAAAGATATGGTTTCAAAATATGAAGTTGAGAACCTTGAACTTGCTGCAAAAGATTTAAAAGATATGATGTCTATAGCAAAAGCAAGACTTCAAGAGGTAGAGAATCAATATAACTACTTAAATATTAAAGCTCCTAACAATGGTGTAGTAGTTGCTGAAAATATTAAAGTTGGTGAGATGGCTATGCCAGGGATGCCAGCTATCATTCTTTCAGATTTAAGTGACCTTAAGATTAGTGCAGAAATTGCAGAGAGTAACTTAGGACTTATTAGTCATGGGAAAAAAGTAATCGTTAAAATTCCTTCTTTAAAGCTCAGAACTATAGGTACTGTAACAGCTATTATTCCAAACTCAAATCCTATGACACATACTTTTAAAATAAAAGTATCATTTAAAACTAACAATAAGTCTGTATATCCTGGTATGTATGCAACTGTAACTATTAACTAGAGGAGATTTTTATGGAAGAAGAAATAGCATATAAACCGACAGACTCTGCTGGTAAACTAGCTAAAACATTTATACGAAATCCTCTTACTGCTGTTTTAGGTGTTTTCCTACTAGCAATTGGTTATCTTGCACTATCAATTATGCCAAGAGAGGAAAATCCTCAGATGGTAGTGAGTGGTTCAACCGTAATAGTTGCTCTACCTGGTGCAAGTGCTGAAGAGGTAGAAAAAATCATTGTTAGACCTTTAGAGCGTAAACTTAAAGAGGTAAAAGGTGTAGAACATATCTATGGTATAGCTAAAGACAATGTAGGTATTGTAAATGCAGCCTTTTTTATAGGTGAAAAGAAAGAGAACTCTAACTTAAAAATCTATGACAAAATCATGCAGAATTCAGATATTTTTCCTAAGGGTGCTATGCAACCTATGATTAAACCTCTTGATATTGATATTGATATTCCTATTGTCTCTATTGCTTTTTATTCTGGCGATAAAAGCATATCTAAAACTGAACTTTATGATAAAGTAAAAGAGATTCAACAGCATATAAATGGACTTAAGAATGTTGCTGTTACAGAAGTGAAAGGTGGACATAAACATCAATTTAATATAGAAGTTGATATAAACAAACTTTCAGGATACAACCTATCTATGGGTCAGATTATGAAGTCAGTTGAGTCTCTTGCTTATAATGTTCCTGCTATAAAAAATAGAACAGATCAAAATAAAATTGTAATGCTTGGTGTTGAAAATGCTATTGAAAATGCACATGATGTAGGTAATATTATAGTAGCTCAATATATGGGTTCACCTATTTATCTTTCACAAGTAGCTAAGGTAACAAACTCTTACAATATTCAAAACTTTAAATCAGCTTCTATCTCTAAACGTCAAAAAGATGGTACTTTTACACCTTTTGAAGATCAGGTAACACTTACAGTTTCAAAACTTCAAGGTACAAATGCAGTTGTTATTGCAGATGAAGTAAAAGAGGAGTTAGCACAGTACAAAGAGTATCTTAAGAAAAATGGCATAAACTATGTAATCACGAGAAATGATGGAGAGCGTGCAGATGAAGCTGTAAATGAGCTTGTAAAACACCTTCTTTTATCTATTGTAATTATCGCTGTTTTACTTATATTTGTACTCGGTTGGAGAGAGTCTCTTATCGTTACATTTACTGTTCCTGCTATTTTAGCTATTACACTTTTTGTGGCATTTGTAACAGGTCAGACAATTAACCGTATTACACTTTTTGCATTTTTACTCTCGCTTGGACTTTTAGTTGATGCTGCTATTATTGTTATTGAAAATATTCATAGACATTATCACTCTCCAGACTCTGCAGATGAGTCAGCTGACGAACTTATGATAAGAGCAACTGATGAAATCGGTGCACCAACAAATATCGCTACTTTAGCCATTATTATGACTATGGTACCAATGGCATTTGTAGGTGGAATGATGGGACAATTTATGAAACCAATTCCAGCCAATGTTCCCGTTGCACTTATAGCTTCACTTTTTGTAGCATATATATTTACACCTTATCTTGCAGTACGTATTTTAAAACGTCCAGACCACTCTAAAAAAGGAAAGCACTAATGTTTAAAAAGTTTGAAAAAGCAGTTTATACAGGGATAGAGAGTAGTTTTCAAAGAAAATTTATTCTTATTGGTACACTTGTAGCATTTATACTCTCTGTAATGATGATTGCCCCATGGGAAATAGTTTTAGCAAAAATGCTTCCAGGAAAAAATAATGATACTTTTAATATCTATGTAAAACTTGCAAATGGTAGCTCTATTGAACAGACTCAAAAGGTTACACAATGTGTAAGTTCTTTTGTTATACAAGAGAAAGAAGTTCTTGATACTGAAGTTTTCTTAGGTATGGGTTCACCTCTTGACTTTGCAGGTCTTATCAAAGGTAGTCAATTTAAAAATGCTGAGAATGTTGCAGAAATTGTACTAAACCTTACGAAAAAACATAATAGAACTGAACCATCTTATCTTATGGTTCAACGTATGAGACCTATTATTCAGTCAGCTTGTGAAAAGTTATACCCAAATACAGATATATCATTTGTTGAACCACCTGCTGGACCACCAACAATGGCTGCTATCGTTATGGAAGTTTATGGTAACAGTGAAAGTGGTATAAGAGATATCTCAGAAAAAATAGCTAAAATCTTTAAAGAGACTAAGGGTCTTGTTGATGTTGATATTATGCAAGATGATATTTATGATACATTTGAAGTAAAAGTAGATAGTATCAAAATTGCCAAATCAGGAGTTGATGTAAAACAGCTTAATAACATTCTCTATTTAGCATTTGAAGGTATGCAGATAGCTGTTAAAAACTCTGACAAGTACAATGATCAGATTCCAATATACCTCTCTCTTTCTCAAAAATCAAAAAGATTTACAAATAGCTCACTTGATGCTGTAAAATCTAAACTTACTTCACTGAAATTGATGAATAAGATGGGAATGATGATTCCAGTAACTGAACTTGTGCAAATAATTCCAAAAAAATCAAATCCGTCTATTATGAGTAAAGATTTACATAGAATGACAAATGTTTTAGCAGAAACAGATATGGTCTCTCAGGTATATCCTCTTATAGCTGCAAAAGCTAAAATAATAGAACAATTTAGTAAAGATTATGATGTTCAAACAACTGGTCTTTTTAATCTTAAAATTAAAAATAAAAAGAGTGGTGAAGTTTATGACTTAATTTGGGATGGAGAGATGAAAGTAACTATAGATACATTTATAGATCTTGGTGCTGCATTTATTGCTGCTCTTATTCTTATCTTTTTACTTATGGTTATTTACTATAAAAGTTATACATTAAGTGGTATTATTTTACTAGGATCATTCTTATCTATCATCGGAGTTATTGTTGGGCATTTCATTTGGGATTTATTTACAGTAGATACATTCTTTCTAACGGCAACCTCTCTGATCGGTTTTATTGCTCTTATAGGTATCAGTTCACGTAACTCCCTACTTCTTATTGACTTTACTAAGTCACTTATGAGAGATAAAGGAATGCATAAGGCTGAAGCTATAGCATACTCAACAGCAACACGTGCTAAACCTATTTTCTTAACTGCTGTAGCTATTATGTTAGCATCAATGCTTTTAGCAAACGATGCTGTCTTTGGTGGTCTCGGTGTATCACTTATCTTTGGAACAATGGCAGCAGTTATTGCTTCACTTATAGTAGTACCTGTTCTCTTAAATATGTCAGACCTAGAAGCACACTTTCACTTTCATGAGAAAAAAGCCGTTTCAATTAACGATCCTCTTTAATCTCTAAATATACCCTATTCCCATCATTAAGATGGGAATAATCTTCAAAATTTTTAAAATAATAATTGATTTATATTGATAAGTTTATAGGAGATATTAAAATGTATATTCTCCTATGCAAAGCATAGGAGTAAAAGAAGAAAAGGTTTAGATTATACTCTAGCGTAGTTTACAGATATACAAGCCTCAAGAGCTGCTAATTCTGTAATAGATTTTTCACTTACTGCATTATCAACTAAGATAACTGCTAATGCTTCACCCATATCGTTTCTAGCTAAAGAGAAGTCAGCGATGTTAACACTGTTACTTGAAAGCACAGAACCGATACTTCCGATAACACCAGGAACATCAGAATTTTTAAACATAATCATATCACCACGAAGTGCAACATCAATATCAAAACCATCAATATTTACTAAACGCTGAACATTATCATCAAAAATAGTAGCAGAAATAGCTGTAGTACCTTCACTTGTTGTAAGTTTAATAGTAATAAGATTTTTATAAACAGCAGAATCAGCACAAGCTTCTGTCTCTATTTTAATACCTTTTTCTTTTGCAACAAACTCAGCATTTACATAGTTAATAGTATCACCAGAGTTTTGGCTCATTGCACCAACAGCTACAAATGTTGAAAGAGACTCTACATACTCTGCAATATCACCATGACCAGTTACTTTAATAGAGATAATTTGAGATTTACTCATTTGAGACTCTAAGAAACCTATCTTCTGTCCCATCTCTAAAAATGGCTTAACAAATGAAGGTATTTTTGATTCATCTATAGGTAAGTTCATTGCATGAGGATAAGCAATTCCCTTAGCAGCTTCAATAGCATTGTTAGCAGCTTGTGTACCTATGTTATACTGAGATTCGTAAGTGTTTGCCCCTAAGTGAGGAGAAACAACTATGTTATCTAAATCTAATAGAGGATGATTAATCGCAGGTTCTTTACTAAATACATCAATACCAGCAAAACGAATTTTACCATTTGTAAGACCCTCAAAAAGAGCCTCTTCATTGTAAAGATCACCACGAGCACAGTTAATTAAAACTACACCATCATTCATTTTAGCTATCTCTTCTTTACCTATAATACCTATAGTCTCTTTGTTTTTAGGTGTATGGATTGTGATAATATCACAAGCTAAAATATCTTCAAAGTTTTTAGTGTAAGTCATATCTAAAT
>CAZTNH010000063.1:0-6839 GCA_964615395.1 uncultured Sulfurimonas sp.
TAAAATGATGGAATAAAATGATTGTTATTTGTTTCATATCTTGAATAACAGACAAAGTGTTATTTATAAAAGGAGATGTTAAAATGGAAATTAAGAAAAAACTACTAGATATTGTTCGTGATAAGATACGGTTTAAACATTATAGCTATTCTACTGAAAGAACTTATGTGCATTGGATAAAGCAATATATTCTTTTCCATAATAAAAAGCATCCTATTGAAATGGCTAAAAGGGAGATAGAAGAGTATCTAACTTTTTTAGCTACAAAGAAAAGAGTGAGTCCTACTACACAAAATCAAGCATTTAGTGCTATTCTTTTTTTATATAAAGAAGTTTTAGGGATTGATACTCTTGAGTGGAATATTCAAGCTCTTAGAGCTCAAGAACGAAAACATATACCTGTTGTTTTGACAAGGGAAGAGGTACAAGATGTCCTACAAAATCTAAGTGGTTTATATAAACTAATAGTAACTCTTATGTATGGTTGTGGATTAAGAATGAGTGAAGCTTTAAATATCCGTATCAAAGATATTGATTTTGGATTTAATAAACTCTATATTTGGGATTCAAAATCACTTAAGGATAGAACTTTACCATTACCTTTAAAACTTAAAGATGAACTTTTAGTACAAATAAAAAGAGTAGAAGAGATACACTCTAAAGATATTAAAGATGGGTTTGGAGCAGTTTATCTTCCTTTTGCTTATGAGAAAAAGTATCCAAAAGCTAAGTTTGAAACAAAATGGCAATATCTATTTTCTATGAATAATCTTTCAAAAGACCCGAGAAGTAAAGAGAAAAGACGACACCATATTCATCCTCAAACACTTGGAAGAAACATAAAGGTAGCAGGAGCGAAGGTTAAATTAAACAAACGAATAACATCTCATATTTTTAGACACTCTTATGCCACACACTTACTTCAAGCAGGGGTGGATTTAAGAAGTATTCAAGAGTTGTTAGGGCATAAGTCTGTCGAAACTACTATGATATATACACATGTTGTTTCAGAGATGAACAAAACAAAACTTATAAGTCCACTAGACTTTTAAAAGGAAGAGAGATGATAGAAAGATTTTATTTAAAAGATTATCTTAGTTTTAAAGAGACAGAACTTAATTTAAAGAGTGGTTTAGTGGTTTTTACAGGTCCTAGTGGAAGTGGAAAGTCCATACTTATGGAGTCTATACTCTCATCTTTAGGTGGAGCTTCATGTAATGCTGCTGTTTGTGAATCAAGTGTAACTTGGAAGATAGATGAGGAGAGTACGGGAATTAAAAATGATGATGTCAATGTTTTTAAACATCTTAAAAAAGAGAAATCTCGATACTTTGTAAATAACCAAACACTTTCCCGTAAAGCTATAGGTGCAGTAGCATCTAAATACTTAAGACATTTAAGTTTAAAAGATTTTAGCGACTTTGAAAATGAAAATTTATTGTCTATTTTAGATGATAGAATATCGAGTAAATCTAAAAAAATTATAGGTTTAAAAGAGAAGTATAAAAAGAGTTTTTTAGAGTATGCTGATGTTAAAAAAGAGTTGCTAAAAATAGAAGAAGAGGAGAAAAAGATAGTTGAACTTAAAGAGTTTGCAGCCTTTGAGATAAAAAAAATAGAAGATATTAACCCGAGTGTTGGAGAAGATGAAGAGCTTCTTCTCATCAAAAAAGAGCTCTCTCGAAAAGAAAAAGTTTTAGAGAGTTTAGAATCGGCACAAGTAATTTTCAACTATGAACATCTTGCAATATCTGCTTTAGAATCCTTAGATATAGAGAGTGCTTTTTTTGATGATGCCATGAATGAACTTCGTGCACATTTTGATTCAGCTACAGAGAGATTTTCAGCACTTGAAGAGGTTAATGTAGAGGAGATACTTAATCGTATAGAGGAGATTAGTGGACTTAAACGCAGATATGGAACTGTAGAAGAGGCTTTAATCTATAAAGAGCAGAAAAAACAAGAACTTGAAAAATATGAAAATATAGAAATAGCAAAAAGTGATCTTTTGGAAAAC
This sequence comes from uncultured Sulfurimonas sp., assembly GCA_964615395.1. Classification (GTDB taxonomy): domain Bacteria; phylum Campylobacterota; class Campylobacteria; order Campylobacterales; family Sulfurimonadaceae; genus Sulfurimonas. The sequence goes on from CAZTNH010000063.1 coordinate 2,018, forward strand.
TATAAAAGATTAAATATATTAGTCGAGAGCTTAGCTACAGAACTCAGTGATTTAAGAGCTAAAGAACTTCCAAAATTTGAAAAAGCGCTTAATCGTTATTTGAATGATCTCTATCTTAGAGATGCAACTTTAACTCTTAATCGTCAAGAATACACACTTTATGGATGTGATGAACTCAATGTCAAACTTAACAATACAGAACTTTCAAAAATAAGTACAGGAGAGTTTAATCGTTTAAGATTAGCAATTTTAGCTTTGAAATCAGAATTTATGGAAAAAAATGGTGGTGTTTTAATGCTTGACGAGATAGATGCCAACTTAAGTGGTGAAGAGTCTATGTCCGTAGCAAAAGTTTTACGTAAACTCTCTTCTCATTTTCAAATATTTGTTATTTCCCATCAACCGCAACTAACTTCTATGGGAAATCAGCACTTTTTAGTCTATAAAGATGGTAGTATTTCAAAAACAAAAGAGTTGAGCTTTAGTGAAAAAGTGGATGAGATAGCTAGAATTATTAGTGGTGAGAACATTTCAGACGAAGCGAAAAAATTTGCTCATGAACTCTTAGAGGCAAACAGATGATAATAGATACACATATACATCTTGATGATACAAGATATGATGAAGATTTAGAAGAGGTGCTTAATCGTGCTAGAGAGGGTGGGGTGAAAAGATTTATCATTCCTGGGGCTGATGTTACTACTTTAGATAAAGCTGTATCAATAGCTGAGAGATACAAAGATGTTTTTTTTGCAGTAGGTGTTCATCCTTATGATAAAGAGCAGTTTGATTCATTGCTGTTTGAAAACTATGTAGGGCATAAAAAATGTGTAGCGATTGGTGAGTGTGGACTTGATTACTTTAGATTAGAGGGTAGTGAAGAGGAGATACTTGTGGAGAAGCAAGAGCAGAAGAGAGTTTTTAAAGCTCAAATAGAGATAGCTAAAAAATATAAAAAACCTCTGATAGTGCATATTAGAGATGCTTCTCATGATTCAAAAGTTTTGATGTTAGAGTCAAATGTTTGTGAAGTAGGGGGTGTGTTGCACTGTTTTAATGCTGATGAGGAACTACTTTCTCTTGCAAATGAAGGTTTTTACTTTGGGATAGGGGGTGTTTTAACTTTTAAAAATGCGAAAAAACTTCTGAATGTACTTCCAAAAATTCCAAAAGATAGACTCATTATAGAGACAGATGGTCCTTATCTTACTCCTACACCTCATAGAGGGGAGAGAAATGAGCCTTTTTATACTACATTTGTAGCACAAAAGATCTCTGAAGTTTTAGAAATTGCCCTTGAAGAGATAGAAGAGACAACAACATTCAATGCTATAAAACTGTTTAATATTTCTTAAAAATGCTTTTAAGTAAGAGGATATAAATAACTTCATAGCCAACAACATTTAAAAGGTTTAGATTCAAGGCGAACTTTATTTGGCGATACTGGTATCGTTAAGTAAAGTTCAACGAAGAAGATGAGCCTTTTAAAGATTGCCCTACGGGTGAAACAAGAAGCTACAACCTACTGTGTTAAAAACTCTTGAAGCTACTTGTAGCTCCTACGAATTTTTGCCTTGTATCTTATAGCTTCTTGTTTCATTGGCTATGAAGTTATTTATATCCTCTTACTTATATGCAATATTAACAAATTTTTAGGTAAAATCTCTCTTCTAAATAAATTTAATATAAAAGTTGTATATGTTTAAATATTTTATTACACTACTATTTTCACTGTTTCTTACTACAAGCTTGTATGCAAACTTAACGTATGCATCAAACTATAAAAAAGAGTTGTCAGTACTGGACTCTTTTGATATAGAGCAATCTTTTCTTTATGATCCTATCATGAATAAGATGCTCTCTAAAAATAGCTCTATTAGTAAAAGTAAACATTTTTTTAAGACTATGGATAATGCCTATATCTTTATACCTGCTATTAAAAGTACTTTAGCAAAATATGATGTTCCGCAAGAGTTTTTATACCTAGCTATGGCAGAATCAAATTTTAGCACACATGCTTACTCTAATAAAAGAGCAGCTGGTTTATGGCAATTTATGCCAAAAACAGGAAGAATGTATAAACTTAAAATAGATGAGTATGTAGATGAGAGACGTGATCTTATAAAATCAACTGAAGCAGCAGCTAAGTATCTCTCATCATTACATAAAAGATTTGGTAAGTGGTACTTAGCAGCTATTGCCTATAACTGTGGAGGTGGGCGTTTAAGTAAGGCTATAAAAAAAGCAGGAAGTGATGAGCTTTCTGTTCTTCTTGATGAAAAGAAAAGATTTATTCCACGAGAGAGTAGATACTACATCCGAAAAATTGTAGCTCTTGCTCTTATTGGTACAGATGAGCAGTATTTACTCTCTAGTGAGTATGAACATCTTTTAAATCGTGCTAATGCTTACTCTATCGCAACTGTACAAATTCCTAGTGGAGAGTCACTTAAGCGTGTGGCAAAGCTTATCGATATGCCACTTAAAGATCTTAAAAAATTAAATAGACACCTTAAGTATGACTTTGTTCCTCCATATTCAAAAGAGTATGATATCTACATACCATATATTAAACTCGCTGATTTTAAACGTAAATATTATGAAGCACCAATGAAAAATATTTATAAGATTCATGTAGTAACAAGAGGAGATAATCTCTCATATATAGGAAAAAAATATGGTGTATCTTATGCTGTAATAAAAGATTTTAACCATTTAAAGAGTAATAGATTAAGATTAAGACAGAAATTAATCATTCCTATAACAAAGTCTAGTAAGAGAAAAAAATTAAATACAAAAAATTATTATATGGTTAAAAGAGGAGATTCTTTAGAGTCTATTTCTCATGCACACAGAATAAGTGTCAAAAACCTTAAAGCTCAAAACCATATTAAAGGTTCTTTAATTAGAATAGGTGAAAGGTTAAATATTTATGAATAAAATATATCTTTTATTAGCTCTTGTAACTTTTATAATGAGTGGATGTAGTACCAGGGGAGAGGGTTCATATAGACATGCTCCCTCTTCTCAAAGTTACTCATCACATAAAAGTGCTCATAGTCCTACAATGGATAAAAAAACATATTCACACCCTACTATGCGTCCCTATACTGTTAGAGGTATAAAATACTATCCAACTGTTGTAAGTGTTGGAGATACATTTAAGGGAAATGCTTCTTGGTATGGTCCTGATTTTCATGGTAAACTTACATCTAATGGTGAGACATATAATATGTACGGTATGACGGCTGCTCATAAAACATTACCAATGAATACTATAGTGAAAGTAACCAATCTAAGAAATGGTCTCTCCACAGTTGTTCGGATTAATGATAGAGGTCCATTTGTTGCAAGTAGAATTATCGACTTATCAAATAAGGCCGCACATAAAATCAAGATGATAGGAACAGGAACAGCACCTGTAAAATTAGAAGTTCTTGGTTTTGAAAGTAAGGGTAAAAAGAGTATACCAACAAAAAGAGAGATGAAAAGATCACCTCAGAAAAAATCATTAGGTGATTTCGCACTTCAGATAGCATCTTTTTCTAAAATTAAAGGTGCACTTCTTACTCAAGAAAAATATGACAATACAGATGGTTATAAAACAGTTATAGAAGATGTTGAAAGTGATAATGGGCGTATATTTAAAGTTGTACTTACAGGTTTTCAGAGTGAAGAAGAGGCTCGTGACTATAAAGATAATAGCACTATCTTTGATAACGCATTTATAATAAGACTAGGAGAGTAGTAATGATTTCAAAAACAAGAACAACAAAAGAGACAGATATAAAAGTTTCATTAAAAATAGATGGAAGTGGAGAGAGTAAAATTGATACTGGTGTTGGTTTTTTAGATCATATGCTAGAGAGTTTTACTAAACATTCACTTATGGATATAAATATCACTTGTAAAGGGGATACTCATATTGACGATCACCACAGTGTTGAAGATATTGGTATTGTTTTAGGATCACTATTAGCAGAGGCTCTTTACCCTATAAAAGGGATGGAGCGTTTTGGAAGTGCAAGTATAGTGATGGATGAGGCTTGTGTATCTTGTGACTTAGATTTGAGTAATCGCCCATTTCTAGTATTTGAACTTTCACCTACTGGAAAAGTCGGAAACTTTGACACAGAACTTGTAGAAGAGTTTTTTAGAGCTTTTGTTCTAAATGCTAGAATAACTGCACATGTTATTGAAATTCGAGGTAAGAATAAGCACCATATTATTGAAGCAGCATTTAAATCACTTGCAGTAGCCATTCGTCGTGCTACAACACTCAATGATAGAGTTGGAATACCTAGCACTAAAGATGTACTATGATTAAGCTTATTGTTCTTGATGTAGATGGTTGTCTTAGTGATGGTAAACTTACTTACAGTTCAGATGCTATAGAAACAAAAAACTTTAATGTCAAAGATGGTTTAGGTATAACAACTTGGATTAAAATGGGAAATGAAGTAGCAATTATTACAGGTCGCCACTCTGAAATAGTGAAACGCCGAGCAGAAGAGTTAGGAATTAAGCATATTTTTCAAGGAATACGAGATAAAGATAGAGTTTTAAAAGAGCTTGTTAATTCTCTTGGATTAAAGTTTGATGAACTTGGGGCTATTGGTGATGATTTAAATGACTATAATATGTTGTCTCTTGTGGGACGCAGTTTTACACCTGCTAATGGGGTTAAAGAGATACAAACCTTAGTTGATACAAGTTTAACTTTAAATGGTGGTGAGGGTGCAGTGCGTCAAATGATAGATATTTTAGTAGATGAAAATAATCAAAGAGAAGAATTTTTATCTGTTTGGATTTAAGGAGTAAG
>CAZTNH010000064.1:0-6686 GCA_964615395.1 uncultured Sulfurimonas sp.
CTCTAAAGACTGTAAGCCCCTCTTTGAGTGTCAGCTGAAACCAATCACGACAAGTTATACGATTTCCCGTCCAGTTGTGAAAGTACTCATGTGCTATAACAGACTGAATCCCCATAAAGTTTGCATCACTTGCCATATCTGTATCTGCTAAAACATAGGCAGAGTTAAAGATATTTAAACCTTTATTTTCCATCGCTCCCATATTAAAACTATCAACGGCTACTATGTTGTAGTACTCTAGGTCATACTCTCGACCATACTTCTCTTCATCCCAAACCATAGCCTCTTTAAGAGATTTCATAGCATGATGACACTTAGACTCATTGCCTAAATCACAGTAGATATTTAGCTCCACTCTATCACCTGAGGCAGTTAAAAACTCATCACTTACAACACCAAGGTCTCCAGCGACAAGAGCAAAAAGATAAGATGGTTTTTTATGTGGGTCAACCCAAGTTACACCATGGCGTTTATCAAAACTATCATGGCATTGGCTCTTGTTACCATTACTTAAGAGTATAGGGTATCTCTCTTTATCTGCGATAACAGTTGTAGTAAAAACACTCATAACATCAGGACGGTCTAGGTAGGGAGTGATACGACGAAACCCTTCTGGTTCATTCTGAGTACAGAAAATATTTCCAGATTTGTAAAGCCCTTCAAGTTCTGTGTTTTTGTGAGGATAGATTTTATTTACTATTTTAATACTAAATTTTGATGGAACATTAAGCAGAGTTAAACTCTCTTTTTCAATGATATAACGACTCTCATCAATCTTCAAGTCATTTATATAGACTTCTAAAAGTTCTAAATCTACACTATCAAGTCTCAGATGTTTCTCATTTGCATCTATTTTTGTAAGACTCATAACATTTGTTACAACAGCAGACTCTTCATAGAGTTCAAAAACTAAATTAACATCTTCAATGCTAAACATAGGCTTTTCATAGTTTCTTAAATATATCTCATTTGTTTGACTCATATTTTCTCTTTTTATAATTTCTAAGCATATAATAACAAAAAAATAGTTTAATTGAGTGAAAAATTGAACTCTTTGAGTATAAGAGTGAAAACTTCATCAAATGGTGCTTTAAAAGTGAGCCTCTCTTGAGAGTATGGATGTTTAACTGTAAGTTCACTTGCATGAAGTAAAAGTCTATTCATTCCATACTCTTTTCTTATAAACTTATTATGCTCCCCTCTTCCATACTTTGTATCACCTAAAAGATGATGATTTATATGTTTCATATGGCGACGTAGTTGATGTTTTCTACCTGTATAAGGTTTCAGTTCTACGAGAGAGTAGCGAACAGTATCATAGATGCCTACTTTGGCGTTTAACTCCACCTGACATAAACATCTAAAATCTGTTACAGCCTCTTGTGGTTCTTTAAATTTACTCGAATCTTTATCACTTATCTTATCTAGTTTCTCTTTAAGAGCATAGTCAATAGTTCCAGACTCAGCGACATATCCACGGGCAATAGCAATATATGTTTTTTGCATAGTATGAGAAGCGAACTGTTCACACATAAGTTTTGCCGTGTGGCTATCAAGAGCAAAAAGTAAAACGCCAGATGTAGGTTTATCTAAGCGATGAACAGGATAGACCCACTGCCCATCAAGTTGGTCACGAAGCATCTTCATAGCGAAATAAATTTCATCTTTATCTATCATAGATTTATGAACCAAGAGTCCAGTTGGTTTATTTATAACTACTAAATACTCGTCTTGATAAACTATCTCTAACTCATAATCTTTAAACATATTTCATAAACTTATGACTAACCATCTCTTTTAGTTGTTTTTCTCTTTTTCTTAGATGCTTTCATCTGTTTTTTTGTCTTTGGAACACTAGATGTATTTTTATTATATTGGCGTTCTCTTTTTTCTGATGGGCGTTTGTGTTCAGCTTTAAGTTTAACTTCATCAACATCTTTTCTTCTAATAGTAGGATCAGGCTCAAATCCATCTACAGTTTTTTGAGGGATTTTCTGCCCTATTAAACGCTCAATATCTTTAATATCATGCTTCTCATAAATATCTATCAGACTGATAGCCTCACCCTGACGACCAGCACGACCTGTACGACCCACACGGTGAACATAATCTTCAGGAATAGAAGGGAGTTCATAATTTATAACATATGGTAGATTTTCAATATCTAGTCCACGAGATGCTATATCTGTAGCGATAAGTACTCTAAAAGCACCCTCTTTAAACTGAGTTAATGTTTTAAGACGATTTGCTTTTGTTTTATCGCCATGAATGATACCACACTTTAAACCATCTTTTTTAAGCTCAATTATAAGCTCATCTGCACTCGCTTTTGTTCTAGTAAAAACTAAAACCTGAGGGAAATTTCTTGAACCTATAAGGTAAGCAAGAAGTTCTGCTTTTCTCTCTTTGTCAACTAGATAGGCTGTTTGATTTATAGTATCAACCGTAGTGTTTTTCTTTGCAGTCTCAATAAATGCTGGTTTAGTAAGCACTAACTTAGAGAGTTTACGTACCTTTTCTGAGTATGTAGCTGAGAAAAGTAGTGTTTGGTGGCGTTTAGGCATAAGAGGATGAATTTTTCTTATATCTTTTGTAAAACCCATATCCAGCATTCTATCTGCTTCATCAAGAATGAAAGTCTCAACATCTTTAAGATTAAGTCCTTTCTCCGTATGTTCCATTAAACGCCCAGGTGTTGCGATGATGATATCTACACCCTCTTTTATCTTCTGTCTCTGTTTCTCTAAATCTTTCCCACCTACTAAAATCATAGTTTTGATGTTCATATTTTTAGAGTAATTTTCTATATCCTCAAATATTTGTATGCTTAATTCACGAGTTGGAGAGAGTATAACAGCACGAACACCCTTACCTTCAAGTGGTTTTCTTAAACGCTGAAGTAGTGGCAGACCAAAGGCAGCCGTCTTTCCTGTTCCTGTCTGAGCAGTAGCAAAAATATCACTCTTTGCCAAAACTAAAGGAATAGCTCTCTTTTGTACTAAAGTTGGATGTTCATACCCCATATCTTTAATAGCACTCAGCAGTGGTTTAATTATTCCTAGTTTTTCAAATGACATTTTATACCTTCTTGTTTTATATATGCAATTTTACCATAGTTTTTCACTACAGATTTTATGATTTTCAACAATTTCAAGCTAACTCTATAAATATTGATGGTAATATTACAAAAATTAGATAGTAGAATTAATAATTATGATAAGAAAAGTCCTTAAAAAAACAACAAAAAGTCAAAAGCTTAAAGCTTTTATTGAAAAGTCTAAAATACCTGCTGAATTTTTAGCTGGAACAAGAAAGATGATTACAAGAGGTGTTACTCTTGGTCTATTTATAGCATTTATCCCTATGCCTATGCAGATGGCTGCTGTACTTCTTTTTATGCCATTTTTCAGGTTTAATGTTCCTATAGCTATAGCGATGGTCTGGATAACTAACCCTTTTACTATGCCCCCTATCTATGTTGTAGAGTACTACACGGGTTCTTTCTTTTTAGGAACAGAGATAACAGATGTTCAGATGACACTTGGATGGTTTCAAGATAATATAGATGATATATTTATCCCTCTTTATACAGGAGCACTTTTTTACTCTATTACAAGCTCATTTTCTGCATACTGGTTAGTAAATCATTTTTGGAAATCTTCTGTGAGAAAAGCGAAGAAGAAACATAGAAAAGATAGATAAAAGTTTATCTTATAAAGTTAAACTCATTGAGTACGAAGAAGTAATAGAGAGCTCCTACTATCCAAACGAACATAATAAAAATATGTTTCACTAAGAAAGAGACTTTACTTGTCTTGTGTCTAAAGAGAGCCATACTCAAACTCGCTCCTAAAAATCCACCAATAATTGAAAATGTATGTAACTCTTTTTCACTAATACGAGAGCCGTTTTTAATAGCACGATACTTATCAAAAGAGTAGACTACAAATGCAGCTATATTAACAAATATCATGTAGATAAAAATTGCTTTTTCCACTACTTTTTAAGACTCCATATTAGCATACCAAAGCCCACAAGAAGAAAAGGAACACTTAGAGCCTGTCCTGTACTCATATGTAAAAAGCTTGTATCATAATCTGCCTGTTTTACCTTTACAAACTCCACTAAAAATCGTACTGTAAATACACCTATCAAGAAGAGACTAAAGAGTGTACCATTGTTTAAAGTAGTTCTTTTAATCTTATAAAGAAGTGTTAAAGCGATAAATATAATAAGATAAGAGAATCCCTCATAGAGTTGTGCTGGATGACGAGGAAGAGAGTCAACCCTTGAAAAAACGACTGCCCAAGGGACATTAGTTGGATCGCCTACAATCTCTGAGTTCATAAAATTTCCCATACGAACAAAAAAACCAAAAAGTGCAGTAGGAATGGCTACTCTATCTAAGAGCCAAAGGTAGTTTAACTTGAATTTTTTCGTAAAAATATAGAGAGCTATAATAACACCCATACCTCCACCATGAGAGGCAAGACCACCCTCCCAAACAGCAAAAATTTTCATAGGATTTGCAAGATAATAAGAGGGATCATAAAAGAGACAGTGTCCTAACCTAGCACCAACTACTATACCTATAACGATATAGATAAACATAGTCTCTAAATCATCAACATTTTTCCCCTCAACTCTATAGACCCACTTCATAAACTCAAGTCCAGCTAAAATAGCAGTTGCAAAGAGCATACCATACCAAAAGACATGCAGACTTCCAAAAGAGAAAGCTACAGGGTTAACGCTCCAAACAAAATGCTCCACTATTTTTCTCTCAATGCTTCAGCGATAAGCTCTATAGGATTTTTAAATACCGTTGTACTCTCTACACCCATAGAGTTGTTTATCTGCATACGACAAGCTGAACACTCAGCACTTACTATCTCTGCTCCTGTGTTTTTAATCATGGCAGCCTTTGGTTTCCCTGCTGCGACTGAGAAGTGATACTTCTCTGTCTGCATAGTTATACCACCAAAACCACAACAAGCATTTGGATCACTCATCTCTACTATTTTATAGTTTTGACGGATAAGATTTCTAGGCTCTTCATGGATACCTTGCATTTTTCTTGCATGACAAGGGTCATGATATGTTACTATCTGAGGTACTTTTTTCTTTGAAGCTAAAAGTGCTTCTAGTTCTGTATGGTTTTGTAGCCACTCTGTCGCCATAAAAACCTTACTCATAACTGCTTTTGCTCTCGCTTGCCACTCAGGTTGGTCATGAAAGTAGTGTTCATAATCTATCTTGAGCATTGCAGAACAAGTAGCCTCAGGAACGATGATAGCTTCAACATCTCCAGCAAACTTCTCAAAGTACTCTATATTAAACTTGGCGTTTGAATCAACTGTATCAAAATCACCTGTAAAGTATGCAGGAGCAGAACAGCATTTTTGAGACTTTGCGAGAAAAGCATCTATCTCTAAAGCTTCTAAAATCTCTAAAAGTCCATCACCCACACCCTTATAGTTGTAGTTTGCTAAACAGCCGATAAAGATAGCAACTTTTCTTTTGCCACCATTGTCTATATTTTCTTTATGAGAGTTTAAAAATGATGTTTTACTTAGACTAGGCATCAATCTATCTGTCTTAATCATAGGAAGATTAAAACGAGTATGCATAGACTCTATGTCAGCTTTTATCTTAAAACCACAAGTCTGAAATGTCCAACCGAGTTTAAATGCTAAATCATTGAGCAATCTATGGCGTAAGAGTAAAAAGAAAGCTTTTTTATACCAAGCGATACCAAACTTTTGTGCTATATCGGAACGAACTTGCTCTATAATCATATCTGTTGGAAGAGATTTTGGACAGACTTCAACACAAGCCGTACATAAAAAACATGACTCAAAAATATCTTTAGCAGTTTTATCTAGCTCTAAATTCCCTCGTTTATAAGCGCCTAAAAGGTCTATAAATCCACGAGGACTTGTTACCTCATCGGCGTTTACATTGTGAATAGTACAGACAGGAATACACTTCCCACACTTTACACAATCATCTTGAATTGCATCAAAACTAAAAATATCTTCTAAATTTTTATCCATTTTACACCGTTTTTGAAAAAGTTTTTTTACTTGCTTTGTGCTGATGCATGTAAGCATCAAACGCCATTGCAATGTTTCGGATAAGAAGAGTTCCCGTTTGAGAACACTCTATTTTATTCTCATCCATCTCTATTAAATCATCTTCTACAAAAGGTTTAAGCTCTTCAATAGCATCAGCAAAGTAAGTTTTGAATTCTACACCGTAAAGCTTATTAAATCTTTGTATATCTAACTTAAAGTTACTCATTAATTCCATAATAATATACTGACGAATCTGGTCATCCTCAGAGAGAACAACACCACGTTCAAATGGAAGTTTCCCAGCATCGATAGCCTCTTCATACTCTGCCATCACTTTAAAGTTTTGATTGTAGCTATCAACACCCTCACCTATAGAAGTAAGCCCAACCCCTATAAGATCAGCTCCACCCTTAGTTGTGTAACCTTGGAAGTTTCTATGAAGCTCCCCTTTTTCTATGGCCTTAAAGAGTTCATCTTCAGGTTTTGCAAAGTGATCCATACCTATCATCTTGTAACCATTTGAAGTTAAAAAGTCTATAGTATATTGCATGATAGCTAGTTTTTCATCAGGAAGAGGCAGTGTAGTCTCATCTATTTTACGCATAGTCT
>CAZTNH010000065.1:0-6613 GCA_964615395.1 uncultured Sulfurimonas sp.
CTAAGTTAGGAGAAGTTGTACTTCAAGCAGATGGAAACATTATTAAACTTCCAAATATTTCAGCTTCTGTTGGTCAACTAAAAGAGTGTATTGCTGAGCTTCAAAGTCAAGGTCATAAAATTCCTGACTTTCCAGAAAATCCAGCAAATGCTGAAGAAGAGACTATTCGTGCTAAATATAATACATGTTTAGGTTCAGCAGTTAATCCTGTCCTTCGTGAAGGTAACTCAGATAGACGTGCTGCTAAAGCTGTTAAAAAGTTTGCTCAAAATCATCCACACCGTCTTAAAGCATTCTCTGAGAATTCTAAATCTTATGTTGCACATATGGCTGGGAATGGTGATTTTTATGGTAATGAGAAATCAGTTACAATTGATAAAGCTCAAAAAATAACTATCGCGTTAAATGGTAAAGAGTTAGCAACTATTGATGCACTTGATAAAGAAGTTTTAGATGGTACATATATGTCAGTTGCAAAACTAAAAACATTTATAGCTAAAACTATTGAAGATGCTAAGAAAAATGGTGTTTTATGGTCTATTCACCTTAAAGCAACTATGATGAAAATTTCTGATCCTATTATGTTTGGTCATGCATTTACAGTATTTTTTGCTCCAGTATTTGAAAAATATGCAGATACTTTTGCAGAGTTAAATGTTAATCCTAACCAAGGTATGTCAGATTTAGAACTTAAAATAGCTGGTCATGCACAAGAAGCTGAAATTAAAGCAGCATTTCAAGCTATCGTAGAGTCTGATAATCCAGAAATCGCAATGGTTGATTCAGATAAAGGTACTACAAACTTTAATGCATCAAATGATGTAATTATTGATGCTTCTATGCCAGTTGTTGTACGTGAAGGTGGTAAACAGTGGAATCGTAAAGGTGATGCAGTAGAGTGTGTTGCAGTTATTCCTGATGCTACATATGGTATGTTTTACAATGAAATGGTAGCAGACTGTGTTAAAAATGGTCAATATGATGTAACAACTATGGGTTCAGTTGCAAATGTTGGTCTTATGGCTCAAAAAGCTGAAGAGTATGGCTCTCATCCAACAACTTTTGAACTTGCAGAAGCTGGTAAAGTTACTGTAACTGCTGAAGATGGTACAGAACTTATGAGTTTTGATTGTGAAAAAGGTGATATCTGGAGAATGTCTCGTGCTAAAGATATTCCAATTAAAGATTGGGTAAGACTAGCAGTTGAACGTGGTCAAATTGAAAAAGTACCTGTAATCTTTTGGTTAGATGAAACAAGAGCTCATGATGCACAGATGATTGAAAAAGTGAATACTTACCTTAAAGATTTAGATACTGATGGTGTAGATATCCAAATAATGGAAATTGCTACTGCAACTAAATTTACAAATGCACGTGTACGTGAAGGTAAAAACACTATTGCTGTAACAGGAAATGTATTAAGAGATTATCTTACAGATATGTACCCAATCCTAGAGCTTGGAACATCTGCAAAAATGCTTTCTATCGTTCCTTTACTTGCTGGTGGTGGTCTATATGAAACTGGTGCTGGTGGTTCTGCTCCAAAACATGTTGATCAGTTCTTAGCTGAGGGGCACCTTCGTTGGGATTCACTTGGTGAGTTTTTAGCATTAGCTGAGTCTTTAAGATTTATCGCTAAGAAAAATGACTCTAATGAGCTTGCTGTTGTTACTGCTGCTCTTGATGTTGCTAATGATGGTTACTTAGATAACAACAAAGCACCTTCAAGAAAATGTGGTGAGCCAGACAATAAAGCTTCTCACTTTTTCGTAGCTCAATACTGGGCAGATGCACTAGCAACTCAAACAGATGATGCTACTTTAGCTGCTAAGTTTGCTCCAGTTGCTGCATCTCTTAAAGAGAATGAAGCAAAAATTATTGAAGAGTTACTTGCTGCTGAAGGTAAAGCTCAAGATATCGGTGGTTATTATAATCCAGATGAAGCAAAAGCTGAAAAAGCAATGCGTCCATCTGCAACTTTAAACGCTATTATCGACGCAATATAGTTTAAATTATTTATTGTTCCCATCTTTTACGATGGGAATATATAGATAACTTTTTGTTTTTAGCTAAATTATATTAGCTAAAAATCAAAGGTTAAAAATCACTCAAAGGAATTAAATGGCAAGTAAAGTAACAGTCATTGGAACGGGTAATTTTGGGTCAACTGTAGCATTTATACTCGCTATGCGTGGATCGTGTCATGAAGTTATACTCCGTGGTAGAAATATTGATGTGGCGAAAGGTAAAGCTCTTGATATGTCTCAGGCTGCAAATGCAGCAAGAGAACATACTATTGTAAGAGCGGCTAAAGGTCCTGAAGATATGGCAAATAGTGAGATAGTGGTTATAACTGCTGGTGCTCCAAGAACTCCAGGTATGAGTAGAGATGACTTACTACTTAAAAATGCAGAAATTGTTAAAACATACTCTTTAGAAATTAAAGAACATGCACCTAATGCTATAGTTGTTGTTGTAAGCAATCCTCTTGATGTTATGACTTATGTAGCATGTAAATATACAGGTTTCCCAAGAGAGAGAGTTCTTGGTATGGCTGGTATTTTAGACGCAGCACGTATGGCTCACTTTATATATGAAAAACTAGGTTATGGAGCAGGGCAGATTCGTGCTACAGTTATGGGTGGTCATGGTGATACTATGGTTCCTCTTCCTAAGTTTACTACAGTTGCTGGTGTACCTATTGATGATTTACTAGATTCTGAAGAAATCGGTGAGATTGTTAAAAAGACTAGAAATGGTGGTGCGCAGATAGTTAATCTTTTAGGTGATGGTTCAGCTTACTATGCTCCAGCAAAATCAACAGCTGTTATGGTTGATGCAATTTTAAAAGATACAAAACAGATACACTCTTGTGCCGTTATGCTTGATGATGATTATGGTTATTCAGGTATGGTAAGTGGTGTTCCTGTTATGATTGGTGCTGGTGGTGCAGAACAGGTTATAGAGATGACACTTAAAACACTTCAAAAAACTAGATTTAAAAACTCTGTTGCTTCAGTACAAGAGATGGTTGATATACTTTATGGAAATGGTTTTTTTGATGACTGTGAAAATAATGAAGATGGAATAGACAATGAAAAGTAGAAAAGTTGGAATAGTTGGAGCTGGTGCTGTTGGAGCAACTGCTGCATATACATTAGCAATGATGGGAACTTGTCACGAGATAGTTCTTTTTGATATCGCTGAAGGAGTAGCTAAGGGTAAAGCTATTGATATGGCACAAGCTTCTTACTACTCAGGGCAGGGTACTATTATAACAGCAGCAGAGACAGCAGCTGATATTAAAAATTGTGATATTGTTGTTGTAACTGCTGGTGTACCTCGTAAAGGTGATATGACTAGAGCTGATTTACTTATGATAAATGCTAAAATCACTAAACAAGTAGTAGAAAACATTAAAGAGAACTCTCCTGATACTATTATTCTCTGTGTCTCTAATCCTTTAGATGTGATGACTTATGTTACAAAACAGATAACTGGTTGGGAGAGTAATAGAATTATTGGTTTAGCAGGTGCACTTGATGGTTCACGTATGGCTTATCAGATTCAAAAACTAACTGGATATGCTGCAAACCAAACAGGTAGCCTTGTTATTGGTGATCATGGTGAAAATATGATACCACTTCCTCAAAAAATCTCGGTAGGAGATATTCCACTTACTGAACTTGTTTCAAAAGAGGATATGGAAGGGATCATAGAACGTACTAAATTTGGTGGAGCTGAGATAGTAAAATATCTTGGAACATCAGGTTACTATGGACCAGGACGTGCTATAGCACATATGGTTGAAGCTATATTAAACGATTCTAAAGCGATTGTTTCATGTTGTACTATTTTAAATGGTGAATATGGATATAGCGATGTTGCAGTTGGAGTACCTATAGTTTTAGGTGCAAATGGTGTAGAAAAGATCATTGAGTTAGAATTAGATGAAGAAACTAAAGAAAAATTTGCAGTTTCAGTTAATTCTATAGAAGATGGTATTAATATACTAAAAGAAAATAACTTTTTTAGTTAAAAAATTGGAGGTTACAATGAGAGAAATAGCTTACGAAGAGATAGTAAAAAATGTTAGAGATATCATAGTTTACTCAGCTTCAAATCTTCCTGAAGATGCATTAAATGCAATGAAAGAAGCATATAAAAATGAAAAAAGTCCTGTGAGTAGAGAGGTTCTTAAGCAACTTTTAGAAAATGCTGATATAGCAAGTTCTGAAGCTCGTCCACTCTGTCAAGATACTGGTCTTGCAGTATTTTTTGTAAAAATTGGTGCTGATGTTAAAGTAGTTGGTGGTCTTTTAACAGATGCAATTAACGAAGGTACTGAAAAAGGTTATGTTGAGGGTTATTTAAGAGCTTCAACTTGTCACCCTTTTACACGTGCTAACAATAAAGATACTGTAGGATATAACTTACCTGCAATTATTCATCTTGATATTGTTGAGGGTGATAAAATCGACATCGAGTATGCAGCAAAAGGTGGAGGAAGTGAAAATGTTTCTCGTGCAAGAGTTTTCCCACCAGCAGCTGGGAAAGAGGGTGTAATAGAGTATGTTAAAGAGTGTATCTCTGATGCTGGTCCAAACCCTTGTCCCCCACTTACTGTTGGCGTTGGAATAGGTGGTACTTTTGAAAAAGCTGTTATTAGCTCCAAGCATGCACTTTTCCGTAATATCGGTTCAGTAAATGAAGATCCAGAGATGGCTGAGATGGAAGGTGTAATCAAATTAGAGTTAAATAAACTCGGAATCGGTACTATGGGTATGGGTGGAACAGAAACAGTTTTAGCAGTTCATATAGAAGCTAATCCTTGTCACATAGCATCTCTACCAGTTTCTGTAAATGTTCAGTGTCACTCTTCACGTCACACTCACATCACAATATAAAGGATACAAAGATGAGTCAAACATATCATTTAACAACTCCAATTAGTGATGAAACTATCGAAACACTTAAAAGTGGAGATATTGTTTATCTAAGTGGAACTATTTATACAGCACGCGATGCTGCACATAAACGTTTAGTTGATTTACTAGATGCTGGAAAAGAACTCCCTTTTGATGTAAAAGGTGCAGTTATCTATTTCGTAGGACCAACACCTCCGAAACCAGGTGATCCTATTGGAAGTGCAGGGCCTACTACATCTTATCGTATGGACTCTTACTCTCCTCGCTTAATAGCTGAGGGTTTAAAAGGTATGATAGGAAAAGGTAAACGTAATAAAGAAGTTACAGATGCTTGTCAAGAGTATAAAGCTGTATACTTTGGAGCAACTGGTGGTGCTGGTGCGCTTCTAGGAAAGCAGATCAAGAGTGCAGAAGTTATAGCTTATGAAGAGCTTGGGCCAGAAGCTGTTAGAAAACTAGAAGTAGTTGACTTTCCAGTAACTGTAATAAACGATGCATATGGTAATGACCTCTATAAAACTGGTCGTGCCGAGTACGAAGTTAAATAACTTTCAATTTAAAACAAGGAGAATAAATGAATATACATGAATATCAAGCGAAACAGATTTTCAAAAAATATGGCGTACCAACACCTAAAGGTATAATGGTAGAAAGCGTTAAAGATGCAGTAGCTGCAGCAGAGCAATTAGGTGGCCCAGTATGGGTTGTTAAAGCTCAGATACATGCTGGTGGTCGTGGACTTGGTGGTGGTGTTAAACTTGCTAAGAGTATTGAAGAAGTTGAAACACTTTCAAATGAAATTCTTGGAATGACTTTAGTTACTCATCAGACTACTGCTGAGGGTAAACTTGTTCAAAAACTTTATATTGAAGATGGTGCAGACATTCAAGCAGAATTTTATCTTTCTGTTGTTCTTGATAGAAAGTTAGAAATGCCTTTAATTATGGCATCTACAGAAGGTGGAATGAATATTGAGGATGTTGCAGAAAACACTCCTGAAAAAATCATTACAATCCCTGTTGATCCAGCAATTGGTTTTCAAGGTTTTCATGGTCGTAAACTAGCATTTGGTCTTGGACTTACAGATAAAGAAGAACAAAAAAATATCATTAAATTTGCATCTAAACTTTTCAAACTTTATATGGAAAATGATGCCGAAATGATTGAAATCAATCCACTTGTTAAAACAGGTAAGGGTGAATTTATTGCTCTTGATGGAAAAATGGGCTTTGATAACTCAGCATTAGGTCGTCATCCAGATATCGCAGAGATGAGAGATTTAACTGAAGAGGATCCTGATGAAGTAGAAGCTGCAAAATATGGTCTTTCATATGTAGCACTAGATGGTGAAATTGGTTGTATGGTAAATGGTGCTGGTCTTGCGATGGGTACTATGGATACTATTAACTATATGGGTGGAACTCCAGCTAACTTTTTAGATGTTGGTGGTAGTGCAAATGCTGAGACTGTTGCTAAAGGTTTTGAAATCATTCTTAAAAACCCTAAAGTAAAAGCAATTTTTGTTAATATTTTTGGTGGAATTGTTCGTTGTGATCGTATCGCTAACGGTATAATTGAAGCTACTAAAATTACAGATGTTAATGTTCCAGTTATCGTTCGTCTTGATGGTACAAATGCACCAGAAGCAGCTGAAATTCTTAAAAATGCAAATATATCTAACTTAA
>CAZTNH010000066.1:0-6590 GCA_964615395.1 uncultured Sulfurimonas sp.
TGATTTTGCAAATGATTTTGCAAGTGACAGTGGTAATGTTCCATCTTGTTAATTTAGTATAAATAATAGCTTTGTGATAATTTTAATAGAATTGAATACATATATTTCTTTAAAATTATTGCATAAGTTTGATTTTATATGTATCAAATCTACACAAATTAATTTTTTATAAAAAATGAATTTCTCACTAGAATCCCTTCAAAACCTCATACTTCAGGCAATATAAGTAATTTATAAATCATACGAATAATTATTATAAGTTATAATATTCTACTATGTGATAAAATTGTAATAACTTTTTGATAAAGTTTTTTCAGACGAAAAAAATAAGGAAATACAAATGGCAAGATTAATTGTTTTAGGTGGTGGTGTTTCAGGTCATACGACTGCTACATTTGCTGCAAAGTGGTTAGGTTCACAACACGAAGTAGTAGTGGTTACTCCAAATAGTAAATGGAACTGGATTCCATCTAATATCTGGGTTGGTGTTGGTCAAATGGCTAAAGAAGAAGTTACTTTTGATTTAGCACCTGTTTATGCTAAAGCTGGTATTACATATAAGCAAGCAAAAGCAGTTTCATTAAATCCAGAAGGAAATGAGTCTAGTGATAAATCATTTGTTACTATTGAGTTTACTGAAGCTGGTAAAGAGGGTCAAGTTGAAAATCTTGAGTATGACTATATTGTAAATGCAACTGGTCCTAAACTAAACTTTGATGCAACTCCAGGTCTTGGTGATGGTAATGGTCAAATGGGTACACATACAGTTTCTGTTTGTACAGCTGACCATGCAGTTCATGCAGCTCATGAGCTTAAAGCATCTATTGAAAAAATGAAAGCAGGGGAACGTCAAAAATTTCTTATTGGTACTGGACACGGTATGTGTACATGTCAAGGTGCTGCATTTGAGTATATCTTCAACATTGAGCATGAGTTAACTAAAGCTGGTGTTCGTGATATGGCAGATATGAAATGGATCTCTAATGAGTCTTTCTTAGGTGACTTCGGTATGGGTGGACTTCATATGAAAGTTGGAGGATATGTAGTATCTTCAAAACTTTTTGCTGAATCACTTTTCTCTGAACGTAATGTTGAGTGGTTAATTGGTGCACATACATCTAAAGTAGAAGCTGGAAAAGTAAGCTATGAACTGCTTGATGGTTCTATGGGTGAAGAAGAGTTTGACTTTGCTATGCTTATCCCACCATTTGCTGGTGTAGGAATCAAAGCTTTTGCTAAAGATGGTTCTGATATTACAGCTACTGTATTTGCTCCAAATGGTTTTATGAAAGTTGATGCTGACTATACTCCAAAACCATATGCAGAGTGGAAAGCTAGTGACTGGCCAAGAACTTATCAAAATCCTTCATACTCAAATATGTTTGCTGCTGGTATTGCTTTTGCACCACCACACCTTATCTCTAAACCAATGAAGTCTCCTAATGGAACTCCTATTAATCCTACACCACCAAGAACAGGTATGCCAGCTGGTATTATTGGTAAAGCAGTAGCATACTCTATCTGTGATATGATTAACAAAGGTGAAAATGCTCACTTACATGAAGCTTCTATGGCTGAAATGGGTGCTGCTTGTGTTGCATCTGCAGGTAAAGGTGTGTTTACAGGTACGGCTGCTGCAATGACAGTTTATCCTGTTGTTCCTGACTTTGAAAAGTATCCAGGTACTGGTCGTGATACAGATTATACTTTTGGTGAAATCGGTCTTGCAGGTCACTGGATTAAACATATCCTTCACTATATGTTTATCTACAAAGCTAAACTTAATCCAGGTTGGACTCTAATTCCTGAATAGGGAATTTGAGTTTTTGTTTTAATTAAAAAAAGGAAATATGATGAAAAAAGAAGAATTAAACTTTGAAAAAACTGAGCAGTTTACACTGACTATGATCCCAGGTTCATTCGCTAGATCTATGCGTACATGCCTTATTTGGCAGTTTATTAGATTTGCAATTATCAATATAAAAATGTTAATAGTTGTAAGTAAAAGTCACTAGTGTTAATAATAGGATTCTCATTATAGAGAATCCTATTTTAAATTTTAAAAGGTAATATAATGGTTAAAGATATAGTAAAATACCCAACACCATTAAGTGTCGAATTTGCAGTTGATGTAAGAGTATTTAATGAAAATATTGTTTTGTTAATTGAAGATTTAAAAGATACTATTGCTGCAAACAATTTAAATGGACTAGCTGCATTTCAAATTGGAAATCATTTTAATGTTATAGTTGTCAAGCAAGAAGATGGTTCTTTTTTAGAGCTTATAAACGCTCGTTTAATCTCCCAGTCAGGTCGTATTACAAGTAGCGAAAAAACAGCTTATTTTGGTGACTTAAGTGCTGAGATAGAACGTTATGATAAGATAAGTGTAATATATCAAGATAGAGATGCACAAAATATGACTCTTAAAGCTGAAGGTGATTTTAGTAGATTACTTCAAAGAAAACTTGACTATACATTTGGAGCAACTTTTTTACAAAAAATGAGTGAAAATGAAAAAGCTTTTTTTGAAAGAAAATTAGAGTTTGGTTCTGATATAGCAGTTATGGAGAGTTGTCCAACTACATTTAAGCGTGATAAAATTCTTAAACTTATTAAGTATCTCTATGTAGCTATGTTTTTAGTTATTATTACGGCTCTTTTTATGGATAAAGAAACTTCTTCTATACTTTGGGAGTATCAACTTTATAGTTCATATGGTTTACTTGGATTAAATGCTGTATATTTCTTTTATGCCTATTTTGAAGGTAAATCTTATACATCTTGTGTCTCTTGTCAACTTGGAAATATTATAGGGACTACATTTATCTCTCTTATTAAATTATCTCTTATTATGCTTGGATCATACTTTTTGGTAAATCCATCATAGGGATAATTTATGCAGGAAAAAGTTCTAGCTCTTTGTAAAAATCATAAAATTTTTGTTCAAAATAAAGAAATTATACTAAGACAGTGGGTTGCATATAGTGCTCCTAAAAATATTTTAGATCTTCATGGTATAAATATAGAATATTTTATAAAAAAATATGCAAGTGGTGTTTTTGACTATTTTATGGGTGTGATAAATAGTGATGTAGAGATAGGTCATTGTCCTGTTATGCAGGAGCTTCTAACATACCTAAAAAAACGAGAAATAAGTGCAGACGAATTATTTGAACTCTGTAGTCATTTTCGTCGCTCTATGGTAGATTTTTCTTATGATGCTAAATTGAATTCTAAAAAATTATTTGATGAGATATCTTATATATTTGATGAAAACTTTAAGGGTATTTTGAAGTTTTACACAGATACAATTTTTCAAAAACTGATAGATGCAAGACAAGATGCTCTACATGCTTCTCAGGCAAAAGAGTACTTTTTATCAAATATGTCACATGAAATAAGAACCCCTTTAAATGCCATTTTAGGTTTTGTAAATCTTCTACTCGATGAAGATGTTAGTAAAAAACATAGAAATTATCTTGATATTATTCATAGTAGTGGAGAGAACCTTTTAAGTATTATTAATGATATTTTAGATTTTTCAAAACTTCGTAGTGGTGAATTTACATTAGAGTATAAAAACTTCTCATTACATGAAGAGTTAAGTCATACTATGGAACTTTTTGTAGCTAGTGCAAATGTGAAAGATATTACCATACTCTCATTTATAGATCCAACTATTCCAAAAGAGCTTCATGGAGATTCTCTTCGTATTAAGCAAGTATTGTCAAATTTTTTAAGTAATGCTATAAAATTTACACAAGAGGGTGGAATAATAAAAGTTGAAGTCTCTTATATAAAAAATATTTTAGAAATAGATGTTACAGATAATGGTATAGGTATTTGTAAAGAGGATATTCAAAAAATATTTACAGCTTTTGCTCAGGCACAGTATAGTGTTCACTCAAACAAGGGTGGAACAGGGCTTGGACTCTCTATCTGTCATCAGTTAGCACAAAAAATGGGTGGGGATGTTAGTGTAGTTTCGGAAGTAAATAAAGGAAGTACTTTCAGTATGCAAGTTCCTCTTGAAATAGGAACAGAATTTTTTCAACTCTTCTCTAATTTGGATGAATACAGAGCATTAAAAATGGCTATTTATACTAAAAATTCAGAATTAACAGCTAAACATAACTCATTTTTGAGATATGCAGAGATATTTCAAATGGATATAAGAGTTGTTGATTCTCTTAAAAGTGATTTTGATATCATGCTTTTTGTTTTTGAAGATTTAGATAAAGAAGAGAAAGAACTGATTTTTAAGAGTGATAAAAAATTTATAGCACTTATGACAAGAGATCACAATGATTTTGAAAGATATAAGCATATATACAATATCTGTTTTCCTCTATACTGTTCAAAAATTCAGATGGTTTTTGAAGAGCTTCTCCATCCCTCCGAGATAAACACTTATAATAAGGACTCAATTTCTCAATATAAAGGGCATCTTTTAATAGCAGAAGATAATGAAGCGAATCAGGAGCTGATTAAGATAATAATTCAGAAGTATGGTTTAAGTTTTGATATGGTTGAAAATGGAGAAGAAGCTTTGAATGCTTTTAGAGTTAATACATATAACTTAATCTTAATGGATCAGCAGATGCCTGTTATGAATGGGAATGAAGCAGTTAGTAAAATAATAGAGTATGAAGATGAAAAAGGTTTAGTTCATACACCTATTTCAGCATTGACGGCAAATGTTATCAAAGGAACTAAAGAGAAAGGATTACTAAGTGGTTATGATGCATTTTTGGGAAAACCTCTTATCTTAAAAGAGTTAGAACGTGTGTTTGAAACATATCTTGAAAAAGAAGCCATAATAGTTGCTAGAGAGAGAACCGAGAAAAGTACACAAGAAAATGAAAGCCTAAAAGAAGAAGTTATAGTAGGTTTAGATGTTAAAAAACTTACAGAAGAGTTAATGTTAACTAATGATGAACTTATGATGCTTTTAAAACTTTTTTTAAAAAAGATGGATAAAACACTTCCTGAATTAGAATTAGCTATCTCTAAATCAGAGTACTCAAAAATGGCACTACTTGCACACTCTGTAAAAGGTTCAAGTGGAAATTTTAGAATTAAAGTACTTCAAGATATCTCTAGTGAAATGGAAGATAAAGCAAAAAATGAAGATGAAAACTATGGATATTTAGACTCATTAGTAAAGATGAAGAAGATTGTAAATGGCATCAATATAGAATAACAACATACTTATTCTAAAGTATTTTGAACACTCTCAATATTTTCTGTTGAGAGTCTGTTCCTTCTTAGCCTTTAAATAAAATATATACTACTCTTCTATATAGTATCCTATGCCTGAAGCATTTTTTATAATATCTGTTTGGAGTTTATTTCTTAAACGCCATACAAGAGTTCTTACA
The DNA here is from genome assembly GCA_964615395.1 of uncultured Sulfurimonas sp. Taxonomy (GTDB): domain Bacteria; phylum Campylobacterota; class Campylobacteria; order Campylobacterales; family Sulfurimonadaceae; genus Sulfurimonas. The sequence goes on from CAZTNH010000066.1 coordinate 5,385, forward strand.
CTATTTTCAGTTGCACCATTCTCATCCCACACATAATTCATCGCTTGTTCAAAACTTACTACAAGACCTAATTGTGCGACAAGAAGACGTAAAAAAGCATTCTCTTTTTTAGTAAGTTTTATTTTTTTACCGAGATAAAATGTTTCGCAAATACTTATATCTAAGTGATAGTTTTTAGCAAAAGGTACTATAGGTTTATCTGATGAGCGTTTAGAGTAGAGAAGTTTTTCAAGGTTTAACTTATCGACTTTAAGTGTATTTATATCCTCTTTTCTCTCATTTTCTTGATGAAATTTGAATAGTGCCATCTGTATAGTGGCATGAAGAGAAGCTGGATCAAAAGGTTTCACTATGTATCCATAAGGTTCTGTAAGTTTCGCTTGAGAGATAATGTTATCATCACTATAAGACGTCAAAAAAATAAAAGGAATGTTGTACTCCTCTCTTATCTCTTTTGCAAGTTGGATACCATCACTAGTATCTTGGAGTGAAATATCTATGATTATTAAGTCTGGATGATTTGTCGAAACTTTCTGTTTGGCTTGTTCTGTATTGTCACAAACAGCTACTACAGTATAACCTTGCTTTTGTAAAGACATATTTAGGTTTAGAGATGTTATCTCATCATCTTCAACTATGATTATTTTATGCTTTTCCATTTTATGCCTTATCAAATTTTTTTGATTAAATTAATACATATATTATATATTATTATAATATAAGATTTAGTTATTTTGATGTTTAATTTTGTTTTAGATAGTATTTGTTACTTTATTACACTTTTAACACATTTATTTTTAAGTTATTCGTTGTTTTTTAGTTTTGAATGTGAAGGATAGAGTACTTTTCCAGACGGAACAACTAAAGAAGAATTTTTTAAATGAACATCTTGGTCATCAAAAAAGATATGAGCTTTAAAAGATTTAAGTATTTTACTCTTCTCTAATCCACCAAGAAAAAAAGCTTCATCAACATAAACACCCCAATGTCTTAGCGTTTTAATCACTCTTAAATCAGAGGGCGCACTTCTTGCTGTAACGATGGCTATTCTCACAGGAGAGAACTCCATTTTCATAGGTAAACGCTCTTGTAGTTTTGCAAGTTTCATTAAAAAAGATGCAAATGGTCCCTTGTTCATTGGTCTATTTTGAGCTTCTACTTCATTTTTATGAAAGGCTTCTAAGCCTTTTTCTTTGTAAACTAACT
>CAZTNH010000067.1:0-6474 GCA_964615395.1 uncultured Sulfurimonas sp.
TTTAGACCTTTAAGAGTTATACCATTTCCAAACTCTATAGCCATATCAAGTTCAGATGCAACAGCTAAAATAGACTGTTTATATTTTACTGGTTTAACAAGTTGATCTTTTAAAAGTGCAACTGCATCAGCTTTAGTGCTATAAGGCTCTATAGTAACATTTGAGATAACTGGAGCAGAGAAATTATCTGAAACCATTTTCTCCATTAACTCAGCAAGTGGAGCTTGTGCAGGAGCTAAAATCTCACAGTGAGAGGCTACAGACATATCTAAAAGAAGTGCACGTTTAGCACCTGCATCTTTAAATGTCTGCTCTAAGCTCTGAAGATCTGACTTCATACCAGCAACAACGAGTTGACCATCTTGATTATAGTTTGCAGGCCATACTTTTTTGCCCTCAGCTTGTGCATCTGCACAAACTTTCTCAACACTTGCATCATCAAGTCCAACTAAAACCATCATCCCCGCTACAACACTCTCACATGCTGACTGCATAAATGCACCACGGTTATGAACCAACTCAACTGCGTCAACATAGTCAATAGCACCAGATGCACAAAGAGCAGAAAACTCACCCAAAGAGTGACCTAAAAAAAGCTCAGCTTTTACATCAGGACAAGCATCTGTAAAAAGTTTGTAAGCTATCATCTGAACTAATAAAATAGCAGGTTGAGTATAAGCAGTTTGACCAAGCTTCTCATTTTCTTCAAAAATCAACTCTTTAAAATCAACACCAATTCTCTCACCTGCTTTTGCAAACATCTCACGTGCAACTTCAGAGTTTTCATAAAAATCTTTTCCCATTCCAACTGCCTGAGAACCTTGTCCTGCAAATATCATTGCTATTTTTTTCATCTGTTTTCCTTTTTATTTATTATAAATATTTCTTATTATCTGCTATTTTTTTTCTAAGTGTATTTCGATTAAGTCCTAATCTATCTGATAACTGTAGTTGTGATTTAAACTTTTTAAGTCCAGATTTAATTAAAGGCACTTCATAAAGATATAAAAAATTTCTGTAGTCACTGTTTGAACCGAGTTTATCATGGAGGTAATTTTGGATTATATCCATCAACTCTTTATCTTGAATATCTTGAAGAAGGTAGTTTATCATAACCTGGCGTTTCAATGATTTTGCATTTTGACTTAAATCTGCTTGAAAATTTTCTCTATTTAAAGTTTGATTTCCACCAAAAAGTTTTGAAGCCTCTTGCTCAAATTTTTTTATCAAAAGATTTACATCCTCTAATCTATTTTCTAAAGAGGGAATATCAAACTTAACACTAAATAACTCATCAATATCTTCATTAGAAAACGACTGTTTTGATGTAGCGATAACTCTAATGTTTTTATCTTTTATAGTCTGAATTAAACATTTAATATTTGGAGAGTTTTCGATGTTAGTTATAATGATCTCATTACAATTTTCAAGTGTGCTAAGAAGTTCATCAAAATCTGATGCATCCATTATAGATGCATCAGGGAGTATAAAAGATGCTAAGGACTTTTTACCAACACCAACTTCACCCATTATAAGGGCATTTACAGTAAGTGTTTTTAAAAGTGTAGCAGTTTTAAAAGCTTGAGAGGAGGCCTCAGAAGCTGTTATAAAATTAGTGACAACCACAACCTGTACCACAGCTTTCGCCTTCAGCTGGTTTATTTTCAGCTGGTACACCTGTCATAGCTTCTTCAGCAGAAGCATCTCTTACATTGTTGATAGTTACTGTAAACATTAACTCTTTACCCGCTAAAGGATGGTTAAAGTCAATAGTAATATTTTCTCCACCTATCTCTTTAACAGTAACCTGAGTAGTTCCACCATCTTCAGCTTGACCATAAAGAGTCATACCCAACTCTAAATCAATTCCAGCAAATTGATCTGCAGGAACTTCTTGAGTTGCTTCAGCATTATACTCACCATAAGCATCAGCAGGTTTTACTAGAACATCAGCTTTTTCACCGATTTCCATATTTACTATTCCATTTTCTAAACCAGGAATAATTTGACCTTTACCAAACATAAATACTAGTGGAGCTCCACCAACATTACTATCTACTACTTTATCACCATCACGTACTTCATACTCGATTGATACAATTTGATTTGCTTCTATTGCCATTATTATTTCCTTATTAATTTAATTACGCGATTTTAACATAATTTTATTTATTACTGCTGAATGTATTCTCTTGCACTATCAGCCTCAGCCGAATTTGGATACTTTGAAACTACTGCTTTAAAGAAGGTTTTAGCATGAGATTTATCCCCTGTTTTATACATACTTATCGCTGTATGTAAGATAAGTTTAGGCATATATGAAGCCTTAGAGTAAAGTGCAGCACTCTTTTTAAAATATGAAATTGCATTTGAATAATTTTTACGTCTATAATTCATTTCACCAATCATATAGTGTGCATATGCCGGCTTATAATTTTTTTTGATTAGATATTCATAGGACTCTATCGCTTTTGTATAATACTTTTTATTATAAAATGCTTTTGCCTCTGTTGCAATTGTTCCAGACTTTTTCGACCTAAACTTTGAAACTGCTGGTTTACTTTTTCTCTCTTTTAACTCTTTAGCAATCAAATCTTTGAAATTATTCACATCTTTTACAAGAGTGTTAAACTCTTCTTTAGTTACATAGTTTGCATTTATTGTATCTATAAGCTGAGAGATTTCACCAATAACAATTTTTTGTTGTGCTATAGCTATCTCATTAGCCTTTACAATATCACTTAAACGATTTTCATATTCATTAGTATTATGAATATTTTGTTTATTAAGTTCTGCTTGTCTGCTTAAATTGATTTTATTGTTGTGTGCTTTTCTACTGAGACTCTCTATAATGCTCTGTAGCCCATCAATTCTTTCTCTTAAAGAGTCTAGTTGATTCCCTTGATTATTACTTTTAACAGCAACTTTATGAAGTTTCTTTTTTGTATCTAAAATTACTTTTTCATTTGATGTTAATCCATAAGGATTCGGGCTATTAAGGTCACCTGCACCAAACGCTGAAGGTTCGGCACTAAGTAAAACAGTTGAGAGGACAGAAGATATTAGGAAAATTATCTTACTGTTTTTCATGAAGTTAATTCTTTAAACTATGGTAAAAGTTTAAAATCTACACGACGATTTTTTGCCCAACATGCTTGAGTTTGAGCAGTACATACTGGATTAGATTCACCATAACTTACCATTGAAATACGTGAAGCATCAACACCTTGAGCTACAATTGCTTTTTTAACTGTATCTGCACGTTTAAGACCTAATGCAAAGTTATACTCATCACTTCCCCACTCATCACAGTTACCTTCAAGTTTTATATTATAATCACTTGCAGCACTTTTAGCAACTTCCGAAGCTTTTTCTATTTTAGATTGCATATCACTATCTATATTGTACTGGTCAAAATTAAAATAAATTGGTGAAAGTTCAGACTCAATATCTGTCATACTTAAGTTACTATTTGATGAAGATGTTGAAGATGATGAATCTACCGTACTCTCTTCACTTGCAACCGTTTCAGTTTCAACCGCTTTTACTTCTTGGGCTTCTACTACTGGTTTTTGTGTTGCTTTTGTATCTACAGCAGGTTTTGTAGAACTACATCCACTAAAAAGTAAAAGTGTTGCTACAACACCTGAAAGGACTATGTTTTTCATATTTTATTTCCTGAATTTTTATTTTACTTATTATACCTAAAATATAATAACAACTATATATAACTACTTTTTTTACCAATCCATGGATTGAACTCTTCCATATTTTAAAGGAAAAAGATAATTTTTATTGTGATTAAGTCTAATAATTCCTATTGAACTCTGATTTTTATAGTTTTTTATAAATAAAATTGCATCCCCATCCTTAGAAAAACGAGGAAATTCATTAATTCCTGTTGCTGTCAAGCGACGTATAAAATCTGTTTTCATAGATATAAGATGTAAATTAAAAGTATTTTTAGCAAAAGCATTAGATGTCTCTCGTGCTTTATAAACTACATATTCACCATTCGAACTACATGCTGAATTACTTTTACCGTAATATACTAACTGTTCAACCTCATTCGAGTCTAATTTTTTAGAAAAAACATTTGGATAACCCAAACGAGATGAGATAAAGATGATTTTATCCTTTCCCATAAACTGAGCATTTACATCAATCCCACCATAAACAGTCTCTCTCTTATATTTCTTCGTATCAACATTATATGTATAGATATCAGGTTGCCCATATTTTGCCATTGTTAAAAGGAGAGTTTTACCATCTCCACTTACATCTGAACAGACCATCATACCATCAGAAGATATTATATTTGATATTTTTAAAGTTCTGTTATTAACATATTTCAGAGTAGGTTTTGGACTATCAAGAGATGTATAATAAAATCCATTTTGATCTTTATTAGCCCATTTTGGGAAGACATTAAATCCACCTTTTAAAATAACATGTTGATAAGATAAAGAGTAATCCGAAATAACTATCTCACTTTTTTTAGGAGCTACTATTCTTGAGAATATCACTTTTCTTTTCATCCACTCAACGGATGGTTCACCCATAAAATTATTTACATCATAAGCCATTGCATGTGAAACAAACATATATATATCTTTTCTACTTACTTTATAACTTTTTGAAAAAACATCTTTACCATCTTGAATAATTTTCATATCCACATGTAATGCACTATTATCATCTTCATACATCTTATAACGAAGAACATAATTCATATCTTTATTTTTAACAAGTACACTTATATCATTAAAGTATGTTTTACGATGAAACCTATCTACATTAAAAAGAGAAAGCACATTTAAATCAGCAACGATAGATTTAAAAAATCGTAGTTTAAATGTATCATCATAACTTATTGATGCATCTTCTATAGCAATAGAAGGGAGTGCATCTACTTTTTTAACAACTTCTATTGTTGCATCACCAGCATACGATAATGTAAATATAAATAATAACGAAAGTATTAATTTCAATTTGATTCCTTAGAGACAAGTGTAACAATAGTTCTACTCGATCTGTTTTGTGGGTTTTTTGGAAAAACAACATACTTCAATCGTTCAGCCATTCGATCTGCTTCACTATTTAGTGCATCATTATTTGAGTATCTTAAAATTCTAAAATCAATAACTTTACCTAAAGCATTCAACTCAATAACTGTCTTAACACTACTTCCTTCAGAATTTTGTGGAACATGAAAATGTTGATAAACTATTGCCTGAATTTTAGCCAAATATTCATTAACCTGTTGTGCGGTAGAACTACTTTTTTTTTCATTTGTTCTCTTAACAGCTTCAAGATTATTTACTATTTTTGATAATGATTTTACATCATTTTTCTTTGTAATTTTTATCTTTTTCTGAATTTCAGAGAGTCTTTTAGAGTTTACCTCTCGCTTAGGTTTTATTTTCTGTGTGATTTTTTTTGTCCATACATCACTAAATAGATTATTTACATCAATATTCTCATTTAGAGTATCTACTACTTTTTCTTCAACTGCTGCTTTTTCGATTTTTTTAACACTTTTAACTTCTAATTTTGGTGTTTCTAAAGATATAGAAATATAGTTATCTTTATGAAATGCAAAGGAGTCTATTTTAGAGGGAGTAAACATCATTTTTATAAACGACAATAAAAAGAGTGAGAACAGAAGAAGTGAAATCAATCCGCTCAGATAAAAAAACTTACTATTATCAACCATTTGTAGCTAAAGATACCTCAGTAAAACCAGCCTGTTTAACAGCTGCTAAAACAGACATAACAATCCCATAATCCAAAGTTTTATCTGCACTAATAAGTACAGTTGCTTTCTTATCTAAATTAGTTGAATAGAGTAAAAAATTATCCATAAATGCATTTAAAAGATAGGTATCTTTATTTATCTTTACTTTTTTATTTTTATCTATACTTATATGAACAGGGGGAATTTTAGAGAGTTGTTGAGAGGCTGAGCCCTGAGGAAGTTTAATATTTTCTTCATAAATAATATTTGGAGCGATAACCATAAGAATAGCTAAAAGAACAAGCATTACATCCACTAAAGGTGTAATATTTAATTCTGGTTTATCATCCCAATCATACAACATACTTATGCCTTACGAGCTAATATCGCATCACTTTGCATCTGAATATAACTAACTAGTTCAAATGACTTTCTTTTTAACATTTGGTGATATGTATATGCGAAAACTGCAACAAAAATACCAGCAGCAGTCGCTATAAGTGCATCTGATACACCACTAGCTATTACAGACATACTCCCAGATGTTTTACCTATATGTGTAAAAGTGTCTAATATAGAAACAACTGTTCCAAAAAGACCAATAAAAGGTGTAGTTGAAGCAAATACAGAGAGGATAGAGAGTCCTTTTGTTGCCTCTTTAGTTGCAGCAAGCATACCTAAAGCTAAAACTTCTTTTGAAATATTATTACTAGTTTTAATAAAATTATTTAAAAAAG
>CAZTNH010000068.1:0-6446 GCA_964615395.1 uncultured Sulfurimonas sp.
AAAAAGTAAAAGTAAGAATAATCGTATCAAAATTTATAAGCCTAAAATAAAAATTATAAAATATTAGCTTCTTTTTGCTTAGTCTGAGGTTTGTTTGATATAATCGCATAGAATAAATTTTAAAAAGAAGAAGAATGAAACATATAATTTTACTAACATTTCTTGTATTTAACCTCATGGCTGGGATTCTTAAAGCTCCACTTTTGAGTGTTGATAGTGAGAATAAAACAGCGACTGTGGAACTATCAAAAGTTGATGTAGGCGTGAGTGGGTACTTAGTCCATAAGGTAGCTGAAAATCATTCAAGTATTTTATGGAATGTTACTGTAGTGGCTTATGATAAAGAGTCTAAAATTGCTACATTACAACTCTCTAAGTTTGATGCTTTAAGAAACAATGCCCTTCCAAAGGGAAAATGGAAAGCAGTCGTAGGTGATAAGGTTGAACTAGCGTTTGGCTACTCGCGAGCGCTTTTAATAGCTCCAAGTGAAGAGATTTATCATCAGATAACTAAAAGTGTAAATATTCAGTGGATTCACCCTGATATATTTGCAACCATACTCTCCTATCATGGGCATCCAACTCCCCTGAAAAAAGATTTTACTACTATGAGTGTAGCTACAAGTGTAGGTTTGCTTTTTGTTTATCTTGATAAAAAACTCTATACAGTTGATATTAGAAGTTTTAAGATTTTAAATATTAGTGATGCACCCTTAGTTCAAGATACCGTGCAACTCCCTTTTTACTCTCGTGTTGAGCATATTGAAGCGAACTGGTGGGGAGAGGGTAGTGATGAGTTGAAAGATTATGAGACTTACTACTATGGACTTTTAACAGAGTTTAATAATGAGAACGAAAAATTATATAAAAATATTGAACTGAGTAATGAGAAAAATCACTACTTACTTGATGAATTTGTAATAGAGGAATCAAAATGATAGAAGAGAAACATTTAAAACATTTCATTTCCATTGTAGGGGATGATAATATCTATAGTGATAAAGCACACTTAATAGCTTACTCTTACGATGCTACTCGTGAGCACTTTGAGCCTGATGCAGTTGTATTTCCTCGTAATGAAGAGGATATAAGTGAGATACTCAAGTACTGTAATAAACACAAAATTGTTATAGTCCCTCGTGGTGCTGGTTCAGGTTTTACGGGTGGTGCTTTGCCTAGTAGTGGTGGAATTGTTCTTGGCTTTGAAAAACATATGAATAAAATTCTTGAAATTGATATGAAAAATATGGTAGCTATAGTACAACCAGGTGTTATAAACATGGACTTGCAACGTGCCGTAGAAGAGGTAGGTCTCTTTTATCCACCAGATCCAGCGAGTCAAGAGTACTCAACTCTCGGTGGAAATGTAAGTGAAAATGCGGGTGGAATGCGTGCTGCAAAGTATGGAATCACGAAAGATTATGTGATGGCAACTCGTGCTGTTTTACCAAATGGTGACATTATTAAAGCTGGAAAGCGAACTATCAAAGATGTTGCAGGATACAACATAAGTGGTATCTTAATAGCATCAGAGGGGACATTAGCAGTTCTCTCTGAAATCACACTTCGCCTTATTCCAAAGCCGAAGATGACAAAAACAGCTATGGGAATTTTTCCAACTGTAAACCATGCGATGGAAGCCGTCTATAAAACGATGGCAAGTGGTATAACTCCAGTTGCTATGGAGTTTTTGGATAATCTTACTATTCGAGCGGTTGAACAGACTTTTCATAAGGGTCTTTCAGTTGATGCAGGTGCTCTGCTTGTAACTGATGTTGATGGAAACCTAGAGGATGATTTAGATTATCAACTAAGTGAAATCGAGAGAGTTTTTAAAGAGAATGGCTGTTCTGATTTTAAAATCGCAAAAGATGAGAAAGAATCAGCAGACATCTGGTTTGCACGCCGAAATGCAAGTCCTGCACTAAGTGTTTATGGAAGTAAAAAGCTCAACGAAGATGTAACAGTTCCTCGTGCAGTTCTTCCTGAGCTGCTAGAGAAGTTTTATGCCATAGCAGACAAATATAAGATAAATATTCCATGTTTTGGTCACACTGGTGATGGGAATGTCCATACAAATGTGATGGTAGATGGTAAAGATCCCGAGCAGGTAAAAATCGCCTATAAAGCTATAGAAGAGGTTTTCCAAGCAACTGTTGATTTGGGTGGAACACTCTCAGGTGAACACGGAATAGGTCTTGCAAAAGCTCCCTATATGCATATGGCATTTACAGAGGAGGAGATGAATCTCTTTAAGTCCATCAAGATGGCGTTTGACCCAAACAATATCTTAAACCCTGCAAAAATGGGGCTTAATTAAGCATGAGAACTCGTGCTACAAAACTTATAAAACAATTTAGGTTTTTGCTTAGCACTTTTGTTGACAAAGAGTTAACACTCTTTGCAGCAAGTCTTAGTTTTTACACTATCTTTACTATCATTCCACTTCTTCTGATAATGCTTACACTTCTTACTTCTCTTCCTAGTTTTGATGAGTACTATGAGACCATAAAAACTTTTATTTTTTCAAATCTTATGCCTGTAAATTCTGAAGCTATGATGGGTTATGTAGATGGTTTTCTAGCAAACTCTGCAAAAATGGGAATCGTAGGTTTAGTGATGATTTTAGTCTCTTCAATGCTCTTCTTTAAAAACTTTGAGTACATTGCAAACAAGATTTTTCATGCAGAATCTCGAACACTTTGGGACTCTATAACTACCTACTGGACTATGCTTACTCTTACACCATTAGCACTGGGAGTCTCTTTTTATATCACAGGTTATATAGCTTCACTTATGGCGTCAAACAGCCTAACAAATGGTTTAAATATTCTCCCTTTAGTCCCTTACCTTATCATATGGGCGCTCTTCTTTTTAATCTTTCAAATAGGGGCAAACGCCAAGATAAATCCTAAGGCTTCAGCTATAAGCTCTTTTATCATTTCCATCGTTTTTAGTGTGAGCAAAAATGCTTTTATCTATTATGTTTTTATGAATAAGTCCTACACTACTATGTATGGCTCTTTTGCTATTGTGATGTTTCTTTTTTTATGGATTTATGTCTCATGGATTATCTTTATCTATGGTTTGAAGTTATGTTATTTGATAGATAAATTTTATAAGAGCAGGGCTAATTTATAAACTGCTTGAACAATAAAAGCTGCATCGACAATGAGTAGTAGCACTAAAGCCCATTTTTTAAATATGCAAATAGTTGAAACTAGGATAATAGGGAGTAGATAGTAGTTACTAAATGCTATCTCTACCGTATGATTTTGTAGGGATAAAAGAGATTTGAGTATAAAATCAAGTAGGTTTCCCATGTTAAATATATGAAGAGCTATAGAGAGTGGATAGAAGAGAGTAAAGAGTGATGTCCAGAGAATGGAAAGTGGATGGTAGATACTGAAATTTCCAAAGATGATAAGTGAGAATGGAAGCATAAAAAAGTAGATCCATAGAGGTAGAAGTAAGAACTGTTTTAACTTACTAAGATGTTTAAAATGAATCAGAAAAAGAAATATATAAAAGACCCCACTTACACTTAGCCAAAAACCTATGCTAAAAAAGAGTCGTGGAAAGAGGGCTAAAATAAGGATAACACTAACTACAAGAGTCTGCATTGAGAGTACTTTTAAACCTCTGTCATAAAGTATAAACCCTATGATTAGCATTACAAAAGCTCGTAAAAGAGAGGGTGGAGAGTCTAAAAAAAGTAGATAACTTAGGAGAAAAAAAGAGATGATGATAAAAGAATCAATCTTATAACTTCTGTAGGGAAAATATCTGTTTTGCAAAAACTTATAGGGATACTTTATAAGAAAAAAGAGTAGGGCAGTTAAAATGCCCAAATGAAAACCACTAATGGCGATGAGGTGTGAGACCCCAAGGTTTGAGAAAGTTTTTTGAAGCTTATAGGGAAGTTGTTTCGCTGTAAAGAGAGCTTGATAGATAAGGGATATATCTTTATCTTTGTGTTGTGAGGCTATAAAAGAGTTGAGTTTTGTTTTGTAACTCTTCTCATCATAAACTTTTAAAATTTTAGAAAAACAGTAAAATCCATGCATATACTCATAAAAGCTAATTTTCCCAGCCCAAACTTCCATCTCAACTTTATGAAATTTTATATCTTTGAGATTTTTATTAGCAGTAGAGTAGAGAGTGAAGCCCTCATCACTTTTAAGTTTTAAGACTTGATAGCTCTTTGTTTTACCTGTTTTAGTGGGTTTTGTTTTTGTATACTGTTTTAAGACTGTAGCGTTTACAAGTTGAGAGTCAAACTTTGTTAACTCTTTATAGTTGTAAAATTCTAGGGATAGAGAGAGTGTGAAGATTGCAAACGCTAGAAGTAAAAAGTGAAAAAAGTCTCGTCTATTTTTAAAAAGAGAGACTTTTTCTAACATTTAAAGGGTTGGCATATCGACTAGAGGAATATCCATATTTGCCGAAGATGTGTCGATATTCTCATAAACAGTTTCAACCCCAGAATTAAATGCAGGTGCATCCACAAAACGAGTAAGTTTTTTCTGAAAGATGAGTTTTACATGACCTGTTGGACCATTACGCTGTTTTCCAATGATGATTTCAGCTTCCTCTTCCTCTTTCTCAACATACTCAGAGACAAACTCTTTTCCCTCTGCCTTAGCAGCTTTCTCTCGCTCTTTCTCCTCTTTGTAGAGGTAAACATCGTCACGATAGACAAAAAGAATGATGTCGGCATCCTGCTCAATAGAACCAGACTCACGAATATCACTTAGCATCGGGCGTTTGTCATTACGGCTCTCTAGTCCACGGTTGAGTTGAGAGAGTGCAACGATAGGCATCTCTAGTTCACGGGCAAGCATCTTCAGTCCACGAGAGATTTCTGAGACTTGAAGGTGTCGGTCTTGATTTCCCACACCCTGCATGATTTGAAGATAATCTATAACAGCTATCTCTATCTCAGGGTGTTGGTTTTTTAGCTTACGTAGTTTACTTCGGAGCTGGTTGATATTAATACTCCCCTGATCATCTACATAGAGTTTCGCACTATTCATACGGTCTATCGCTCCATTAAGACTAGACCATTGGTCATCATTCATATCTCCAACACGAAGTCTCTGAAGAGGGATAGATGTCTGAACTGAAAGCAGACGTAGCATCAACTGTTCAGCAGGCATTTCAAGAGAGAAAAAAGCTACACCCTTGCCGTTCATAATGAGTGAATTTACTGTGTTTAGGATAAAAGAAGTATTGTGTGTAACTGTCATATCCTCTAGTAAAAAGAGGTGATTTCCATCAATAGTGAAACCGTAATAATCATCTACCTTATCATACTCTACTTTTACACCAGTATGTTGAAAGTCTCGTTTAGCTAAAAGTTTTCTAGCTTGTTTGCGAGGGAGTTTTGTAGGGATTCTATTTAAGTCACCTACAATTCTAAGTCTATAAACATCACACTTGTAGTTTATCTTTTTTATACGTGCTTTTTTTGTTTTCATGGAGACTCTAAACCCTAAAGAGTCGGCGAGATATTTTATCTGTTGTGTGAGCTGTTCATTTTTTTGTACTATCTCAAAAACATGAAACTTATCATCGTAGTACCCATCACTATCAAGAAGACCAGCAAGAAGTTTGAGGCGATTTTTTTCTGAGTTTTGAATATAGTTGTGAGGTATATGTTTGTTATTTAAAACGCCAATATCTCTTAGCTTTTTCTGTAAAGAGTTGTCTTTGTATTTTGAAATACCTCGTTCTCCTGATGTTATACTATAAACAGGACATCTCTCTTTGGGTGTCTGTACGGAGAGTTGTAAGTCTAATTTTTTTGCATATTCTCTGAGATAATCAATGATTTCACTATCCATCGAAGCGATACTTACATTTGAACTAGCACCATCACCAAGCCAAAGACCTAAAAAGTAAGGGTCTATCTCAAGTTTTTGTTTTTTAAAGTCAATGCCAACTTTATAGCCTTTATAGTTTGAGTGAAATTTTTTTGATTTTTTATTATAATCTTTTACTTCAATGTTTAAAATATCACCATGTGTATGTTTTCCCTCATTACGAGAGCGTTTGAGAGATAAAATATGTGACTCATTTACTCGATAATCTATACCTTTGTTCTGTCGTACCCAAAACATCTTCTCACGACCTCGTGCGAGGGAGAGAACATTACGAGGAGTAGAGTCATCACCCATAAGTTGATCTCCTACGACAATATCTTCAACATTTTTAAGTGTTCCATCATACATAACGACTTTAGTTCCAAGCCCAAGACATTTCCCCATCGCTGGACGAGCAGCGATAATGACGAGGTCACCCTTACCAAAACCTGTTGTCATTTTGTTGAGTTCTGCAAAACCTGTATCTACTCCAACAAGAACAGAGTTCCCACGAGCTTTCATCTCTTTGATGTACTCCATAGTGTCAAAGGTCATCTTTGGAGCATCTTTGAAGTCACTTGT
>CAZTNH010000069.1:0-6403 GCA_964615395.1 uncultured Sulfurimonas sp.
GTTTTCCAAACAGAAAACTGATGCAAAGAGGTGGAAGTCTTGATGAGGAGCGACGTCTCTTTTATGTGGCAGTTACTCGTGCGAAAGATATTCTCTATCTTAGTTTTGCGAAGTATGACAAGATAAAAAAACAGAACTTTATGCCATCGCAGTTTCTCTATGAAGCGGGACTTGTGCCAAAAGATGAAGCTTATCGAGCCTTAGTTATGAAAGAGGCAGAGAGAGAAGAGAAAAAAGAGGAGAGTTAGTGTCTATCTGAATTTTGAAAGTTTTAAGAGTTGTGGATTAAACTCAAATCCATATTTTTGGATAATCTCTTTGTTAAGATAGGGTTTTGTTGATTTACCTATGTAGAGAGAGGCTAAGATACCATACTCCATATAGCAGGGATCATAGGCTAGAGATACTATGCCTTTTTTATTTGCCCAGTTTGCTATCTGTATAAATTCTTGTTTGTTGTGTTTTAGAACTATTATAGCATCTGGTAGTTTTTTAAAATCTTTAAACTCTTCTATTGAAACCACTATCTTTTTCCCAGAAATTTTCTTTGGATAGTAGAAGTTAATGTATCCTTTTAACTCATCAGCTGTATATAAATCCCACTCTTTGGTGATAATGTAGATAGTGAGAGTCTCTGCTTTTTTGTTGAGTTTTGAGTTGAGTAAAATCATCTTAGGAAAGATTTTAGCTTCAAGTTCTAAAACAGTAGGTTTATACTGTATAGCCCATAGTTGTATTGATAAGATAAGAAAGAGAGATAAAACTCTTTTTATCATCTAAACCTCCACTCAAGACTACACCAAACTGTACGACCATCTTGCACTAAATCATCTTGATAAGTACCTGAAGTTGTCTGATTTCCTATAGGAGCTGGGTAGATGACATTTGAATCAAAGATGTTTTTTACACTGACTTGAAGTATAAGCTCTTTATGTGTATAAGTAAGTGTTTCATCAAAAGTTGTATAGGCCTTTAAATCTTCTCTAGTGTCTAATTTTTCTCTCTCTTTTCTTCCTACATATCTGATTTTAGTTCCTGTATTCCAATGACTTGACATCTGATATGATAGCATTACATTCGCTAAAGAGTTTGATATAAGTGGAGTGATATCTCCATTATTCTCTTTCATGTAAACATAACTGTAGTTTGCTTGAAGTGAAAGTGTATCAAGTAGAGGGTATTTAAACTCAACTTCAGATCCATAGGAGAAAGACTCTTTACTATTTACAGACTCTAATGAAGCATTTCGAGTGATAAAATTTTGCATATCAGAGTAAAAAAAGTTGATGCTAAACCATGAGTCAAAGCCATTTTCGAAACGGTATGCCATCTCAATAGTATCAATAGTTTCAGACTTTAAATCTTTATTACCTATAAATGGTGCATTTGTACCATAAAGTTCCACAAATGAAGGTGCTCTAAAAGAGCGTTGGTACATCAATTTATAGTTCTGTTTCTCATCTTGGTTATAGAGTAATGCAAGTTTTGGAGAAAATGAATCATCTGCATCACTATAGTAGTCATAGCGTAGACCTATGTTTGTAGTCCATTTTGGAGAGATAGTGTATATGTCACTTATGTAAAAAGCATACTGAGTTCTAGACATCTCATCTTCTAATCCACCACCCTCTAATGGAATATCTGTCTCTTCAGATAGAGCTGGATTATTAGTACTATAAGTTGTTCCATCTGCATTTGTATAGGCTAGATATAGACCTGTAACTACACTATTGTTTTTCATTTTATAATTGAGGGATAAATCACTATATTGAGAATGCTCTTTGTAGTCTCCATCGCCTATTAAATCATAAGGATAACCTAAAACAGAGTATGGAACTAGTCGAGATTCACCTATCATAGAGTAAAATTTATGTCCTATTTTTAGGTTTAATGATAGGTTTTTTGATATCTGAGGAGTATAAGAAAATTCATTAACAAATGATGTATGTGTTAAACTCTTTGGATCTTGAACTATAGGCCATGTTCCATAACCATAATAATTTTGAGTTTTAAATTCTAAATATTTTGAAGTTAAATGAAAATCATTTAAAAAGGTAATATTTGCACCTAGAGATAAGGCAGTGAAATCTTCATAGGAGTTAAATGTTGAGTCAGATGGAAGAAGAGAGTAATCTTTATACTCTCTTGTATTAGCATTATCCTGAAATGAACCAGTAAGACCAATTTTAACTTTTTGAGTATTTGCATGTTGTGTAAAACCTACATTAGTGTAGTGGTTAGAACTTCTTCGTAAAAAAGTGGTACTAGAGTTCTCTGTGGATGCTTTTGTGATGATATTTATAACACCAATATGTGCAAATGAGCCATAAAGAGCAGAAGCTGGACCTCGAATAATCTCAATGCGTTCTATATTTTCAATAGGCATATTAAGATAAAAGTGATTAGAACCACTCAGTTCTGAATTTATGCTGATACCATCAATCATAAATTTGATTTTATCAGTAACTATAGATTTGTTTCCACGCATATTTATCTGTTTTCCACCACCAATTCCCATAGAGACTTCTATCCCTGGAACTGTTTCAAGTGCACCATATACATCTGTAATACCGAGTTTTTGTAATTCACTTGCATGTAAAACAGATACGATAGCTGGTGTTTGGTTTATGTTGAGTTTAGTTTTTGTACTAATCTCAGAAGCACTATTTAAATCTTCTAAAAGATTTATCTCCTCTTCTGCAAAGAGAAGAGAGGCAGTTAAAAGTATTGCAATCTTTCTCATATTTTTTCCTCAATATTGATGCTCTGTTCAATCGTAAAACAGCACCCATTTTCTATATTTTTAGCTTCTAAATTTGCACCCATTCTTGATTCTATAATATTTTTAGCGATGTAAAGTCCTATCCCTGTTCCTGAAGAGGCAAATTTTGTTGAGAAGTAAGGGTTGAAAATAGAGTGAATAATATCCTCTTTAATACCTCCTCCGTTATCACAAAATGAGAGGATATTTTTATCTGCCTCTTTTCTTATATGTACTTTTATAGCACCCTCTTTGATTTTCTCTTTTTGTTGCAGTGACTTAATAGCATCTTTTGAGTTGTTGATTAAAATAAAAATAACCTGTTTAAACTCATTTGCATTTCCTAAAAGTGAGATTTCATTTTCAATCTCAATGGTAAAACTAATCTTGTTATTAGATAGTTGAGCTTTTAAAATTTTAAATACCTCTTCTATAATCTCTTGAGGATTAAAATGAGTGAGGCTCGTGTCAGGGTTTAAAAAATCTCTAAAATCATCTATAGTATTTGACATATAGTTGATATTTAAAGAGATGATTTCCATCTTATCTTTGAAGTTTTCAGGAGTCATAACACCTAAATCATACTCCATCTCTAAGTTGGCAGAAGAGAGTCCTATAATGTTAAGAGGTTGTCTCCACTGATGAGCTATAGACTCTATCATCTCTCCCATAGCAGCTTGACGAGACTGATGAACTAGCATCTGCTCTTGTGTTTGTAACTCTGCTACTTTTTCTTGTACCTGTTTTTCAAGTTTTGTATTAAAAGATTTTAATTCTGAAACATGTTTAGAGATATTTTCTATCATTGCATTTGCAGCAGTTGCTATAGTATTTATCTCACATGTTGATTTTTTAATAACTATAGGTGATAAGTCTTGTTTACTAGCATAGTTATTCATAGTGTTAGCAATGGATTTAAGGGCATTTAACTCTTTTTTAATGTAGAGATAAAAACTCAAAAAGACAATTAAGGCAAGAAAAAATATAAAAAGAAGAATAGAGATGATTTTGTGATATAAGATTAAAAGATTCTTATTGGAGTAGGTTACTTCAATATTTGCTATTACTAAGTTAGTAAAAGGATCCTGTATCGTAGATGAATAAGAGAGTATTTTAAGTGAAGGATTTTGAGTTTTAGAAACACTAGTGTCTATCTTAGTAGAGTATAAGTGAACACTAACAATATTTTTTTCATTGAGTATTGTCTTTAAAAGTTTATTGATTCCATCATCTACTCCAAATGCTAGATTGTATGCAATGGTAGGTTTAAGAGTATTTACAATTAACTGTACTTTCTCTTTTTCAATCGTTTGTAACATATCTTTTATAAAAAGAGTTGAAAAAAAGTATATGGCAACTCCTATAGTAAAGAATATTGCCCAGAAAAAAAATGTAAATTTACCAATAAGAGTCTTTAACAAAAAAAATAATCCTTAAATATTACATTCAAAAATTATTATATAATGTTTTTACTTTTAACTTCCTTGTTCTCTTATCTTTTTAGTCTCTAAAAAGTAGCTATGTCCGAGATATATGATGTAAAATACTGATGCAAAAAAGACTACAAAAGGAATGAGTGAAAGGAGATAAAGCCCAAATGTTTTTAAGCGAAGTGTTGAGGCATGAAAAAACTTTATCTTCATCGCTTCATCTTTTGTGCAGATAGTAGAACTTACATCATAGGTCATCATCTTATGAAAAAAGTAATAAAGAGGGAGGTTAAACGCTACAATATTTACTAGAGGTATAAAGTAGAGAGGTACAAATAGTATAAACATAAGAATCATTGTCGCTGCCCATTTGAGCGTTAAGAAAAGTCCCTCAAATGGGTTTGAGTGTCCAATCATTTCAACATCTTCGTAGTGTCGTCTCTGAATCTCTTTTAAAATTGTGGGTGTTAAAAAACCAACTATAATTAAGGCAACAAAGATAGAGAGATAGAGTGTTAAGAAACTCCCAATTGTATAGACTAAAAATGTAGCTATCCAAGATGTAAGTGCATGGCTCATAAGAAACTGTATGATAGAAGTTCCCTCGAGTGTAGCACTAAAACTATCTGTATGAGGTACACCGTTCTCAATGGTAGTTTGAGTTGATTGTATATCCATAGTTCCTAAAGAATCTAAGCTCATACCAGCAAAAACAAAAAAGAGTATATAAAGTACAATCATACTTAGTATAAAAGGGAGTATAGAATATTTAATCATTTTAGATGTAAAAAGATCTTTTACACTTAAGAGAAATGTACTGCTTTGCTCATTCATCTATAAATTTGCCTCAATAAGAGAAAAAGCTTTTTGTGTATCAGCCTTATCAAGTTTCCCTGATTTGTAAAAAAGAAGTTTTCCATTTTTATCGAAGATAAGAACATTGGATGCATCATCTTTAAGATCCCACTCTTTTACTAAAACACTTGCTTTATCTTTAACATAAGTAGTTTTAGGGAACTCCTCTTGTTTGCTTTTAAGTATTTTTTCAATTACAAAGTTTGGTTTCCATGTAGCTGCAAGATTTACAATAGCTATGCTATTAAAGTTGCCTTTTTCTCTATATTTTTTCTCTTTAAGTGCTTTTGAAAACTCTTCATTTACAGATTTTTTATCAGGATCTACATAAAACATAACAAAAACACTATCTTTTATAGTGTTAGAACTCCAAGGAGAACCATCTACTCGACCTCCATTATCACCTTCTATAGTAACAGTAGTAGGTTTTTCACCTACAGTTACAGCATGTAAACTTAGTGTAGTAAGTAGGGCAGTTAGTAATAACTTTAGTTTCATAATTGGCTCCATTTTTGTGAGTTAAACTCTTTAAATATATTTTACCCATATTTTATACTTTAATAGTGAACAAAAAATAGACAATTTGGATTAAATTTATTTAACTGTTATTCTATAACCAATTCCATAACAATTTTCTATAAAATATTCTGAAGATGAGTTGAGTCCATTCATTTTCTTTTTGAGTCGTGATAGTAGTTGTACTATATTGCTACAATTTTTTTCTTCACTCTCTTTAGCTGTTTTTTCTTGTATATCACAAGCACTCATATAAGAATTTTTATTATCTAAAAGAATATTGATGATAACTTTTTCATATTTAGTGAGTTTTACTTCTTTATCTTGATATAAAAGAGTTTTTTTATCTCTGTTCCATACATATGAGCCATTGAGTGAAATAGTGGTCTGTTTATGAAGAGTTTGAACAATATTATCTAAAACAGTATAAAGTTCTTTACTCTTAACTGGTTTTATAAGATAAGCAAAAAGTTGTAAGTTAATAGCTCTAAGAAGTTTCTCTCTGTCTGAATAAGAACTAATCATAAGGATTATTAACTCCTCTTCATCTTTTTCTTCTCTTAGTTGTGTGGCTACACTAATACCATCAAGACCATGAACATTAACATCAAGAATTGCAATATCAATAGCACTGTTTTTAAAAATCTTAAGTGCTTCATCACCATTACTTGTACTAAGAACAGTTCCAAAATATGTTTTAAATATCTCGCTAAAATTTTCTCGTATTACATCATCATCTTCTAAATAAAGAAGTGTAAAGTTGTTTTCCATAATAAATATCCTATATTAGTGAGTTATTTTTTTTGCAGCTACAAAAGCACTCGCCCATGCAAAAGCGAAA
>CAZTNH010000070.1:0-6336 GCA_964615395.1 uncultured Sulfurimonas sp.
CTCCTAAATTTTGTAATTTAATATAAATTCTTCTAAATTTTAAGTTGTTTTTAAACTGACTTAGTCTATTTAGAAAATAGGTGCTTAATTGTACACTGTTTTGCTTTAATAAAATATTAGATTTTGTTTAATTAATGTGAAATACTGAAAAGTGTGTAAGAAGGGAGCAATATTTAAATATCTAACTCTTTAGGTGAGTATTATATCAAAATTGAACTTAGTGCTTCGTTAATACACTTCTTTTAACTCTTAAATCGAAGTTAACATTAGATTAACGTTGAGAGAGTACAATTTAAACATTATATATAGGAGAATTAAAAATGTTAAAATATAAGATATTATTAATGGGTTTATTTGCTGGAAGTTCTCTTCTTGCAAACTCAGCAGAGAGTTTAATCCAACAAAATGGTTGTTTAGCATGTCATGCAGTGGCAAGTAAAAAAGCTGCACCAGCTTTTGCAGGTATTGGAATAAGAAACAAACGTTTTGAAGGTGCAAATGCTAAAGCGACTATTATGAACAGTATTAAAAATGGTTCTAAAGGAAAATATCCATACTTTTCTCAAAGTGCTATGCCCGCTTTTTCAGGTTTAAGTGATGCAGATTTAAGTACTATAGCAGATTACATTTTAGCTCAATCGTCTAAGGCTAAAGGTCATGGTGGTATGGGTCAAGGTATGGGAAGAGGTATGAGATAATGAAATATTTAGCTTTTTTTGATGATATAGAAAAAATTACTGTTTATGATGATTTAAGCCAATTTCTTGGTGTAAATGATGATGGTATAATAGAACTCACTTATGTAGATATCGTAAAAACAGCAGGTCATAGCTGTGGTACTGTTGCAGGTGCTTACTTAGTAGCACTTAAAGGACTTCAAGCACTTTATGGTGATGAAATTCCAAAAAGAGGTGAAATTAAAGTTGAAATTAAAAAAACTCCAACTGAAGAGAATGCTGGTGTAGTTGGTTCTGTTTTATCAAATATTACAGGTGCGACTATTGATTTTGGTTTTGGTGGTATTCCAACTGGAAAATATAATCGTAGAGAGTTACTGTTTTTTGGTGCAGATATTGAGTGTGATATTCGTTTCACTCGTCTTGATACAGATAAAAGTGTTTGTATCAACTACAAACCACAAGTTGTTGTAAATCCTATGGCAATTCTTATGAGTGCTATTAAACCTGATGCGAAAGAGGAAGATATCAAAAGTTTTCCAACAAGATTTCAAGATATGGTAAAAACTCTTTTTGATAATGCTGACAAGGTGATAGAAATCGTTCAATAAGAATGATAAAGGATAAAGATGAATAAACAACACAAATTGACACTTATTTCACTTCTCTTTGGAACTTTTCTGTCTGCACAGACATTAACACTTCAAGAGAGTATAGATAAAACACTAGAAAACCATCCTGATATTAAATCTTCTAGTTTAAAGATTAAACAGTCAGAATCTTCTTATAAATCTAGTTATGCATCTTATCTTCCACAGGTGAATTTAGATGCTAATTATAATGTAACTCAAACTTTTGTCCTTCCTCAAAATGGTACTTTTAACACTATTGATGATGATGGTTGGAGTGCTACAGCATCAGTCAAACAGAAAATTTGGGATTTTTCACAAACATCTTCAAAAGTTGATGCTGCAAATATAGATAAAACAATTTCACAACTCTCATTAAAAGAGATGAAAGCTCTACTTGTTTATAAAGTCAAATCATTATATGAAACTATGATAGTAGAATCTGAAGCAATTACAGTAAGAGAAAAAGATTTAGAAGCTAAAATAGCTTACTATAAACAATCTTTAGCATTAGTCAAAGAGGGTTTAAAAACAAAGGCAGATGCAAGCCGTTTTCTATCTGCTGTTTATAGTGCAAAAGAGAATCTTGCTGCAGCAAATGCCTCGTTTGACAAAGCTAAAACAACTCTCTCCCTTTATATGGGTGAAGATATACAAGAAGGTGTTTTACTTCAAACAGAACTTTTAAAACAAGAGAGTACTGTTGATAAGAGTAGTGAACAAGAGATACTTAATACAAACTATACACTCAAAATTTCCACACAAAATATTGAAAAAAATCTTCTCTTACATAAGTCAGCTAAAGCGAAACACTATGGTTCTATAGATGCTATTGCATCTTACTCACATGTAGATACACTCAATGCTTATGATGCAAAACTTGCAGGTATTACTTTTAGTATACCATTATATAGCGGTGGACGAGTAAGTGCAGAGAGTCAAAAAGCCAAAATAGGTTCTTCTATTGCGATAGAACAAAAAGCATCTCAAGAGTTAGCACTTAAAGATGAATTTGAAAGACTTATTATAGATATTAAACATCACAATAAAACTATAGAAGCAAAAAAAGCTGAAATAGAGTCTGCAAAAGAGACAAAAAAAGTACTTGATGGACGATATACAGAGGGTTTAAGCACTTACATAGAAGTTTTAGATGCTACAAGTATTGTACTCAATGCAAAACTTGGGCTTTTAGAAGCCTACTACCTTAAAAGTATGGCAATTAATAGAATAGAATATCTCAAAGGAAAAATATAATGAAAAGTATCTACAAATACCTTATAGCACTACTTGTTATTGCTATTGGGGCTACTGTTTTTTACAACAAGGTCTACATTCCAAAGACAACATATAAAACACTCCATGCCTCAATAGGGAACTTAGATGTTAAAGTTTTTGGTATCGGAACATTAGATGCAAAAAATATATATAATATTACGGCAGGTGTAAATGCTAAAATCCTTTCACTTCATACTGATGCTGGTTTTTGGGTAAAAAAGGGAGACCTGCTTGCTACTCTTGACCCTGTAGATTTACCTATACTCGTTCAAGAGAGTAAAATTTCTGTTACAAAAGCATACTCAGATATGATTGCTTCAGAAAAAGAGTTAAACTCTTTACAAGCTCAAAAAAATCTGGCTAAGGTTACTTACACACGTTATGAAAAGCTAAGAAAAAACTCTTTTGCATCACAATCAGAGTATGATAAAGCAAAAGCTGATTTAGAAGTTGTTCAAGCACAGATGGAAGTGACATCAGCTCATATAAAATCTTCAAAAACAGAGATTAAGCGTGCTAAAAAAAGTGTAGCTGCTCTTCAAGAAAAACTATCTCGTTATAAAATTTATGCTCCAATAGATGGATATGTTATCTCTAAAGATGCAGAAATAGCACAAGCTTTAGGAGCTACACAGAGTATATTTAAAATTGTATCACCTCATGATGTATGGATAAAAGCTTATGTTGATGAGAGAATAAGTGGTGATATTCATGTAGGAGATAGTGCGAAAATAAAACTTCGTTCTCAAGCTAACAAATACTATGAAGCTTATGTAAAAAGAGTAGCACCACAAAGTGATGCAGTGACACAAGAGAGAGAAGTAGATGTAGCGTTTAAGAAACTTCCACTACCATTTTATATGAATGAACAAGCAGAAGTTACTATAAAAGTATCACACCTTGAAAATGTTGTAAAAATTGCAGCTGAAGCTCTTATTTACATAGAAGGTAAAAGTGGTGTTTGGGTAAAACAAGCAAACAGAGCTCATTTTCAAACTGTAGAAATTTTAGCAATTAGCAATAATAAAGTAGCTCTTAAAAACTTTAATACTAATGCAACAATTCTCTTAGCATCAGAACATAACAAAGCCCTTGTAGAGGGTATGAAAGTACACTAATGATTAATCTAGCACAAAAAGACATATCACACACCTTAGGGAAGTTTATAGTAACTGCTATGGGTGTAGGAATGCTACTTGGTATTGTTTTGATTATGATAGGTGTCTATCGAGGTATGATAGTTGATGCTGAAGTGCTCTTAGATGATGTAAATGTGGATTTATGGGTAGTTCAAGAAGATACTCTTGGACCTTTTGCAGCAGCTTCAAGAGTCCATGAAGATTTAAGAAACACACTCAAAGCTATAGATGGGGTTGCAAAAACAGCAGCACTTACTTTTCAAAATATTCAAATTCTTGTTCACTCTAAACAGGTACGGGTAGTGGCTCTTGGTTACGATCCTTATGGAGAGATAAACCCTATCAACCCTAAACGCTTAATTAAAGGTAGAGGGATTGAAAAAAGTCATTATGAAATCGTAGTGAATGAAAAGCTAGGACTTAAACTTAAAGAGAAAGTAACACTTGGTAGAAATATCTATACAGTTGTGGGTATTACTCATGGAGCTGTCTCTTCGGGTGGAGACTTACTTGTCTATGTCTCTTTAAAAGATGCTCAAGAGTTACAGTTTTTATACTCAAACTCACGAATACGTAACGATAGAGCTCGTGGTATAATGGGTGGAGATTCTCATATGGTTAATACTATCGTAGCTACTATTAGAAAAGGATATGATGTTAATAGTGTAGCAGGTTTTATACGAGAGTATAAACATAAAAGTGTCTATACAAATCAAGAACAGATGAATATCTTAACAAAAAATCTTATAGAGAGAGCTTCTAAACAGATAGGTCTTTTTACAGCTATTTTAGTTGTTGTTTCTACAATTATTATCGCATTGATTATTTATACTATGACTCTGGAAAAGATGAAAGAGATCTCTATTATGAAACTTATCGGGATTCCAAACTCTATTATCATTAAGATGATTGTGCAGGAAACTCTTCTATTAGGATTTTTAGCCTTTGTCTTTGGAAATGTTTTTTCTCATCTAATTTATAGTAAATTTCCAAAAAGAGTTGTTTTAGAGATTCCTGATGCTTGGATACTCTTTTTAGTTGTTATTGTGGCATCTATCCTCTCATCGTTTGTAGGTGTGAAGAAAGTTATAAGTGCTGACCCTGCGGCAGCTATTGGTGGTTAAGATGAAAAAACAAAGTATAAGAGTAGAAAATCTTGTTAAAAGATTTGGTAAGGATGAGAGTCTTGTTAGCATTATAGAGGGTGCAAACTTTCAAGTAAACAAGGGTGAACTCGTAGCACTTATAGCCCCTAGTGGAGCAGGTAAAACAACCCTACTTATGATGATAGGATGTGTTGAAGAGCCAACGAGTGGTACTATGTGGCTTGGAGATGAGAAAGTTTATGAAAACAGATGGCTCACTAAAGAAACACGTAAAATACGTCGTGAAAAGATTGGCTTTATCTTTCAAGCACACTATCTTATACCTTTTTTAAATGTTATTGAGAATGTAACATTAGTTTCACAAGTAAATGGTGTTTCTAAAGAGAAAGCAAATGAAAAGGCTATGGAACTTTTAGAGTATTTTGATATTGGAGATAAGGCAGAAGCTATACCCTCTTCACTCTCAGGTGGTCAGAATCAAAGGGTTGCCATAGCAAGAGCTTTAGCAAATCATCCAGAGATTATTTTAGCAGATGAACCGACAGCAGCACTTGATTTAGCTCGTTCTATAGATGTTGTAAAGATGCTTAAACGTATAGCAATAGAGCAAGATGTAGCAGTTATCATGGTAACCCATGATGAAGCTATGCTCCCTCTTTGTGATAGAATACTTAAAATAGAAAATAAAATAGTTGTCTCTTCAAAAGTTGAAAAAGATGGGAAACTCGTTTAAAATGAAATAATGCAAGGTTACATTATAAATCTTAACAGAGTTAAGGAAGAAGATCTTATTGTTACAATACTTTCTGATGGAAACTTAGAGACTCTCTATAGATTTTATGGTGCTCGTCATGGTACTATAAATATCGGTTTTAAAATTGACTATGAGATAGAAACATCTGCTAAAAGTACTATTAATAGACTTAAAGATGTTATCCATATCGGTTTTAAATGGATAAACGACTATAAACTCCTTCGTCTTTGGCAAGATTTTACAGGACTTTTTTTTAAACATCTTAAAGATGCAGAAGATTTAGGCTCATTTTATTTTGAACTTTTGGATAATGCTTCAGATAATTGGAACAAACAGAACCCTAAACGTGTAGCTATAGAGTCCTATGTCAAGCTCTTAGCACATGAGGGGCGTTTACATAAAGAGTTTTACTGCTTTTTATGTTCTAAAGAGATTCAAGGTGATGTTTCACTCATTCGTGCTTATTTACCTACACACTACAACTGTACCCACACACTAGGCATCAAAAAAGATGCACTTAGTGAACTCTATGAAAACTACTCTACCCTCTTTTTAAGTGATAAAGAAGTTGATAGACTCTGGAGTATTTTAATGGAAGGTCTTTAGAAAAAACCCTCTTACTTATCTATGCTTTTCTAGCCACTAAAGAAGCAACATGAGTTCTCTCTCCACGAAGATTTGTCTCATAATGCTCTTCATAATAGATAATATCAAGACCAATAAAATCATGGAGTAGTTCATTTTTACGAAGTA
>CAZTNH010000071.1:0-6175 GCA_964615395.1 uncultured Sulfurimonas sp.
CATAAGCATGAATCTCTTTGCCCTCTTGAAGATAAGACCATAGGAGTTTAAAGATGATTTTTGGCATATCTGGATGACGGATAATGTTGTGCGGACTACCTATAAGTTCACTTTCACTCATCTGAACTATATTCATAAAAGCTTTGTTCGCATAAGTTATCTTCCCTTTGAGATCTGTTTTGGTTACAAGTAAAACAGATTTTTCAAAAGTTTTTTCATTATTATTTGGAGTAATTTGCATAATTTCCCACTCTTAAATATTTAATTTTTTACACTATAAAGAGTTAAAATTAAAACTAGCTTTTTGCTATGAATCTTAGCCAAATGTACCCAAAAAGTCCCGAAAACAGGGAAGCACAGAGAATTCCTATTTTCGCTTGAAATATAAGTGTATCACTCCCCATAAACGCTAAGTCTGCTACAAATATACTCATAGTAAAACCTATACCTCCAAGAAATGCAACACCTAAGATTTGACTCATACTACTAGCTTCTGGAAGTTTGGCAATACCCAGTTTTATGGCAAGCCAAGCAACTCCTGCTATACCTATAACCTTTCCTAAAATGAGTCCTGCGATAATACCTAAGGAGACAGGTTGCACAATAGTCTCTCCAATAGATGAAAAATCTATGCTTATTCCAGCATTTGCAAGGGCAAAAAGAGGGATAACAATAAGTGCTACAGGAAGATGTAAATCATGTTCTAGTCGTGCAGAGGGTGAACTTACTGAGTCGATGTTATCTTTTATGCTTAGAAGTATCGCTTTCTGTTTTTCGTGCATAGTATAGTCTGTAGCAACAGGATAGTTATCATACTCATCAAGTAGATTTTTTGTATGGGTTGTAAAGTCTGAAGGTGTTCTTTTGGGTTTAGAAGGAATTGCCATGGCAGCTATAACACCTGCTATAGTCGCATGAACACCTGACTCAAGCATAAAAAACCACATAAACAGGCCAAGGATAAAATATGGTAATATCATATGAATCCCAACACGGTTAAAAAGAATCATAACTAAAAAAGAGACACCAGCTAAACCAAGAGGAATAAGGTGAATCTGCTCAGTATAAAAAATTGCAATAACTATAACAGCACCAAGGTCATCGACAATAGCTAAAGCAACTAAAAAGGTAACAAGAGCAGGGGAGACACGTTTTCCTAAAAGTACAAGTGCTGAGATGGCAAAGGCAATATCTGTAGCCATAGGGATACCCCAACCATTAGCACCAGTACCTCCATAATTAAACAATGTAAATATAAGAGCAGGAAGTGCCATCCCACCAATAGCTGCTAGTATAGGGAGTATAGCAACTTTAATGTTAGAGAGTTCACCAACTAATATTTCACGTTTGATCTCTAGTCCAATGATAAAGAAAAAGATAGTCATAAGTCCATCATTTATCCAGTGGTGGATAGTATGTTCTAGGTGCCAAGAGCCAACAACAAACTCAACCTCTGTATGAAAAAAATCAGCATAATCTTGAGTAAGAGCAGAGTTCGCTAAAACCAAGGCTAAAACGGTCATAAACATAAGAATAATACCCGTTGTTGTTTGTGCGTGAATAAAGTGTTCTAATGGTGTGGAAACTTTTTTAAAAGCTTTCTCCCAAGGTGCGTAAATTTGCATTGAATCTCTCTAAGTTTGATATATAATACTATGTTATCATAAATAGTTAAAATGATCTATAAAAATCTTGTTATAATGAATGATAAATTTAAGAAAAGAGGGAGTATAAAATGTTCTATAAAAAATCTACTAATCATATACTAGATGAATTTAAAAGTAGTGTGGATAGAGGTCTTTCCAAAGATATAGCTCAAAAGAGATTGGAAGGTGATGGTGAAAATATTTTAAAACTTGAAAACTCAGTCTCTGCACTTATGATATTTATACAGCAGTTTAAAAATCCTCTTATTATCATCCTCTCTTTTGGGGTACTTCTCTCTCTTTATAGTGGTCATATCATAGATGCTATAGCGATATTTGTCATTATTATGATAAATGTTATCATAGGGTATCTCCAAGAGATGAATATGCACAAGTCAATGGACGCTCTGAAAAATATGTCAACACCCATAGTTCAGGTCAAACGTGACTCTTTATGGCAAGAAGTCCCTGCTAGTTCTCTTGTTCGAGGGGACATAGTGAAGTTAGTGACTGGTGGAAAGGTTCAAGCTGATGTTCGTATACTAGAATCAAATCAACTGCTCATAGAAGAAGCCGCACTTACTGGAGAGTCTGAGCCTATTTTAAAAGCTGTTGAAGCTATAGATGGTGATGATTTAGACATAGGTGACTGGAAAAACATGGCATTTATGGGTACTCAGGTCTTAG
Organism: uncultured Sulfurimonas sp.; assembly: GCA_964615395.1. Lineage (GTDB taxonomy): Bacteria > Campylobacterota > Campylobacteria > Campylobacterales > Sulfurimonadaceae > Sulfurimonas. The sequence goes on from CAZTNH010000071.1 coordinate 2,334, forward strand.
CAGGAAGTGGTCTAGCAGTAGTTTGTGAGACAGGTATGAACACACAACTAGGTCACATAGCGACACTTATGCAAGAGACAAAAGAGGAGATGACACCACTTCAAGAGCGCATTCACTCACTCTCTAAGATTCTTATCGGGGCGGCGTTTACTATAGTTGCCATTGTCATCGGTATAGGGATAGAACAAGGGATGAGTTTTCTTGATATGATAAACATAGGAATCTCTCTAACCGTTGCTGCTATTCCTGAGGGACTTCCAACTGTTGTGACTATAGTTCTGACTATCGGTGCTAAAGAGATGGCAAAAAACAATGCACTTGTAAGAAAACTAGCCTCAGTTGAAACGCTAGGTTCAACAACTGTTATCTGTTCCGACAAGACAGGAACTCTCACTCAAAACAAGATGCAAGTTCTCTCCATATATGCAGGAGGAGAGTACTACAGTGTAAGTGGAAAAGGCTATGAACCAAAGGGCTCTTTTAGTGATGAGTCTCAAAATGAGATAGATCCTACAAAAAATGCAAACCTTCATAAACTCCTTGAAATCTCAGCCTTGTGTAATGACTCACAAATCGTGCAAGAGGATGGCATTCATAGCATTATAGGGACACCTACTGAGGGTGCAGTTGCAGTTGCCGCATCAAAAGCTGGTTTAGTTAAAGAGAAGATGATAGCAGATGGAGTCGAGATACTCCATACTTTCGCCTTTGACTCTAAACGTAAACTTATGAGTGTAGTCGCAAAAACAGCTGATGGAAAATACTATGTAATGGTAAAAGGTGCTCCTGATGTTGTCGCTCAGAAAAGTAACTCTATTGTTTTAGGGGAGAGTGTAGAGGCATTAAATGACTCCGTGCACCATCACATAGATGAAGCCATAGAAAAGTTCGCATCACAAGCACTTAGAACACTTGCCATCGCTTACAAAGAGATAAGTAAGGATGAGTTAGATTTAGCTCAAGAGAGTTATGAGGACGGTTTTGTCTTTTTAGGACTTCACGGCATTATAGACCCTCCACGTCAAGAGGTTATACCTGCTATCGCCGAGTGTCATAGTGCAGGTGTCAGAACTGTGATGATTACAGGAGACCATGCTGCAACTGCGACAGCTATCGCTAAAGATATAGGTATCATTTATGCAGATAACACAAAAGTTGTAGTAGGGAGTGAGATAAATGCTATGAAAGATAGCGAACTTCAAGAGGTAGTCAAAGATACTCCAGTTTTTGCAAGAGTAGCCCCTGAACATAAACTCAGAATTGTAAATGCACTCAAAGCAAATGGAGAAGTCGTTGCAATGACAGGTGATGGAGTAAACGATGCTCCAGCTCTCAGAACTGCCAACATAGGAATAGCTATGGGAATAACAGGAACAGATGTTGCCAAAGACTCCTCAGACCTGATTTTACTTGATGATAACTTTACAAGTATAGTCAAAGCTGTTCGTGAGGGTCGTCGTATTTATGACAACATTAAAAAGTTTATAAGACAAGGGCTTACTGCAAATGTGAGTGAGGTTGTAGCTATACTCTTGGCGTTTATACTTATGGGAGACCATCCTCTTATGACACTAGCACCTCTTATGATTCTTTGGGTAAACCTTGTAAGTGATGGGATTCCATCTTTAGCACTTGGTTTAGAGAGAGAAGAACCAGGGCTTATGAAGAAAAAACCACGAACAGAAGATGAAGACTTTTTTGTTGACAATCTAGCTTCTCGTATTATATTAAGAGGGCTTGTTCTGGGTGGGATTACCTACTGGCTTTTTGATTTTGCTTTGAGTAAGGGCGTTACTGTAGAGTATGCTCAGACTTTGGCGTTTTTAACTTTAGTTTTTGGACAGCTTTTTCATATATTTGACGCGAGAACATTTACGACTATCTTTAGACGAAATCCATTTGAAAATGTCTATCTTCTTTATGCCATAGTTATTGCATCCGTACTCTCTTTATTTATGGTCTATACACCTTTTGGACATATGGCGTTAGGAACTGCATCTATAAGCCTTAAACATCTTATCATGGTGATAGCTATTGCATCTCTTCCTACATTAATCCTTTCAGGAATTAAGGAAGTTTTTAAGGTGAAGTGGATTTAAAGTATATATGTTAGAATTGAACTAATTAAGAGTAATAGTGGAGAATATAGCATGAGAAGACATGAAGAGTTACCAACAGAACACGAAGATGCTCTGTTAGCATTTTTACATAAGGCCATAAAATTCGCTGTAAAAATTTTGTCAATATTGATGGTGATAGTGATCTTTTGGGGTGTTGCAGATGTTATTTATGTGCTTTATCATAACCTCTTAGAAGAGCCATTTATGTTACTAAATATATCTGATATCTTTAAAACATTTGCTGCATTTTTAGCCGTTTTAATAGCTATAGAAATTTATCAAAATTTAGTTTTATATTTACGTACAGATGTTTTGCCTATAAAGTTAGTAATCGCAACTGCTCTTATGGCAATAGCGAGAAAGGTGATTATTATTGATTTTAAAGATCTCTCTCCTAACTATATTTTTGCGACTGCTGCACTTGTTTTATCTTTAGGAATTACATATTATTTGATTTCAAAAAAGGAAGAGGAGTAGTTTATGGATTTAGTAGATTTCAAAAATAGTAGCATTCTTCTTTTTGGAAAATCTCGTGCTTTTTCAAATGAAGAGTTTCTTTCTCAATTAAAATATCATAAGATAGAGATTGTAAAAGAGTATAGTGATGATGTTACTCTTATAGTAGATGGTCGAATGATGACACCCTTTGAGCAGAACCTAAGTGATGAGCTGTATGAGAGCAAAAAGTTAAACGCCATATCTATAGATGTTTTAGAAAAAGAGTTGGCAAGTTCTATGGACTCTGCAACTCTACTGATGAGTCTTAAACTCTCTCACGATAAAGAGCGATTGAAGAGTTTTATAGAGAACTCTATGCTACCTGATGCTCTTTTTTTTAAACTCATAAAGATGTACTCATGGGGTGGAGAGGATTTTTTTGAAAATGATGAGAACCGTGATGTAAGTGCGGCATTTATCGCAAGGTTTTATGAAAATATAGAACGAAATCACAATGTTCAGTATGCTACAACTGGCTTTATCCATCTAGTAAATCAAGCTAAATCCTCAGAACTTTTAAACGCCATTTATAAGTTAGAACCTATGAGCTTTCACCCTAAAATACGGATGGCTATCGCTATGAGTATTTATCTTGATGAGGCTATGCAGGAGAGACTTTTTAAGAGTGGTGAGGCTTTTTTACATGAGGCACTCTCCTTTAACAAAAAGTTAAAACTCTCTTTAGTCCAAGAGCTTATGAGTGAAGTGGCATTTGGTGAAAATATTGCACAGAGTATAGAGCTTGATGATGAGAAGTTTATGCTTTTGAGAGATTTTGATATAAATCTAGCACTCAATGAAACACTCACTTTTGAGATGCAAAAAACACTTTTAGCCCTAAACCTAGATGAGGTGAAACTCTCATTATCATCAAATAGCTCTTTAGATAGTTCACTCGTTGAGTCTCTTTTGGGTGAAGAAAATATAAAACTTCAAGAGCTTCTCCATCAAAACAGTGCAATGCCTGTAGCACTTTTGGAAGAGGCTTATAAAAATGGCAACTATCATTTAGAGTTGGCAAAAAATGAGAGTACCCCCGTTGAGATACTCTATCAACTCCAACTAGATAGAAGATATGAGCGAGCAGTAAAAACAAATGCTAACTTTGGAAAGCATATACAGAGTGAAAATATAGGATGGTTATAGATGAATGCAAAAAATCTTACTAAGAGTCTGAGTGCTTTAGTTGAGCAGAAAGTTCCCACATTTCTTTGGGGTGCCCCA
>CAZTNH010000072.1:0-6169 GCA_964615395.1 uncultured Sulfurimonas sp.
TCTCGTGAGGGACTTATGCAAGGCTTTCGTGTAGCTATCATTGGAAAACCGAATGTTGGGAAAAGTTCACTTTTAAATGCCCTCTTGAATTTTGATAGAGCCATTGTAAGTGATATAGCTGGGACAACTCGTGACACTATTGAAGAGCAGGTAAAGATTGGGACACATTTAATTCGCATTGTAGATACAGCGGGAATCCGTGAAGCAAACGATGAGATAGAACGCATAGGAATTGAGAGATCCTTAGAGGCTATAGAGTCAGCAGATATAGTTGTAGCACTTTTTGATAACTCTCGTCTGAGTGATGATGAAGATTTAGAGATAGCGAGACTTATTGAGAAGTATAGAGACTCTAAAAATATGATAGTGATTAAAAACAAGGTAGATTTAGAGGAGAAGTTCTCTCTTGATAATCTGGCGTTTGATCTTCACTTAAACTCAAAAGATGATGTAAGTTCTTTAGTAAATGCTCTTGAAGAGATTATGAACAGAAGTAACTCTTCGGATGAAGTGATGCTTATATCTACTCGTCAGATAAATGCTGTGAGTGAAACGATGAAAAATATAGAAGAGGCATTTATCCCTTTAGAGGATCAAGAGTTAGAGATATTTTCATTTCACCTTAATGAAGCTGTTAAAGAGATGTCAAGTATAACGAGACCTTTTGAAAATGATGAGATGTTAGATAAGATGTTTGGTTCATTTTGTCTTGGAAAGTAGGGAGTTCATTTGAAATATATTGCTATAGATTTAGGGCTTAAAAGAATCGGTTTGGCTTACTCTGCACATAAAGATTTGGTAACACCTCTTCAAGCTGTTATGCGAAAAAACCGTAATCAAGCTTCGGATGAAGTTCGTGCTGTTATCAAAGAGTGGGAAGCTGATGCTGTTGTTATTGGCATACCTCTTGGTGGAAGTAGTGAAGATGAGATGCGAAGACGAATAGCACACTTTATGAACCTTGTTGATTTTAAGGGTGAAGTTTTTTATCAAGATGAAGCGGGAAGTTCTAAAGAGGCAGAGGCTTTAATGAAAGGTGAAATAAAACAGGTACGAGATGGACGAGTGGACTCAATCTCTGCTATGATAATTTTACAGCGTTATCTCTACTCAATAAAAAAGAAATAGATGAGAGTTGTAGGGTTAGATATATTTCGGGGTTATGCTCTTTTTATGATGGTTGTTTTCCATTTTAGCTTTGATTTAAACAATTTTCATTATCTAAACTTAGATATTAAGCATGATGAATTTTGGAGATACTTTCGTTATACCATTGTTACAATGTTCGTTTTTTCCTCGGGTATTAGCCTTAAACTTGCCAATGAACATGGAATAAACTTTATAAAAACTAGAAGAAGAGTTATTATCTTAACTTTAGCATCTCTTTTAGTAAGTATAGGAAGTTATACACAGTTCCCATCTACATGGATTTATTTTGGCATACTTCATTTTTTCTTATTCGCTTCCATAGTTGGTTTACTCTTTTTAAATATCCCTAAAATTTCTCTACTCTTAGGGGTGGTGATAATAGCAGGATATAATTTTCATTTTTTAAGTATGCACTGGCTATTTAAGATACTTCAAGCACCTCTACATCTTCCTATAAGATACACAGAAGATTTGGCAACTATCTTTCCTTGGTTTGGAGTCTTTCTATTAGGTATAGTATTTGCCACATATAATCTACATAAACTACTCTTTGATAATCTTTTTTTTAATCATAACAATAGAATGAATAGTTTCTTTTCAACTATAGGAAAACACTCTTTAGTGATATATTTATCACATCAACCTATACTCTTTGCTCTCTTTTTTATAATTTAAAGTTTTTTCCAAGTCTTAAAGAATGTTTAACCTTTACTTAGATAAACTTTATACATGAAAAATTTTATATATAGCTTTGAAAATGTGTCTGAATTAGAGAGCCAAATAGATGAGAATTTGATAGATTCTCCTCAAATGCTTATACAGCTTTTTTATGCAAACACGGATTTAACACAAATTAAGCTTATTCAAGAGTACTTTAAAAACTTTTTTCCCTCTTCTGTGCTCATAGGCACTACTACTGATGGTATAATTGATAAGGGAAAAGTATATGTAAAAGCAGAGAGTGTTGCTACTTTTACAAGTTTTGAGCAGACAAATCTCTCTTCTGTCTTGATTGAGAATAAAGAGAACAATACTAGTAGTTATGATATGGGTAAACTGCTGGCAGAAAAAATCATTGTTGATGATACGCAGGCTATTATATCTTTTGCTGATGGTATCTATACAAATGGTGAAGAGTATATTAAAGGAATAAACTCTATATCCTCAGATATAACTATATCAGGTGGATTGGCTGCTGATAATGGTGAACTCGTTAAAACATATGTTTTTGATAAGGAGCAAATTGTTTCAAATGGTGTAGTTGGAGTCTCTTTAAATGGTCAAAAATTAAAAGTAACTACAAGTTATTCATTTGATTGGATGCCAATAGGTAAAGAGATGCTAGTCACAAAAGCTATAAAAAATAGAGTTTATGAGATAGACGGAATAACTACTGTTGATATATATAAAAAATATATGGGACCTGAACTTGCCGAAAATTTACCACAAGTAGGCATAGAGTTTCCTCTGATAACTATACAAAATGGTGTTTCAGTAGGTCGTGCTGTTCTGTTTAAACATAAGGATGGTTCTTTAACTTTTGCAGGAAATATAGCAGAGGGTGAAAAAGTTCGTTTTGGTGTTGGAAATATAGAAACGATTCTTAAAAATAGTGATTATAATGTTCGTAAAATGTTAGAGAGTATGAAGAATAAATCGGAGGCAGTTTTTGTTTACTCCTGTATGGCTCGTCGTAGATTTATGAAAGATTATATTTTGGATGAGTTGGAAGCATTTTCACCTATTGGCGAGATGGCAGGTTTCTTTACCTATGGTGAATTTTTCTCAAATGAGGGTTCTGCACAACTTTTAAATGGAACGATGACTATCCTATCTTTAAGTGAAAGTAATGATCCTCTCCTTCAAAAGCCTCATTTAAGTGATAAAGCTTCACACAAATTTAGTATAGATACACAACATGTTTTAGCACATTTAGCAAATAGAGTCTCTAATGAACTTGAAGAGCTTAACAACTCTCTTGAAGAGCGTATTGAAGAGAGTTCAAGATATATTTATCATCAGGCATATTATGACTCACTTACTGCCCTTCCAAATAGACTCTCTCTTATAAAAAGAGTCTCTGAGAGTTTAGGCAAGATGGTTGTTCTTATAAATATTGATGACTTTACAACCTTAAATGATTTTTATGGACATGAAGTTGGGGATATGGTTCTTAAACAGCTCGCTACTGTTTTAAGTAACTTAGTAAATCCAGAGTCAGCTGAAGTATTTAAACTACCATCTGATGAATTTGCTATTATTATAAATATAGCAAATACTCAAAACTCTATAGAGGATAGACTTAAAAAGTGTATAAAATATATTGAAGAGGAGGAGTTTGTCATAAAAGATGGTCATTTTGCTCATGTTACCGTTACCGTAGCAGCAGCATTAATAAATGATGATAATACAGGTTTACTAAATGCTGACATGGCTCTTAAACTTGCGAAGAAAGCAGGTGTTGGCTATATGATATTTAACAATGACTTAGAACTTTCAAAGAAATATGAACAAAATATTTTAATGGCAAATAAAATTAAAGATGCTATAAATAGTGATAAAATAGTTCCCTATTTCCAACCATTATATAATATGAAAAAGAGAAAGATTACGAAGTATGAGGCACTCGTGCGTTTACAAAAGAGTGAAACTAAAGTGCTATCTCCTTTCTCATTTTTAGAGATAAGTCAAAAGATAAAACTCTATCCTCAGATTACAAGAGTTATGATTCAAAAAACATTTGAGTACTTCTCTAAAAATGGGTATGATTTTAGTATAAACTTAGCGTTTAGCGATATATTTGACAGACAAACAAGTGCATACCTTTTTGAAAAAATTAAAGAGTTTGATGTATCATCACAACTTACGATAGAGATTCTTGAGACACAAGAGAGTGAGAATGCAGAAGCAATCAGTAAGTTCATTGATAGAGTTTATGAGAGTGGTGCCAATGTTGCCATTGATGATTTCGGAAGTGGTTATGCAAACTTTGAGCATATGACAAAAATGCGTTCAGACTATATGAAAATAGATGGCTCTTTAGTTAAAAATATCAATACCGATAAAAATGCAAGACTAGTAGTAGAAACAATTATAATTTTTGCTAGAAAATTAAATAAAAAAATAGTAGCAGAGTTTGTTCACTCTCAAGAGGTCTTTGATGTAGTCCAAGAGCTAGGTGTAGATTATGCTCAGGGATATTTCATAGGAAAACCTGAGCCTAAAATCTTATAAAGTTACTTTCCCATTATAAAAAGATTGTTACTAGGGTGAGTTACTTCTGTAAAGCGCTCTTTTAACTCTCTATCAAATGTAAGTATAAATACATTTGTATTTTGAAGTTTGGCGTTTATGAACTCATCGAGTAAAACATCATCAGCTACATTTTTTCCATGGTCACACTTTATAAAGTTAAAACTATTAAGTGTTTTTCCATAGTCATAAAGATTCGCTTCCCACTCAGCACGTTTGAGATACAAAGAGTCAGGATTAGCTGCTAAAAAGATATTTTCATCTTCAATCTCATACTTCTCAATTATGTCATTAAATATAGAGCTTATACTTGAAAAATTCTCAATATCCCAAAAAAGAAAGCTATTTGATGCTTTACTTTTCTGCTTTTTGTTAATGAGTTTCAGTCTTTTTGTGATGTTAAAATTACTATGTGCACTATCATTTGTAAAAAGAATAGCATTTTTAAGTTTCACTGCATCATCAGTAGAAAATCCAAGTATCTCTCCCATCTCTATATAGAGATCTAAGTTCTCTAGTTCGCTCTCTGAAGAGCCTTTTTGATAGCGTTTGAGTTTTGAGAGTTTTGATTTTGAAAAGAGAATGTGAACACCCATCTTCTCATGGTTTGCATAGGCCTGTTTTGTACGAAAAAATACATTTTTTGCCTCTACATTGTCAGGGAGAACCACACTCCCTCTATATTTATGTTCAATGGAAATTTGCTGTTTATGAAGAGACAAGGCTTACATAACTCCAAAAAATTTAGCAGCATCTATCTCATCATCTGTTAAGTGCTCTTTTACAAAGTCCTCATGAGTCTCCATCATATGGATAACATGTTTTTTAGCATACTCAAACATGATTTCTTCAGCTTGTTTATCGTTAGTTATAAAGCCTAAGCCACTAAACTGGTACTGAGGCTCTTCTTGCTCTATACATAAAACATAACCATCACACTTCTCTTCTATCTCTTCTACAAGATTTCTGTAGTTGATGTTAAACTCAGTCGCTTGCCAACCAATCTCTTCAAGCTCTTTACATGAAAACTCAGCAACACCATCAGCTGTAGTGTCATCATAAGAGCATCGTGGCATATTAAGACCGATCAATTCTTGCCAGTTAGAAAAAGCTTTTATAAGAACTCTATCCTCGTCTTCAACTATTTGATAGTTCTTACCAAAGAGATCTGCTATTTTTACAGGAGCAGGAGGTGTTAAAGCACTTAGAGCTTGTGCCGAGTGCTTTCCACTAAAGATAAGAATCTCTTTCTCATCATAAGGTTCATACTTAACATCTCCATGTATTGTTATACCAAAAGTTTTGTGAGAGTTGATAGCTTGAATGATTTCAGACTTTTTTGCTGTAATTATCTCTTTAAATAGATTAAATTTTTTCATATTATTTCCTTGATATTCATAGTTTATTGGTGGTATTATACAGAGTATGAGTTTAAAGTAATAATTTTATTAAATCATATAAGCTAAAACTAATAATAGTTTTACCAAACTTTGAGTATAATGCCACAAATTTTTTAAGATAAAACTCTTAATATTACTCAAGGAAATACAATGGCATTAAATGTTTATTATGACAAAGACACTAGTTTAGACCTAATCAAAAGCAAAACAGTTGCAATGATCGGTTTTGGTTCTCAAGGACACGCACACGCAGAAAACTTAAGAGATAGTGGTGTTAATGTTGTTGTTGGTCTTCGTAAAGATGGTTCTTCATGGGCAAAAGCTGAAGCTAAAAACTTTGAAACTTTAACAGTTGCTGAAGCTACTGC
>CAZTNH010000073.1:0-6149 GCA_964615395.1 uncultured Sulfurimonas sp.
TATGGTACTCGCTTTTTACCAGCTACAAAAGCTATCCCAAAAGAGATGTTACCCGTTTTAACTAAACCACTTTTACAGTATGGTGTTGAAGAGGCTATATCTGCTGGAATGAGTACGATGGCTATAGTTACTGGTCGAGGAAAACGTGCTATTGAAGATCATTTTGATCGCTCTTATGAGTTAGAAAATCAGATAGATGGTACATCAAAAGAGACTCTAATGACTGAGATACGAACTATAGTGAATGATTATACTTTCTCTTATACTCGTCAAGTTGAGATGAAGGGTTTAGGGCATGCTATTTTAACAGGAGAGACACTTATAGGGGACGAACCCTTTGGAGTAGTTCTAGCTGATGATCTTTGTGATAATGATGGAGATGGTGTGTTAACTCAAATGGTAGAACTTTTTGAAAAGTATCAATGCTCTATAGTTGCAGTTGAAGAGATTCCTCCTGAAGACTCAAATAAGTATGGAGTTATCGCTGGAGATGTTATTAAAGACACAAAATATGAAGATGGATCTTTAGTACGTGTAAATGATATGGTTGAAAAGCCAGATCCTAAAGATGCACCCTCAAATTTAGCTATTATTGGTCGTTATATCTTAACTCCAGATATTTTTACTATTTTAAAAGAGACTAAACCTGGAAAAGCTGGAGAGATACAGATAACTGATGCACTTTTAGAGCAGGCTAAAATTGGTAAAGTTATAGCATTTAAATTTAATGGAAAAAGATTTGACTGTGGAAGTGTAGATGGTTTTGTTGAAGCTACAAATTATTTCTATGGGAAAAGTAACTAAGAGATATGAAGCTTATAGTTCTTGTTTTTATCTTTGCATCTCTGTTTGCAGATAAACCAGAACTATTTTTACTTAAAGAGTACCAAAAAGATAGTAATATTACTCATTGGTATATGAGTGAGAAACTCGATGGAGTGAGAGCTTTTTGGGATGGCAAAAAACTCATTTCTAGAAATGGAAAAGTGTTTGCTGTTCCTGCTTTTTTTACAAAAGAGTTTCCAAATATGGAACTTGATGGTGAGTTATGGAGTAAGAGAAGTGATTTCTCTACTATATCTTCCATAGTCAATACTCAAAAAGCAACTTCTCGATGGAAAGATTTAACTTATAATGTTTTTGAAGTTCCAAACGCCAAGGGTGGACTCCTACAGAGACTCTCTATTGTTAAAGAGTCAAATTATCTTAAAGTTGTCAAACAGATAAAGATAAAAAATAGAATAGCCTTAAATAACTTTTTAAAGAGTGTTGAGAGTAGAGCTGGAGAGGGTGTTGTTCTTAGAGATGCTTCTCTACCTTACTACACTGGTAGAAATAAAAATGCTTTAAAGATGAAGAGTTATTTAGATACTGAGTGTAAAGTTATAGGCTATACAAAAGGTCGAGGAAAGTTTGAAGGGCTACTAGGTTCTTTACTTTGTGAGATGAAAAATTCTAAGACTATAAAGATAGGAAGTGGATTTTCAAAACAAGAGAGAAAAAATCCACCTAAAATAGGGACTGTAATAACTTTTAAATATTACGGCCTTACATCTAAAGGAAATCCTAGGTTTCCAATATACTTAAGAGAGAGAAAATAATGCATTATACAGATAACTATAATCCGACAATATCAAATGAAAATATCTTTAATGAAATAAAGGCTGAAAAAGAGACTATAGGTTACTATAATCTTGTCAATCAAGATATCTCAGAGATAAATGAATATGCTTCAATTGTTAAACAAAGTAATATTGTAGTCATTGGAATAGGGGGAAGTACCTTAGGTACATATGCTATTTATAAATTTTTAAAGCACTCTAAAGAGTTGAGTAAAAAACTCTTTTTTCTTGAAACAACTGATCCTATTGATATTCAATCAAAACTAGAAGGTGTTGATTTAGAAGATACTCTCTTTATCGTTATCTCAAAATCAGGGACTACAGTTGAGACTATCTCTATCTTCAAATACATTAACTCTCTTGTGAAAATTGATAAAAGTAATACTGTAATTATTACAGAGTTTGACTCAAAATTGAATGCTTATGCAAAAATACATGGTATGAGAAGATTTGAGATTCCAAAAGATGTCGGTGGGCGTTTTTCTGTTTTTTCTCCTGTAGGGTTACTTCCTCTTGCAATAGTGGGAATAGATATTGAAGCAATTTTAAGTGGGATTAAAAAAACACACGACTCATTTTTTGCTAAAAAAGATGTCTATAGAAATATCATTAAAAAAGCAAGATTCTTTGTAGAGTATAAAAATAGTTTTAATATCAATGTAGTCTTCTCTTACTCTTCAAGACTTGAAGGTTTTAACAAGTGGTATATTCAGTTATGGGGTGAATCACTAGGAAAGATAGATATCAACTCAACTAGGCAGGGATTAACACCAGTTGGAATTATTGGACCCATTGACCAACACTCTTTTTTACAACTGATTATTGGAGGGAAGAGAGATAAGACTGTAACTGTTATCAAAGTAGATGATTTTGATAACAACCTCAAAATCCCAGCTATTGAATTAGATGGTTTAGAAGAGTTAAACTATCTTGATAACATAGAGTTCTCTTCTCTCATAAATATGCAAGCAGACTCAACGATAGAGGCTCTCAATAATCTCAATGATATTCCATGTGATGTTATAACTATAGATGGTGTGAATGAGAGTGCAATAGCGAGTTTAATGTATGAGTATGAACTTCTTACATCTGTATGTGCTAAGTTTATGTATATAAATGCTTATGACCAACCAGGTGTTGAGAGTGGAAAAATTATATTAAAGAGTAAGTTACAGGGCTAGATTATTCTATGCCCTATAAATTCACTTTTCTCATTTACAAAGCCAATACCACAAGCTTCATAAGCAAAAAATACATTTGCTTGGTACTCTGTACTCTCTTCATCTGAGAGATACGGGGAGTCAGGATATAACTCACGAAGAACTTTTAAAATTCCTTTAGCTTCAAAAACAGCAGTGTATGCAGGGTTTAAAATAATAGCCTTTTGATTATTCATAATATTTGTAAGTGTAGTGAGTAGTTCAGGCTCATTATAGGACATCTCTTCCCATTTATAATGTTTATACCAGTACTCATACTCAGTATCTTCACTATCACTTACACCATCCTCACCTAGCTGTGTATTTTGAAGATACTCAAAACCTGTATTAAATCCAGCATCGTCAGCCATCTGTTGCAAGAACCTAACAGCTCTCTCATCCTCTTGATTATCAGCTAAAGATGAGAAGAGAATGCTCCAATCATCATAACGCTCATCAAACTCAGATGTATCATCAAAGAGAGTGATTAAACGCTTAAAGTTGTCACTTATTTTTTCATAAACTTCATTAAACTGCTTCTCTTCATCTATACCGTTAGCCTTAAGAGTCTCATACTGAGCAAGTGCAGTCTCATAAAGATATGATGGAGAGTCTGCATTAAAGCCTAAAAGTTTAAGATCTTCACTAAAGCTAAATGAGCCATAGATATGCCAATGAACATCATTTTCCCACGATTTTTTGATGACATCTATAAGATTAAAAGGGATCCCAACTTCAAAAAATAGATCATTATCTATGATGTGATCAACTGCTTCAACATACATATCATAAAGTTCATTTGCAGCTTCATAATAGGCTTCTGCTTTTTTCTCTTCTAGCTCATAGAGTCCATTATTTATATTAGCCACCGAAGAATCCTCCACTTTTAGAGCTTGATGATTTTGATTTTCCACCGAAAAAGCTTTTTTTAGAAGAGCTACTTCTTGAAGCTTTTCCTGCTGCTGAACGACTATAAGCACTTCTATTAGTTGAACTTGAATTTCGAGAAAAGTTTTTATTGTTCATAAGTGCATTTCCAATCATATTTCCCATTAGACTTCCTGCTGCTACTGCTAAAATAGTTCCAGCGAGTCCCATTCCAGCACTACCACCACCCTCTTGCACAGTCTCAGATGTACCATTTTCTACTTTTTTGTACTCCTGCTCTGCAAGAGCTTTCATCTCTGCTTCATTCATAAAACGCTCAGTGACATTACCATTTGCATCTGTTTCACGAATAATAGCACGAGAAGGACCATCAATAGGCTCTTCATCCACAACGATATATTTTCCATTAGGTTGCTGTTCTATAGTTAAGAACCTATTTGGCTTCTCCTCTTGTTTTGATTCACATCCTGTTAGAACACTCATCATTAAAAGGCCACTTGTTCCTAAAACTATACTACTTGCTACAGTTGATATCTTCATTAATACTCTCCTATTATTTTATTTTTATTTAATTTTAAAACTTTTTTAAATTTGTAATCGTAAAAAGTTATATTTTCTCTTCCATTATAGAGAATATCTCCCCTATATGAATATTTATCAGTATGAATTTGAACATCTTTTTTCATAAGTAAAATTTCTGCTACACTCCTTCCAACAGGTTTAATTAATGTTGAAAGTGAAAAGAGAGCTAAAATTGCTATAAGTACTAAAGTAAGTTTAGAACTTTTATAAATAACAAGATATCCTAGTAAAAAGGAGATTACTATAAAAAGAATAATACTTTGGTTATCAACAAAAAGAATATTATAGTAAAGATTTATCTCATGAACTCTAATATAATTTTGAAAGATACCTAAAAAAAAGAAGAAATCTAATAAAAATGTTATAAAGAGACCGCTTAAAAGTGCTTGAACCATTTTACTCATCGTAACCTCTCTCTTTTTTTATTGTTAATTTTATATAAAGATGATGAAGCTCCCTCCCTGAGTGAACTTCTGTCTTCTATTATTATATCAGTTTTTTCTTCACAAAAATCTCTATGGAAGTTTTTACCTGTCTTATTGGCTGATGTCGAGTAGTTCCAATCGGCTTCTCTTAGTATAGAAGAGTGTAGAGCTGTTTTTACTACTCTAAACGCTAAACCTTTTACTATAAATGTTGTTTTTTTAGCTCGTCTAACTTCTCTTTTTTTTGAGTTTGGAACTCTTCTTCTATCATTTAAGAGTGCTGAAAAATTTGAATATACTTTTATGAAGGGCTTAGAAGAGGGTCTCTCTTTTATAAGAGTTAAATTTGCCTCATTTTGAGACAAAAAACCGACAGTAGTGTCGGTTTGAGTAAGAACTACCTTAGTTTTTATACTAGGAAGTCTTGAATTGCTGTTGATTTTGACCATGAGCCATCACCCATCTCATCAAGTGCTAAGATTAATGCACGAGCAGCACTAAGAGTAGTAAAATATGGGATA
This sequence comes from uncultured Sulfurimonas sp., assembly GCA_964615395.1. GTDB lineage: Bacteria > Campylobacterota > Campylobacteria > Campylobacterales > Sulfurimonadaceae > Sulfurimonas. Next base: position 5,238 of record CAZTNH010000073.1, read on the forward strand.
GAACGGCGAAGTACTTCTTGGCGAATAACTGTAGCATCTTTTTTCGATGTGTTGTTATCTGAAGTGTTAATAGCCATAGCTATTTCATCATTTTTCATACTATCTTCTATATTTGGACGACCTTCAGAGATTTTAAGAACACGTTCACATTCGATTCCAGCATTTGCAAGAATCTCTTGTGTTCCTTTTGTCGCTACTAGTTTAAAACCATGTTTTACAAGACCTGAACCAATCTCTGCTGCATGTTCTTTATCTGTATCTACAAAAGATAAGAAACAAGTTCCAGTTGTTGGAATTTTATTACCAGCACTTAGTTGTGCTTTTGCAAATGAAACACCAAAGTTAGAGCTAATTCCCATAACTTCACCAGTTGATTTCATTTCTGGACTTAGCACTAAGTCAGCACCTATAAGTTTATGGAAAGGAAAAACTGCCTCTTTAACACTTACATGACCTTTAAGTTTAGGACGACGAAGACCATTTACCTCTTCTACAATATCATACTTATCATAGTATTCTAAAGAGCTAACGAGTGTTTCGCCCATCATAACACGAGTAGCAACTTTTGCTAAAGGCATACCAGTTGCTTTAGATACAAAAGGAACAGTACGAGAGGCACGAGGATTTACTTCAATAAGATAAATCTCATCTTGATAGATAGCGTACTGAACATTCATAAGTCCAACTACACCGAGACCAAGTGCTATAACTTTTGTCTGCTGTTCAACTTTTTCTATCATCTCTTCTGTAAGATTTACAGGAGGAAGAGAACAAGCAGAATCGCCAGAGTGGATTCCAGCCTCTTCGATGTGTTGCATAACACTTCCGATATAAACCTCTTTACCATCAGAAATACAATCAACATCAAGCTCAATAGCTTGATCTAAAAACTTATCAATTAAAACAGGAGCT
>CAZTNH010000074.1:0-6094 GCA_964615395.1 uncultured Sulfurimonas sp.
TTCCTATAGTAAGTATAGATAATCTCTGTGTTCACTATAGTAGTATCAATGGAGGGGAGATGATAGATGTTGTGGATGATATGATCTCTCTCTCTTATAAAGATGATTATTTTTTCTGGTATATTGGAAAGGGTGAAGATAAACGTTGTGATATTGCCAAAAGAAAAGATAATAGTTACTTTTGGATGTTTGATGAGGATTTTAATAATGCCTTTACTCTCAAATCATATGATAAAGATTTAGATATTAAACTTCTACAACTCTATCGTCTCTTTGATGCTTCACTAAACGCTACAATGTTTGGAGAGGTTGATGCAAGCTCTTAAGAAAGTCAAGGGTCATATTGTTATAGCTGATGATATTGAGGCTGAGGTGAGTAGGTTAGAAGAGGAGTTAAAACCTTTTCGCATTGTGAAGTTTGTTGTAACTGATGAGAGTTTTAAGATAGAGCATGCTAAGGCTGTTTTAGCTGAATCTTATGTTAGTGAGTCAGAGACTAAGTATATTATTTTAGGTGCGAGTGACTTAACTGATGTTGCACAAAATTCTCTTTTAAAACTTCTAGAAGAACCTCCTAAAAATATAGAATTTATTATTATCAGTCCTACAAAATCAAATCTACTTCCTACAGTTCGCTCTCGTCTTCCAATCCTTAAAGTCAAAAATAGTCATAATGTTACAAAGTTAGAACTAAACTTAGCAAGGCTTGATTATAAGGATGTATTTGATTTTTTAAAAGAGAATGCTCGTAGTAAAAAAGATGAGGCGAAGTCACTTGTCGAGGCTCTTTTTTATAGAGCAACTGTAGTTGATAAACTTATCTTAACACCTCTTCAACTTGATAATTTCGACAGAGCCTATAGACTTTTAAATCTCAACTCAAGACCTCAAAGTGTTTTAGCGATGCTTCTAATGAGTTTTGCAAGAGGATAATGTATGATAGTTGAAAATCTTTCATCTCTTTTAGAGATAAAAAAGTATTTGCAAACGCTAGGAGTGGATAGTGGTGGTGTAAATATTTTAAGTAAAAAGGCTCAAACTCACATAATAAGTATCAAAGATCTTCATGTGGGTGCTGCAAATATTTTAAAACAAGATGCTCTCTCTATTGGTGCAGATTTAGCCGTTCCTAGAGGGACTGTCCTTGCTAAAACTCCGAGAGTAGATACTCTTCTTATCGCTACCACTGCCCAGTTAAAAGTTCTTGCAAAAAAAGAGCTTGTTCAACCTTTTGGACTTAAAGAGCTGGCGTTTAAACTGAAACAAATTTCAGATATTGTAAAACCTAAAGAAGTTGAAATTATGGGTATTATAAACGCCAATGATGATAGCTTTTTTTCAGGAAGTAGATTTATTGCAGAGGATGCTATTAAAAAAATCCAGAGTATGGTTTGTGATGGTGCGACTATTATAGATATAGGTGGGGTCTCCTCAGCACCAAATGCCAAAAGTGTTACACAAGAGGAAGAGCTTTCTCGTGTAAAACCTATTTTAGATTTGATTAAAGCTCAAAAACTTTATGATGAAGTGGCGTTTAGTATAGACTCTTATTCTCCTCTCGTGATAGAGTATGCTCTAAAATCTGGTTTTACTATAGTGAATGATATTACAGGATTAGAGAGTGATGAAGTGTGTAAACTTTGTGCTACATATAATGCAAAAGTAGTTATAATGCATATGCAAGGTAAGCCTGAAACCATGCAAAACAATCCCCAATATCGTAATATTTTAGATGATGTTTACACTTTTTTACAAGAGAGAGTTACTAAGGCTCAGAGTTTTGGTATAGAAGATATAATCTTAGATATCGGTATAGGTTTTGGTAAAACACTTGAAGATAATCTTATGCTTATTAAGCATTTAGAACATTTTATGACCTTAGGGTATCCACTTCTTGTGGGTGCATCTCGTAAGTCTATGATTGGGATGATAGATAACTCAGAGGTAAAAGATAGATTAAGTGGGACAGTTACGATTCATCTTGAAGCTATGCGAAATGGAGTCTCAATAGTGCGAGTTCATGATGTATTTGAACATTCACAAGCGATAAAAGTACAAAATAGATTAGATACTATTTAAAGGATAGTTATGAAATTTCCATTAGTAAGTGATATTGCAAGTAGAGATGTACTCTCTATAGATATAGATTCATCTATTTCAGATGCTATAGAGCATATGATAGAGCATGAACATCGAAATGTATTGGTTCGTGATGGGAGTAAATATTATATATTTACTGTTTTAGATGTTTTAAATATTCAGTCTGAAAAAACCTCTTTAGAGATAAAGTTAAAAGATATCAATCTATCAAAAATTTCAACAATATATAAAGATCAAAATATTTTAGACACCCTAGAGTATCTTAGTGATGCACTTGAATACTTATGTGTTCTTAATCTTGATAAATCTTTATATGGGCTTTTGACGCATACTGACATCACTAGCAATATCGACCCTGATACTCTAATGGATAATTTTCGTTTAGATGATTTTTTAAAACTTGGACGACGTGTCAAATGGGTAAATAAAGATGATCAAACCTTAGAACTTTTAGATAATATGGTGAGTGGTTCTTTTGATAATGTAATTATAGTTGAAAAGAAAAAACCTATAGGTATTCTTACGACGAAAGATGTTATGGAGTTGATTAAAAATAGAAGTGATCTTACTCTGAGCATTTCTCACTATATGTCCTCTCCTGTAGATAGTATAGAAAAAACAGCAACTATTAAAGAGGCTCTTAATTTTGTAAAGAGTAAAAATTATAAGCGTGTCGTTGTTGTAAATTCTGAGGGTGAGTTAGCTGGGATAGTCGCTCAAAAAGAGTTGATATCTTTAAGCTATTCAAGATGGGCAGTTTTAATGAAAGAGTATCAAAGTGAACTCAGTGAGATAAATCATATGCTTGAGAATAAAAATAGAGAGTATGAAGTGATGGCATCAACAGACTCTTTAACAGGTCTCTATAATCGTCATAAATTTTCAGAGCTCTATCTCTCTTCCTATGTTTCCATGGTGCAAAGAGATGCGGAGATGTCACTTATTATGGTGGATATTGATTTCTTTAAAAAGGTTAATGACACCTATGGTCATAATGTTGGAGATAAAGTCCTTATTCAGGTAGCTCATTCTCTTATTAGAACACTTAGAAATATTGATATTGTATGTAGATGGGGAGGAGAGGAGTTTGTTATTCTTCTTCCAACAGCAAATATTAAGAATGCAACTCTTTTAGCAAATAAGCTTAAAGATAATATGCACCATTTAGATATTGACAAGTTAGATGCAATTAGTGCTAGTTTTGGTGTTGCCGAAGTTCGAGAGGGTGATGAGATGCAAGATGTTATCGGAAGAGCCGATATGGCTCTTTATCTTGCTAAAGACTCAGGTAGAGACTGTGTTAGAACAGAGTTAGATTTAAGTATCTAACTCTCTTAAAGCATTATTCCTCTAATCATATAAAAGAGGATAGCTGATAAAATAGCAGCAGCAGGAACAGTAATAATCCATGCAGCAACAATTTTCTTAATAGCATCACGTTTTACATATTCAACTTTTTTTGTCTTTTTAATATGTTTTTTAGTTGATTTTATAATCTTCTCTTCATTAGATATAAGTTTGTAAAGTTCTACAACTCTTTCATACTCTCTTGTAGATTTTTCATCTTTTTTCTCTAATGTTTGAAGCTCTGACTGGTAAGCATGAAGATTGTGTTTTTCATCTTTGATAGCCTCTTTATCCTCTTCTATGGTTGTATCTGTATCACTAAGTTGGAGATATTCACGTAAAAAACCAACACCAAAAACACCACCTATGGCAATGTGTGTAGAGGATACAGGAAGACCAAGTTGTGAAGCGATTATAACTGTGATAGATGCAGCCATTGCGATAGAGAATGCTCTTATTTGGTCAAGTTCTGTTATCTCTGAACCAACAGTTTTAATAAGCTTAGGACCATAAAGTGTAAGACCAATAGCTATACCAATAGCTCCAACACCCATTACCCATAGAGGAATACTAGCTTTTGAAGAGATACCACCATTTATAACTGCATCATTGATAGCTGCGAGTGGGCCGATGGCATTTGCTACATCATTTGCTCCATGAGCAAATGAGAGAAGAGCAGCAGCAAATATAAGAGGAATTGTAAAGAGAGTATTTACAGACTCTTTTGAATTTTTCAAAGAGTGAGTACTACTTGCTAGTTTTGTTTTTACAATAGCATACACTATAAGTGCTACGATAAAACCCATTATAAGTGCTGTCATAAAAGTAGGTTTTTTTGACATCTCTATAGAAATAAAAGGAATAATATTTAAAATATCAACTACTTGTGGCCAGATCTTTTTGAGACCTTTGAGTGTAAGATATGTAACAAATGCCCATGACATAATTGCCACAAAAATAGGGACATAAGTTTTAGCAGCTGCTATCCTATCTGTTTTAAAGAGTATAGATTTTTTAATGGAAAAAAGAAATGCAGCAGCAATAAGACCACCAAGAAGAGGAGATATAACCCATGAAGCTGCAATTTTCCCCATAGTACCCCAACTTACGATGCTAAAACCAGCAGCTGCGATACCTGCACCCATAACACCACCAACGATAGAGTGTGTAGTTGAAACAGGAGCTTTCATCATAGTTGCAAAGTTTAACCATAGTGCAGCAGCAAGAAGTGCAGCCATCATAGCCCAGATAAAAGGATCTGCATTGCCACCAAATGCCGAAATATCAATGATACCTTTTTTAATAGTTTTTACAACTTCACCACCAGCGATAAGTGCACCAGCAGCTTCAAAAATAGCAGCAATAATAATAGCTAGAGTCATAGTCATTGCTTTTGAACCAACAGCTGGACCTACATTGTTTGCTACATCATTTGCACCAATATTCATAGCCATATAAGCACCAATAAGTGCTGCAACTGCTAGAAACATATTGTTTGGAATACCACCATTACTTAAAAAACTAAAAGTTAAAACACCAATCATAAAGAAGAGGGCTAAACCTAAACGAGTAAAATCAGTCCCACTCTTTTTAAGTGCTTCTTCTTCAAGTTTTTTCATAGTTTCAATTTCCATTATTTTCCTTCACTCTCTATATATGCTTTGATTATCTCTTCTCTTTTGATAGGTTTTGAACCATTTACTGCTACATTATTGAGTTTATTAAGAGTTGTAAAAGATTTACTTGTAAGTTGACCAAAAATTGTATGGTGACCATTTAGCCATGGTGTTGGAGCAGTTGTTATAAAAAATTGACTTCCATTTGTATATGGACCACGATTAGCCATAGCAAGAACTCCTGCCTTATTAAAAGTTTTATCTTTAAACTCATCTTTAAAATCTTTTTTCCAGATACTTTCACCCCCACGACCTGTTTCAGTAGGATCTCCACCTTGAATCATAAAGTTTTTGATGATTCTATGAAATGCGACACCATTATAGTAACCATTCTTGATATGAGTCATAAAGTTCTCAACTGCAAGTGGTGCTATGTCGGGAAAGAGTTCTAGTTCTAAATCACCTTCTGTTGTTTGAAGAACTACATAAGGGTGAGAAAGATTCTTTGGAGTCTCTTTTGGAATTGTTATACTTGACTTACTTTGTGTTGGTGCTGATGTTTCAGAACCACAGGCAGTAAAGCTCATAGTTAAAAGTAGGGTAGTGATAAGTAAAAGATTTTTTTTCATAATTATTTTTCCTCAAATGTAAGAGATACTGAATTGATACAGTATCTAAGGTTAGTAGGTTCGGGTCCATCAGGGAAGAGATGACCGAGATGTGCATCACAAGTAGAACATAAAACCTCTACTCTCTCCATACCTAAAGAGCTATCTTTTATCTCTGTAATAGCACCTTCAACCGATTCAAAGTAGCTAGGCCAACCTGTTCCTGAGTCAAATTTTGTATCTGATTCAAATAGGGGTGCATTACAACATACACAACGGTATAGACCTTCACCCTTATAATCATAAAATTCTCCAGAAAATGGTGCTTCTGTACCATGCATTCTACAAACTGAAAATGCTTCAGGAGTTAGCTGTTCTCTCCACTCAGTTTTACTCTTGAGTATTTTGTTCATATTTATTCCT
>CAZTNH010000075.1:0-6067 GCA_964615395.1 uncultured Sulfurimonas sp.
GTTCACCAGAACCTAGTAACATTACTTTTTTTGAGTTTGATTTGAGGGGAGCAGAGAATTGCATAATGATTTTTCCTTCTTAAAATAGCAATACATCCAAACTTATTCCCATCGGGGACGATGGGAACGAGTCTGTGAGTTTACTTTATTAAAAAGATTATACCAAAAGAGAGTTAAACCTAACGTTTAAGTCCTAAAAGTGTCTGTAACATCTCATCAGATGTTGTAATCGTTTTACCATTTGCTTCATACCCACGCTGGATAATGATAAGGTTAGTAAGTGATTTAGAGAGGTCAACATTTGATGCTTCAAGAGAAGATGATTGGATAAATCCACGCCCTGCTGTCGCTGCTGTACCGATAATAGGCTCGCCTGAGTTGGCTGTTTGATTGTAAACATTCCCACCCTCTGTAGAGAGACCCTCATCATTTGTAAATTTTGCCATACCAATTTGTGCTAGACCAAAAGAGCGACCGTTTGAAAATGAACCGATAAGAGTACCTGATTGATCGATTCTAATTCCTGTTAAATCTCCACCAGTATAACCATCCTGACTTATTCCTGATGTAGCAGAACGAGAGTCAAAAGATGTCATACCATCAAAGTCATTCGCAGTACCAAAAGAGAGATTTACCTGCTGGTCAGGCGCTGAACCATTGTTCGCTGAAAAAGAGACATTTGGTGGATTGTATGTTGCCAAAGATCCATCATTATTAAAACGGATAGAACCTGTTCTCTCATTTGTAGGTGCTATTGTATCAATAGTTGCTGGTTCAGGTACACTTATTTTCATCGCCCAAGTAGAACCTGTTGTTGTATCTACTGCTGTTTTTCTAAACTCTGTTCTGAGTGTATGTTTAGAACCTAAAGAGTCAAAAATATCAATAGAGCTTGAGTGTGTTGCAGCATTAAAAGATTGTGAATAAGCTACACCACTACTTCCAGCAGGTAAAACAGCATTCATCGCTTCCATATTTCTAGTAAAGCGTGTATTTTCTGTGATACCTCCACCAGCTACACTATCTGCATTCATTCCTGTGATTTTTAGATTAAGATCATAACTATCCTGAGCGCCACCAACATTTTTGACCTCTAGTTTTCCTTGATCATTTACACTAATTTCAATGTTACTGCCTTCTACTGTACCATCACCATCAGCATCTACATTATTTGCTTCAACTTCCATCGCATAACGTAAATCTGCAATAGTTGTAAATGTTTTATCATCTCCAGCAGTATTTGTCGTACCTGTTGGATCATATTGGTATCTATAAGCAGTTGTATCATCTTCACTTCCATCAAAACCAGTATCTGAAGTTGCCGAATCAACTCTAATATTGTGCGATGCTGTTGAACTTCCATTTGTATTTGTCAGTACAATTTTATCATTCGCATCTACACTTGCTGAGATTCCTGTAATCGCTGATTTTGCATTAATTGCTGAAGCTTCAATATTTGCATTTTGTCCTGCATCATTTCCAGCTAAAAAAGTAAAAGAGATTGTCTCTATATCCCCATTATCAAGTTCAAATTTAATATCTTCATCTGTATCATCAGTTGTTGCTGAAACTGCATTTGAAGAAGTTGAAGTTGAAGTTAAAAATGAAGCCCAGACCCCTTGATCTGTCTGTAAAGAGAAAGCTTCTCCTGTTTCATTAAACATAACACCCACATCACCTGAAGCAATAGCATTTCCATTAGCATCAACGGCATCGCCATTCGTATCATTACTAGGAGCACCTGATGCTACTTGATAAGCAGGAGAAAAACTATCTACTGATGCACCAGAGTTAAGATTTGCTTTTAAAACAACCTCTTTTGTTGGTTGAGCTGGTGTTGTTAAACCAGGAGAGATATTAATATTTTGAATTGGGGCTGTAGAATCTACCTTCCCTGTTACCGGATCTCTTAACCACCCCTGTGCGATATAACCGTTATTATCTACAAAGTTACCCGCTGCATCAAATGTAAAGTCACCTGCACGTGTGTATTTGTATGTACTACCACCATCAGGGGATATAATGAAAAATCCATCACCTTGGATAGCGACATCGGTATTTTTATCAGTATTTTGGATAGAACCTTGAGAGTAGATAGTTGTAGTTGAGCTAACTGTAGCCCCTAAACCAACTTGAACAGGGTTTTTACCACCCGATTGACCTTGAGGAGCTGTTGCTATCGCTGAAGTTTGCGCTAAAACATTCGAGAAGTTTGCACGAGAATATTTAAAACCTGTAGTATTAACATTGGCAATATTGTTAGACTCAACATCCATTGCAACTTGGTGTGCTTGTAACCCAGAAACACCAGAATAGAGTGATTTTAACATCTTGAATCCTTTAATTTCTATCTTGTCTTGATAGATTTAGTTAAGAATTTAAAGCATAAAGTGTTCCAAAATTACATCTCAATAGCTTTTTGTATCATCTCATCAGCAGTTGTAATTGACTTTGAGTTTGCATCATAAGAGCGTTGTAAAACTATTAGTTCTGTTAAACCATTTGTCATATCTACATTTGAAGTCTCTAACTGATGATTTGTTATATTACTTCCTGTAATATTTTGACCATCTGCATCTTGATAAAATATTGCTTTTCCACTATTTGATGATTCAGAGAAGCGTGTCCCTGAGATTCTATCTAAACCTTGATTATTTTGAAAATGATAGACAGCTACCTTACCAACACTACTCTGCATACCATTTGTAAAAGTAGCTATAACCTCACCATCTTGATTCACATCATAACCAGCTAAATCACCACCCTTAGTACCATTAGAGCTTGAAGATGAATAAACTTCACCATTTGATAAAGAGACTATTCCATCATAGTTTGTTCCTAAATCAATAGTAACAGGTGATCCATTATTATCAATAGTGGGAAGTGTATTGAAGACTAATGCACCAGTCTCATCAAATGTTACACTTCCTGTTTGTGTATCATATATAGTCTGATCATCTAAAGATTTTGTAACAGCTACAACATCCCATATACTTCCTGTTTCAGGCTGTAGTTGTGCTTTTGTGTATGTAAGTTGTAGTTCATTTTCAACACTTTGAGAATCAATAACACCGGCACTCATTGTCTGTACTTCATCTTCTGTTCCAAGATTTCCATTAAAAGTAGCTACTGTTGTTGCTTCTGTTGGATATGTTAAAGATTGAGGAAAATTAAGTGTCTCTTGTGTACCAATATCATTAAGTGATACACTATCTAAGGTAGTTGTTAACACATCCCCTTCGATATTGCTACCCATTGTACCAAGTACATGATACCCATCAGCCGTTACAAGATCACTGTTACTATCAAAGCCAAAAGCTCCATCACGAGTATATTCTGGTTCACCAATTCCTTGAACACCAAACCAACCATCTCCAGAGATTGCTAAATCTGTACTTCTATTTGTTAAGGAGTATGAACCTGAAGCTTCTGTCATAGGTGTTGATTGTAACCTACTTCCTGCACCAACAGAACTATTTGTACTACTATCTGCCGTTACAAGTGCATCTTCAAACAGAGAAGCAAATTCATAACTACTAGCACGAAAACCATTTGTATTTGCATTCGCTAAATTATCAGATACAATATCTATACCAGATGAGCTACTCTGCATCCCACTTAAACCTGTATAAAATGCTTGTATCATACTAGTATCCTTTAGTAGATTTCTACAATATTCGCTAAAGGAACATACCCAGAACCAACTTTCACATATGTAGTTCCTGAATCAAATTTTACTGATTCGATAGGGTATGTTCCAACTCTCGTTGTTAAATCTTCCCCTGCTGAATCTGTATAAGAAGCAGTTGCATAGTAAACGCCTTCATCAACTGCATTTCCAGCTGTATCTTTACCATCCCATGTATAAGTATAAACCCCAGAATCACCTGTTTGTGCATCTATTGTTCGGATAGTATTACCATTTGAATCAAGAATTTCAACATTACCACTTGCCACATCGGAAGGGAAATACATCTCAAATGATGAATCTTCTCCCTCTGTATATGAAACTGCATTACTACCCAAATCTGCTGTTTTACCAATGGCAGAGATAGCAGAAAAATCACTAGAAGCTTCCATTGAAGCAGACAATTTTTCAAGTGCACTATTAGTATTATCAGAAGATTCTAATGATGCTAATTGTGATGTTTGTGTCAAAATTGACTCTGTATCAGTTGGATTAGTTGGATCTTGATTCTGTAATTGTACTAAGAGAAGTGTCATAAAATCATCATTATTTAACTTTGTTTTATCTTGTTCTGTACTTGTTGGATTATAAGTACCATTTACTGATAAATCTTGTCCTATTGCATTAATTGCCATGCTATATCCTTTTAAGCGTAGTGTGGAACTACAATTTCTAAAGAGCTTAACATCTCTTCATTCTGTTCTTCATTTTCAAAGTAGTTGTACTCTCTACTTGCATCTCTACCCTGTTGAGGGTTTTGCTGCTGCTGTTGCCCTCCAGAAAAACTAGGGTCAGAACTTTGAGAGTTATTGTTAAAATTTAATGTAGCATTATTTATTCCATTATTTGAGAGCTGTGCTTTTAAATCATTTGCATTCAGGGCTAGAGTATTAATGGCTGCATTATTTGAACTCAGATTTATATGTAGATTTTTACCACGCTGAACAATGGTTAAATCTATCTCACCAAGATTTTGAGGATTTAACTGTACTTTTACACGAGTAAAGGGAGACTTATAATCCTCAATGGCACTTTTCACATCAGAGGAGAGATATTTAGTCATCTGTTTTGCTTCATTGAGTTTCACTTCAAGACTATCTGCCTTACTTACTGTTGGGGCATCTGTTTTTACAGGAGTAGCACTCTCTTTATCATCACCTTTAAGAAGTGATTCTAAATCTTTTGAAACATCACTCTCTGCTTTAGGAGCGATAACTCGTGCAGTTGCTACAGAGAAGTCAGCAGTCAATCCACTCTCTGTTTTACTTGGTGTTTTACCTTGAAGAAGCATTTTCAGAGTATCATCTGCTCTATCTTTTGAAGTTTTTGTTTCGCTAGGAGTTACTACTGAGACCTTTGTTTGAACAAACTGTTCTGTACTTATCTCCTTACTCCCTTGTGCTTTTAAAAGTGAAGTAGAGTTTTTATCTACTTTGAGGCTCTCTTGAAACTTTGCTTCCTCTTCTAAAGAATCATCATCAACTACTTGAGTTGTTTGAGTTGTTACTAATGACTTGTTATTTCCCTGAGTCCCTTGGACTCCTTGCATTTGAGGAAGAGTTTTCACTTGAACTTGAGTCTGTTTTGTAGTTTTTGTATCGGGATTAATCTCATCAAGAGTGATATTATCTACATCTATTCCATATTTTTCAGCAACTTGAACAAGACCTTTAAGTGTTTTAGGCAGAGACTCAACTTCTGACTTTTTAAACCCCTCACTAGTAACTATCTGATTTTTAAGATAGTTTTTTGCGTCCCCAGTAAGTGATTTTAACTCTTGTGAACTCAGATTTTGAGTTAGTGACTCTTCACTGGTAGAAGAATCTCCTGTTTTTAGGAGTGAAAGAAGAGTGTTGGGTTTAGCTGTTGTCGATTCTAATGACTCTTGAGGCTCAGACTCTTCATTGAGAGCTAATACAATTACTCCGTTTTGAGAAGTTTGCGAATCTTTTGAAGTTGTTGCACCACGAAGAAGCTCAGAAAAAGAGAGTGTCGGGGAAGAGGTCTCATCTTCAGTTGCAGTTACTGTAGAGTGCGAAGTTGATGGAGCTGGCTTAGTCTCTAGTGAAATCATCGTATTCTCCTCTTCCCTCTTTTTTAAAGAGAGAGTTTAAGAAAATCTAGCACTTTGTGTTCCATAAATTACACTATTTTTTTTTAATGTCGATGTTGAATGGATGAAAATATTATCTATTTTACTTTTAACATCTTCTCTTTTTGCTACAACTCATTATGAGACAAGAAGTTCTCAGCAAAATAGTAGTGCCATGCAAAATAAAAAGCTTAAATGTCGAACTATTTGTGATAAACAGATTTATAAGGAGCAGAAGATAGAAGAAGCTGTCTCATTTTACAAAAACAACAAAAATTATAAATTTA
>CAZTNH010000076.1:0-3070 GCA_964615395.1 uncultured Sulfurimonas sp.
ACATCTCCTGTGTATTCTGTTATAAAATTTACTATCATTAAACCACTCCTATTATTGTGATTGGAAATTTAGACTTTGATGGGCTGTCTATTGGGATTTTTAAATCTTTTATATACCCAAGTGTCATAAGACTTTTATACCCATCTGCTTGTTCATCACCAGAGAAGAGTGTTATAGCTCCTCTTAGTTCAGACAATTTATAGATTGTTTCATCGATTCTTGTAGCATCTATAATTACTTGTCCTGTTATAGTTCTTGAGTATCCTCGTTTTGAGAATGTTGTGTTTCCGTACTCATCTACTTGGTAAGTTGAGAAATCATTTAATTTTACAGAGGATCCATAAAGTGTAATAGCTATGTTGTCAGCTAAACCGCTTATAACAGAGCCAACTAAAGAGTTTTCATTTCCGCTAAAAATTATGTTAATTTTTGAATCTGGAAGATAGACTAAATCAAACAAAACTATGTCTTTTTCATACTGAATTTGTTTGTACCAGTAGTCATAAAGAGATGAAGCACCATAGTTTGCAAGTTCTATAGTTTTAGAGTAAACAACTTCTGATGTTACATTATCGACTTGTTCTATCTGTACTGTGTAAACATTTTTGATGTTAAGTATCCCAATGGTGTTGCTTCTGTTAAATCCTATAGATACATTACAAGATGAGTCAAACTTTGTTTGAGAGTTTATAACCTCGTCAAACATCTTGTAGCTGTTTACTGCCCCATAATCTGTAAAAACTTGAGAGTTTGCTGGTGGAAATTCTCCAGTAGATGAAGATGCAGCACATCTGTAAAGTCGCTTTAGTGCAGAAACTTTTACAAACTGTCCTTGAGTAAATTCTGTATCTTTATCCCACTCCGTTATAACATCATCTTGAGCATCTGTAGATATGACATCATTGTATGTTGATGCTTCGTAAGTAGACTCATTGTAGATTGTTGATAGTGTGCTTTTTACTGGAACTACATATGTCATTATATATTCTCCACTGTATTTGCTTGTGTATTGTCTTTGATATCATCAAGTAAGTTTGAGAGTACAGCTGTTTGTTCGTTTATGGCATCTTCTACACTTTTAAAGCTCCCTATGTCTATCTGCTCAACATCTCTTACACTGTTCGCTATGACAGCTGATTGAAAATTATAATCAGCAAGTGAACCTGATGTTGCTTTTGTGTAGTCAATAGCATCGTTTGCATACTTGATGATGTTGTCTGCTGCAACTTGTTTATCTGTTGCATCTGCATATCCACTTATGGCAGCATTGAGAGCACTTATGCTGTACTGTGCACCAAGTGTAGATAACTTTTGATTGTCAAAGATTCCATCAGCCCAGTCATTTAGACTTTGTTGTGCATCTTCAAGTGAACTTATAAGATCTTTGTTTGAGTTTAAAAACTCTAGCTCACTGTCTGTAAGACCATCAATGCCACCTTTTAAAGTTTCAAAAAGGTCAAACAATCCATCTTCCGTAGTAGCAAGAGGGTATCCTATGGCATCAGATAAATCTTGTGCGAGTTCTTCTTGAGATTTAAAACTGTCTTCAAAATCTTTGATGTTTGCTGTTGAGTTTGCAAGTACATCTGCAACTATAGATATAGAATCTTTCATATTTAGAGCCTCTTCTGCACCATCTGCGAACACTTCGCCTAGAACATCAGCCATTGAGTTGTTAAGATCTATCTGTGCTTGCATATCTGCTGTGTCTTGAGAGAGCATAAGTGCTACATCTTCTTTTGAAAGAAGAGAATCAAGTGTAGATATGTTTGCTATCTGTCTCTCAAGATATGATTCAAGTGACTCATCTCCTATGTTTCCATAGACTTCGTTGTAAGCTTGTTCATACTCAAAGCTTTCGTACTTATTTGTTCCAGTTATGGCATCGTATGCACTTGCAAAATCTGTAGATGCATCTTGAAGATCATTTATAGAGTCTATGATGCTAGTTGAAAAGTCCAATATGGCTTGTTGAAAAGAGCCGAGTGCATCGTTGTAAGCAACTGTTCCCTCTGCTACTATTCCAGAGAACCCAAATATAGAATTCCATACATTGTTGCTAAAGAGTTCAGATGTTCCATTGAAATAACCAACAGCATCAAAGTCTTTGTTAAAGTATGGCTCTACAAATGCATTGTAAGCTGTTTGAGCTGTTTCAGAATCTACATCTTTGAGTGTGTCAAGTATGCTTTGTTTGAAATCAAGCATCACTTGACCCTCATCTCTGTCAAACTGATACCCAGCACGAGTTACATTCAGAGATGATGCTGTACCATACTTGTTTAGATCTTCAAGAAGTTCTATCTGTCTGTCTAATCTTCCAAGAACACCATCATAGAACATGTCGTAGTTCGTTTGTTCTACTTCGAGATTGTTTACAGATGCAGAGTAGTCTACACCTCCACCTGATGAACTTCCACCTCCAAGTTGCCCTATGATTGGCATAACTTGCGATGCAACCATGGCTGCTGCTGCTATATTTGCTGGAAATGGTTGTGCCCATGCTTGAGCAATAGCAGTCCATGATGAAGCTATACCTAGTGCTGATTGTATAGTAGTAAATGCTATAGCTCCTGCACTTCCTTGCTCAAACGATGAAGCCATACTTCCTGCTAAGTCTCCCCATCCTTGCATCTCATTTGCTTGTTGTTGAGTTCTTACATCTGCGAGCTCTTTATCTTTTTGACCTTGAAGCTCTTTTGTTTTTTCTTCATCTCCTGCAAACTTTTTAAAGCTTTTTTCATACTTCGCATCGATGCTCATTTTTGCTTTTGTAGCTTTGAGTTCATCAGAGTGAAATTTTGAGAATGTTTTTGAGACATTTTGAACAACACCACTGATGCCACTTAGAGAATTTGACCAAGAGTTTGTACTTTCTACAAGTGCTATCTGATTATCTAATGCAGAGAGTTGGTTGCTTTGTAATGTTTTTGCCCAGTCCTTTTCTAGTTTCTCTTTTTCTTTGTATGACTCTTTTTCAGCCTTGTCTTTTTCTAGCCATAGATCATATCCGTACTGGTCTAGTGAAGATGTATCTGTGTTTGATGTGTCTATTTTTTTAGATTTTTTC
>CAZTNH010000076.1:3170-6059 GCA_964615395.1 uncultured Sulfurimonas sp.
AGATATAAATCTACCAAGGTCTGAGTTTGCGAGGACTGTTCCTGTTGCAAGTCCATCAACACCTGCTAATAGTGAGTTGAACTCTATGCCTGCGGCTCCTGATGCTATGGAGAGTGAGCGAGTGAGTTCTATCATATCAGATGTTGATGCACCAGCATTGCTCATGCTTACATACATCGCTTTATATATTTGATTTGTTTGATTTAGAGTGTGTGGAGTTTGAGCATTTATGGCTTGAAGCTTCTCTAAAGTGTCTGTTGCTTCAATGTTTGCTTTTGCATATCGCTCCATCACTGGTATGGTCTTATCTTGAACTGCAACAGAGAGTGATGTAAGTCCAGCTTTTGCATTTTCAAGTGCAGAGTTATACTCAAACCCATCGGCTAAGAGTTTTTGAGCTGCGCTTACACCAAGATATGCACCTGCAAGAGTTTTTAAAGTGGCTTTCATCTGATCTACACTTTTTGAGACAGATTTCTCAGCTCTATCCATTCCTGAAACAAGCTTTGCTGTATCTGCTTTAACATCAATAATAACAGTTCCTACTTTTGTACTCATTTCCCATCTCCAAATGCACTTATAAGAGCTGACTTGATATCTTCGCTTGACATCTTCATCGCTCTTGTTTTTTCTTTAGAATAATCTTCATCACTCAACGATAAAACTTTGCCTATGTTTGAGATGAGTCTTATGTGGTTTTTCACATTTAACCCAGCCCATCTAAGCTGATCTTTCATTGAGTTGTAAAAGAAACCAACTCTACCCATGCCGCCGTATGCATACTCACATCTTGAAGAAACATTTGCTATATATGTTTCCCATAGCTCTAAGTCTTTACACTTAGAGTTTTTTAAACACTCTGCTACTCTCCAGATTGCTTTTTTTCAAGCTCAAACTTCTCTTTGTCTAAGATTGAGAGTATGTTTGCATACCCTTTAATCTCTGCAATTTCTTGAAGCTTGTCAAAACCTTTACCACTGACAAGAGTGTTAAATCTTGTCTTTGCAAGTTCCTCTGCAAAAGTGTCTTGATCTTCTCCACCAATAGACTCTAACTCCTCAACCAAAGTAGCGATGTCATCATCAAGCTTTTCAACTTCATCAAGTGCTTTAATAGACTTCTCATACTCTTCATTGAGTTCGTAAAGTTCTGCTCTTTTAGAAAGTGACTCTTGTTTTTTCCCTATCTTTTGCATCTTTTTGATGATTTTAGAGAACTTCTTTTTGAGTTCTTTGTTTTGAGCAATCTCCGCTTGAGTGTACTCTCTGTAATAGACAGAGAGTCTCTCTTTGATTTTGTCTGACTCTTGTACTTCGATGTCGATTTTATAATCTAATTGGATCTTCATGTTATGCCGCCGCTGTAACTTCTGGTGCACCATTTAAAGCAACTGTGAAAGATGCAAGCACATCGCCATCTGTTTCCTGGTTGATTTCAAAATCGCTGATAACAGCTCCGTTCCATGTGAAAGTAGTTCCATTTGTACCAGCTGTATCTGACAACTCAATAGCAAAAGGGATAGTCGTTCCAGCCTTAAAAGCAGCTTCTAACTCACCAGCTCCTGCTGCATCACTTGGGTTATAAAGCACACTTACTGCCACTGGGTCTGTTTTGATGTTACCAATTGCCTGAACGATTACACCAGTGTTGATAGCCTCATACTCTTTGATGGCTCTTTTTTGTTTAATGCTCCCAAGAGATTGTAAATCTCCAGCATCTTTTGAATTTACTAGCACTTTGTGCCCTGAAGTTTTGATACCCATGGTTATGTCCTTTTTATTTTAAAGTCTATCAGCTCTCTGTGGAGCTTTATCTCATCTTCATAAAGGTCTTGAGCGGAAATACTTCCTCCCTTTAATCCAATCACCTTCGCTACGACTGCATCTTTTAAAGTCTTAGCTTCACTGTAACTCTTAGAGTAAATGTCTACCTGAAAGCGAACATCACGACTCGAAAAGTTTCCATTTGTCGTTTGATTTACACCATCAAAAACAACCTGATAAGTGATGCAAGGGTAAGTTGCATCTTCTGGCATCATAAGTGGATAAACTTTAGACACAACATCTTTAAGTGCTACAACTAAATCTTTTTCAATCATAACTTCGCCAACTCTTTGTCAAGTCTTTTTCTCATGTACACTCTTGCAAGTCTTATGGTTTCTGGGCCCATATGTTCATATGCTGGTCTTAAGTATGGTTTTGCACTTCTTTTTGAAGTTCCAAACTCTACATATCCTCCATAGTTATCAAAAGTTGTGTATTTAAATCCAGTTGATTTGCTCACTTTTCTTTTGTTAGTTTTACCAGCTCTAATCAAACCTTTCACTAAAAGATCTTTTCTAGGACTTACTGTAAAACCAACTAATGTTTTTACTCTCATCTTTCGCTTTGTTACACCGATAGATTTTCGTAAAACTCCAAGATCTTTAGGAACATATTTCTTTGCATCTTTTGAAATTCCAGATGCACCAGCACGAACAGCACCAACAACTACATTCTTTTGTATTCTAGATGGGAGCAGTTCAAGCTTCTTAAGTAAGTCATCCATACCTTGCACTTGAACATCAACCATCTAAACAACCTCTGTACAGATGAGTTGTAGAGTTTTATTTGCTTCTCGAATGTTTAAAACACTCTCGATGCTAAACTCTCTTCCACCACTAAGCACAACTTTCATACTTGGTGAAACACCATCTATATATCTGATCTCTATCTTATGAGTCACTTCGTTATGAGTTCCAGCTTTGTAAAACTCTTTAGCACTCAAAGGAGTGATAGAAGCATAAGCAGGAACAAACTCACTCCAAGACTTCTCAACTTCTCCAAAATCATTCTCAGTTTGTGAAAAAGCTTGAATGCTCACTTTGTGTTTTAGGTTTCCTGCTCTCAT
>CAZTNH010000077.1:0-5937 GCA_964615395.1 uncultured Sulfurimonas sp.
AGTTCTCAAAACGTTAATCACTCGATTTTCGTTTTTATCAAGACTTTTTGTCTTGATAAACTTTCTTCTTTTTTTCTATAAAATCACTATTTTAATTTTTATTTTAGCTCAATCAAGTAAAGTATCCTTTGTAGAGTGTATAACAAGGAAAAATATAAAATGAAAAAAACAGTATTAGCATTAAGTGCAGCAGCACTACTTTTAGTTGGATGTAATCACTCAAGTGATGCAAAACCAGAACATGTAAGCAATGCCCAACATAAAGCAGGAGCACATGCTGAACATGCAAAACATTGGAACTACTCAGAAAATGGACCATCTCATTGGGAAGAGTTTTCTAAAACTTGTGGAACTGGTCAACATCAGTCACCAATCAATATTATTCCAGGTAAAACTGTAAGTATGAATCATAGTTATGATTTAAGTATGCATGAGAATGTGGATTCAATGTCAAAAATCATAGATAATGGTCACTCAATCAAGGTGACTCCAAAACATGGTGGAAGTATCACTCTTCATGGTGAAAAGTTTAATCTTCTACAATTTCACTTTCATGGAAAATCTGAGCATACTGTAGATGGAAAACGCTACGATATGGTTGTTCATATGGTACATCAAAATCCTAAAACAGAACAACTTGCTGTTGTAGCTATTTTCTTTAAAGAGGGAAAATCAAGTCCTACTTTGGAAAAAATTATTGATAATGTAGGTAAAACAGTAGATATTGACCCTCAAAATCTTTTACCTTTAGATGAGGCAGACTACTATCATTATGTAGGTTCACTTACAACACCACCATGTTCTGAAAATGTTCAATGGTATTTACTCAAAACTCCTAAAACTGCATCAGCTGCACAGATTGAACATTTTAGAAAATATTATGTAGATAATGAACGTCCAGTACAAGAACTTCACGATAGAGTAGTTGAATCTAACTAGTAGTTAACTCTATTTAACTATAATACCTTCACTTAAAACTGAAGGTATGATATGAAAAAAAGTATAATTGTTATAGCTGTTTTACTAGCTATAATAGCCACACTCCCAATAATTGGTAACTCTTTTATGAAAAAAACAATAGACATAAGAGTTAATGAACTCTCCTCTTTTGGATTAGAAGTAAAAAGTCAATCAACAGAATCTTCTTACCTATCAACAAAAAGACATTTTGTGTTTGTACTTAAAGACTCAGAGAATTTTGTAGAGTATTTAAGTAAATATGCAAATCAACAGATTCCTCCTTATGTTAATGCTATGCTTAAAGGTACAGTTATGGGGGCTGATATTGAGTACAATAACCTTCCATTTTCTAAATCTATAGTCGTTGAGTTATATCCTCTCTCTCTCTCAAAAGATTTTAGAGAGAAAATGCAAAAAGAGAATCCAGGCTTTGAAATATACTTAAGTGAATTTTTACAATCTAAGGGTGTGTTATATCATATTAGCTACAATCTTTTAAATGATGAGTTTAAGGGATATGTAAAAGATATTGTAGCCTCTTATGATTTTAAGAAGGATTTAAAAATAGCCTTTGATTTAAAAGGAACTATATTTAAAGGTAAGGGTAAACTTATAGCACCTCAAGAGATAAGTTCTAAGGTTAAATCTTTTCATGTAGATATTGAAAATCAGAAACAACTCTTAAAACTTGATCTTTCAAAACTCTCTTCAAAAAGTAAATTTGATTCTAAAAATAGTTATAAAACAGAGATGGAGTTAAATAATCTAGCAGTTCATTTAACTGGAACAGATAGTGATGCAAATGTTACAATGAAAGGTTTAGATATAAGTGCCTCTTCAAATGATACAAAAATAAAATCTAAATTAGAGTCTAAAGTCTCATTTAAAGAGTTTCATATAGCTTCAAAAGAAGAGGTTTTAAATATGAAAAAGTTTCTGTTTGAACTAAATATTGATGGTTTAGATAAAAATAAATTTGAAGTCTTTCGTTCTATAGCTTCCAAAAATGACCTCTCTAACTCTAGTAAATATCAAAAAGATGTGCAGACGAGTCTTATAGGGTTACTAGAAAAAGGTTTAACTATCGACATCAAAAAATTCTCTATAAAAGATGTTGAGATTGCTAAGATAGGAAATATTAAAGGTTTTGATATTAAGACAATGATAGTGATAAAAGCAGACCCGTCACTTACTCAAAAAATGGCGATGTCACCTCTTATGGCTATTGGAGATATAGATTTTCACACAAAAATGAAAATCAATAAAAAAATGTATAGTTATCTGATGCAGAATCCAGGTATGCTGATACAACTTAATCAATATGTTAAAGAAGATGGTAACAATGTTATTTTTAACATTGACTTTGTAGATTCAAAGATGAGTGTTAATGGACAAGCTCTTAACTAGATGAGATATATACTAGCACTTCTGTTGAGTTGTTCGCTCTATGCATCAACTCTTCATCTTGCCACTTCTACAAATCCATCAAGGTTAAATCCAATCTTAGCGACAGACTCCTCCTCTTCTGAAATAGCTAACTTTATCTTTAATGGTTTAGTAAAATATGATAAAGATTCTAAAGAGATTGTAGGAGATTTGGCAAAGAAGTTTTATTTTAAGAATGATACTACTCTTATATTTGAACTCAAAAAAGGTGTGAAATGGCATGATGGAGAGAATTTTACAGCTAAGGATGTTCTTTTTACCTACCAAACACTTATCTCAGATAAAATCTCTTCGCCTTATAGTGCGGGATTTCGTTTTGTAAAAAATGTTACTATATTAGATGATTATAAAATAGAAGTAAAATACAAAAAGGCTTACTTTAAAGCACTAGAGACTTGGATGATGGGGATACTTCCTGAGCATATCTTAAAAGATGAAGAGAATCTTATGAGTTCAAAGTTCAATACTCATCCGATAGGTACAGGTGCATATAAATTGGAGCAGTTAGAGTACTCCAAAAATATTATTTTAGCTGCATTTCCTGAGTACTTTGAGGGTCGTCCGAAGATAGATAAGATTAGTTTTCATGTGATAGCTGATCCGATGACACGATTTTTGATGTTAAAATCAGGACAACTAGATATAGGAAGTGTAGAACCAATGGCGTTTGAGCGACAACTACATAAAGAGTTTTTTGAGAAGTTTAAGATATATGAAAAAATTTCACTCTCTTATACCTATCTAGGATTTAATCTTCGTAAAAAAAAGTTTCAAGACCCAAGAGTTAGAGAAGCATTATCATTAGCTATAGATAGAAAAGAGTTAGTCAATATACTTTTTTTTAAACATGCCAAAGTCTGTACAGGACCTTTTTTACCAGGAAGTGCAGCTTTTAATGCAGATGTAAAAGCCCCAGTTCAAAATATAAAAAGAGCAAAACAGCTTTTAAAAGAGGCAGGATACGATGTAAAACATCCCTTTGAGTTTGAGATAGTAACCTCAAACGCCAGTTCAATTCGTCCCTATGCTGCACAGATACTACAGCATCAACTCAAAAAAGCGGGTGTAATTGTGAAACTGAGAGTGATGGAGTGGCAAGCATTTTTAAATATGGTCGTTTTCCCTCATAAGTTTGATACAGTACTCTTAGGATGGGGACTCTCACCAACTCCAGACCCTTATCTTTTTTGGCATAAAGATAGTGATAAGAAGGGTGGATTTAATCTTGTAGGTTACAATAATCCAAAAGTAAATAAGATGATAGAAGAGTCACAGAGTATGATAGATAGAAAGAAATTAAGTGCAAAGTGGAGAGAGATGTTTAAGATTATCACGGACGATAATCCCTATCTTTTCCTCTACATTCCAAACTCTATCACAGCTGTTAATAAAAAGATAAAAAACATAGAACCAGCCTTTGGTGGAATATGGCATAACTATATTGAGTGGGAGAAATAAGATAATGATAATACTTTTCGATTTAGATGGAACATTGATAGACTCAACGGAGGCGATTTTAGAGAGTTTTCATAACTCTTTTAATTACTTTTCTGTAAAACATCCTAGTGATGAAGCGATAAAAGCATTGATAGGCTACCCTTTAGATGTAATGTATAGAGAGTTGGGTGTAGATGAAGAGTCTGTTTGGGATTATGTGGCTGTTTATAAAGAGCATTATAGAATTATATCACGAGAAAAAACAGTGCTACTTGAAGGTGCTAGAGAGTCTGTAATTTTAGCAAGTGAAATTGCAGAGATAGGGATAGTGACTACTAAAACTGGAAAATACTCTCAAATACTAATGGAATATTTTGAAATAATGGATTATTTCAGAGTTCTAATTGGGCGAGAAGATGTTGAAAAACCTAAGCCTGATGCAGAGCCTATTTTAAAAGCACTTAACTATTTTGATAAGAGTGATACTGATATATGGATGATTGGCGATACTAAACTTGATTTGATTAGTGCTAAAAATGCGAGGGTAAACTCTATAGGTGTCTTGAGTGGTTATGACGCGAAAGCAGTACTACAAGAGCATACTTATCACATTTATGAGACAGCACTAGATGCAGTAAAGTATCTCCAAAACAGGAAATAATCACACACTTTTCTTTCTAACATATCTATATCATAGAATCAAGCTATATTTAAGTCCCACTTGCCTAAAATACAGGAAATAGAATTGATAGAATATATAAATAAAATATTTCTTGAAAAAACTTAAGGAGAATTTATGCTAGAAATTAGATGGCATAGTCGTGCTGGACAAGGTGCAGTAACTGGGGCTAAAGGTTTAGCTGATGTTATTTCGACAACTGGAAAGCATGTACAAGCATTCGCGTTTTACGGATCTGCTAAACGTGGAGCTGCAATGACAGCATACAATCGTGTTGATGATGCAGTAATTATGAATCATGAAAAGTATATGGAACCAGATTTTGTTTTCGTTATTGACCCTGCATTAGTTTACACTTCTGATGTAACTATTAATGGTAAAGATAGCACAAAATACATTATCACTACTCATATGAGTACAGAAGAGCTTGTAGCTTCTCAACCGAAACTTGAGGGGAAAGAAGTTTATACTGTAGATTGTATTAAAATCGCACAAGAGACTATTGGTCGTGCTATTCCAAACACACCAATGCTTGGTGCATTTATGAAGATTTCTGGTATGTATGACATAGAGTTCTTTAAAGAAAATATGCAGAGAGTTCTTGGTAAATTACCACAGAAAATTATTGACGGAAATATGTTAGCAATTCAACGCGCATATGACGAAGTAAAGTAAGGAGCTAAGAATGGCAAATACAGGTTGGGATGAATTTGAAATCGGAGCAATGCTTCGTACATTTGAGGGTGAAGCTGGTGATATCGCTGGAACTTTACAAGAAGACCGTAAGTACACAGAAAATAGCTCATTTAGTGCTAGTGTAGCTGACTGGAGACTAGAGAAACCAATATTTGCAAAAGATTATTGTATCGATTGTCAATTTTGTTGGATTTACTGTCCAGATATTTCAATTATTTCTCGTGATAAGAAGATGATTGGTATAGATATGGATCACTGTAAAGGGTGTGGAATTTGTGTTGAGGTTTGTCCTACAAATCCAAAATCACTTTTAATGTTCCCAGAACAAGCAGATGAAGAGACTGAGATTGCTCAGTGGCCTGCTAAAGAAACGAAGGAGAAATAGATGGCATTTGATAAAATCGAACTAAAAGATATTGAAGTTTGGGATGGTAACTTTGCTGCTGCTCAAGCTTTAAGACAGTGTCAAATTGATGTTGTTTCAGCATACCCTATTACACCATCAACTCCTATTGTTGAAGGTTATGCAAAATTTTTAGCTGACAACTATGTTGAAGGTGAATTTGTAATGGTTGAGTCTGAACATGCTGCAATGTCAGGATGTATCGGTGCTGCTGCTGCTGGTGGACGTGTTGCAACTGCAACTTCTTCACAAGGTTTTGCACTTATGGTAGAGACTCTTTACCAAGCATCTGGTATGCGTTTACCAATTATTTTAA
>CAZTNH010000078.1:0-5898 GCA_964615395.1 uncultured Sulfurimonas sp.
AGTAGTTCCACGTATTCTACATGCTGAACCTGCAAATCATGGTCATTGGACAATGATTTCTGAGTGGAATGCTGGTCGTATCGGTATCTATGAAGCTAAAACTGGTAAATTTATTAAATATATCAAAGGTTTAACAACTCCAACATTTACTTACTCTATTGAACATAGACAAAGTATTCCAGGAGCATAAAACTCCTATCTACCCTCTTCCTGAGGGTAGTTCTTATACCTACTTTCATAAAGGATACTAATGAGATCTGTCCTATTAATCGGCATATTATTTTCACTTTTGTCTGCAAAATATTTAACAAATGAATCTTGTAAAGAGTGTCATGAAGATATTTACTATGAGTATCAAACTTCTTTCCATTCTAAGAGCTATTTTAATGATGAATTGCATAGAAAAGTGGCAGATAAAGTAAGCACAAAAACTTATGATTGTGCAGTATGTCATATGCCTGGAGCAAAAAATGTTAAAGATTTAGTGAGTGGTTCAGCAAGACCTAGCAAACTCTATGATGAACAAACAGATGCAATTAGTTGTTTTTATTGTCATCAGATAGGCTATGTAAAAAAAGCACATGCGAGAAATATAAACTATCTTTCTAAAAAACCAGAAGGGTATAAACCTGCTATGTTTGGTTCTCTTGAAGATGCAGATGATAGTGATAAACATGAGATGCTCCACAACCCAATATATAAAAAAAATGTATGCCTTGGATGTCATTCACATAAAAGAAATTCACACGATGTTCTTATTTTTAAGGCTATACAAGAGAATCAAGACTCAACAGAGTGTATAAAATGTCATATGCCATATGTAAATGGTGGTGTAGAAAAAACAAATAAAAGAGGGCGAACAGAGCATAGAAGTCATGCTTTTGAAGGTATTCATAGTAGTGAAATGATAAAAGAGAGTGTAGATATTTCACTACAAACAAAAGATAATATTGTAGAAGTGACAATTACAAATAAAATGCCTCATCCTCTTATTATTCAAGCATCAAGATTAAAGTATCTTGAGTTAACACTTCATAGAGGTTCTAACATAGTATGGAAAAATTTTAAAGTTTCTCCATTGGAAGATAAACAGGGTGCATTTGTTACACAGTTTGTTGATGATAAAAATAAATCGGTTGCTGTTCCCGCTTTTGCATATAAAAGAGGTTTTGTAAATAATTTAGCTCCAAAAGAGACAAAAACACTTTATTATAATGTCGGTAAAATTCAAAAAGGTGATGTTATTGAAGCTTCATTTTATGTTGTATTGGTAAAACCAAGCTGTTCAAGTGTGTTAGATTTAAAAGATAAATTACTCACAAGACCTACTTTAATGAAGCATATAATTTATAAACAATAACAGTTCTTCTCAAAAAGGTATAAATATCTATTTTTCTTGTTGTTTAAGGCTTTAGAACAAGTTAATTTCGCTAAAATAATATATAAAAGGTTGAGCTTATCTATGAAAAATTTATATTTAATAATTCTGTTTTTTTCTCTTTCCTTATCTGCTCAGGAAGTAGATGGAAAAAAAGTTTTTGAAACTTATTGTTGGGGTTGTCATCATCAAACAGCTATGGCGTTTGGACCTCCATTTAATGAAATAGCAAGTAAAAGAACAAAGGGTGAAATAATTGCTTATATATCTTCACCCTCATCAATGTATAAATCTTTTGGGTATAAGAGAACAGTAATGACACAACTCTCTTTAACTCCAAAAGAGTTAGATTTAATTAGTGACTATGTATTATCATATAAAGGTAAAAAATAATGTTTAGATTATCAAATCTTATAGCTTCTGTAGTTGAAGAGAAAAAAGAACGTGTCTTAGATGGTAGCATAGCTATTTGGAACTTTACAAATCGTTGTAATTTATCGTGTTTGCACTGCTACTCAAAATCAACACTTGATGAGGTAGATACACTTACTACATCACAAATTAAAAAAACTATCTTAGAAATGAAAGCCAATGGTGTAAAGTTTATTATCTTTTCAGGTGGTGAACCACTTACAAGAAAAGATCTTTTTGAGATAGCTGATTTTTGTAAAGAGAATGGCATTATTACTTACCTTTCAAGTAATGGACTCTATTTTACAAAATCAAATATCCAAAGAATCACTTCTACTTTTAATTATGTTGGAGTGAGTATTGATGGTGATGAGCCTACTCATGATTATTTTCGTGGACTCAAAGGTGCTTTTAGAGAGACACTGAAAGCTGTGAAACTTGCGAATGCAACAGGTGCTAAAGTTGGTATTCGTTTTACTATGACAAAAGATACTATAGGCTCTTTAGAGTATATGTTTGATTTAGTTGAAAAAGAGAATATACCAAAAATTTACATCTCTCATCTTGTATATTCAGGTCGTGGTTTAGATAATCTTAAAATGGATTTAAGTAAAGAGCAGAGACGAAAAGCTGTAGAATTTATACTTAAAAAAGCATTTGAGTACTATGAAACAGGACGAGATATAGAGATAGTAACAGGAAATATGGAGATGGATGCAGTTATGTTTTTAAATCTGTTTGCCCAAAAATATCCTGAACTTAAAGAAAAAATGAGAGAAAGACTTGTAACATGGGGTGGAAATTCAGCAGGGCGAAAACTATTAAATATAAACTCTGAAGGTGATGTACGACCAGATCCATTTTTTCCTCTTATCGTTGGAAATATTATCAATCAAAACTTTGGTGATGTTTGGCAAGAGGGGAAACTTTTAGATGAACTGCGTATCCACCCACGAAAACAGATAAGTGGTATCTGTAGTGAGTGTAAACAGATAGATATCTGTAATGGTGGGAGTCGTGCAAGAGCGTATGCAATAAGTGGTGATTTGTGGGCAGAAGATCCTTCATGTTACTTAACTAAAGAAGAAAGGGAGAATAGATAAATGTTTAAAAAAATAATTTTAGTGATTAGTTTAGTAGCATCTTTATATACACATGCAAGTGCAAAAGAAAAGTTCTTTGTAGTTGAGAGAGAGAGTAGTTCTGTAGCTGTTATTGAAGATGGTTTACCACGAAATCATATGCTTAATATGCACAATATGAATCATGGTGTTATGAAGTTTTATAAAAAAGATGGCTATATCATCAGTCGTGATGGTTATATCGTAAGATTTGATCCTGTGACAGAGAAAAAACTTAACGAGTACAAAACAAGTAAAAGTGCTATCGGTTTTGTTATTAATGAACACTATGTTGCTGTTGCAAATTATGATGATAAAAGTGTAGATATTCTTTCAAGAGATCTTAAACCAATTCAAAAAATAAAAACAGGGTCTCGTAATGTTGGGATTAAAATTTATAAAAATTATCTGATTTTTTCAGAGATGGATAATGATGCAATTGCAATCTATGAAGATACTAGCAAAGGGAAAGGAAAACCAAATTTTAAACTCTATAAAGAGTTTAAAGATGTTGGGGTTATGCCTTTTGATGCAATGATTAAAGATGATAAATATATAAATGGATTTTTTAAAAGTCCGTGGTTTGGTGTTGTTGACCTTAAAACTATGAAGTTCAAAAAAATTCAATTAAAACTTGGGAAAAGAAAACCAGTGCTTAAAGTACCACATTTTGGTTTTTGGTCTATAAGTGATTCAAATGTATTTATTCCAGCTGTTGGGGACAATAAAGTCTTTGTTTATACACCTGATTTTAAATTTATCAAAGCGATTAAAACAGAAGGAATGCCAGTATTTACTTCACTCTCTCCAGATAAAAAATATTTAGCAGTGACTTTTAGTGGAAAGAAATTTCCTGTAATTCAGATTATAGACACTAAAACATTAAAAGTCATAAAACGTTTTAAATTTAAAGGAAAAGTACTTCATGTAAGATGGTCAAAAGAGAAACCACAACTTTATGTATCAGTAAATGATGCAAATAAGGTTGTTGTTCTTAATACTACTAAAGGTTGGTGGATAAATAGAGAGATATTAACTATCAAAAAACCATCAGGTATATTTATATATGAGGGGGGAGAATAATGGCTAAAGTATATTTAACAGGTGCTGGTCCTGGTGATGTTGAGCTATTAACTCTAAAAGCTGCAAGAGTTATAAGTGAAGCTGATGTTATTATCTATGATAGACTTGCTAATTCTGAGATTTTAGAGATGGCAAAAGATGGATGTGAGTTTGTTTATGTTGGAAAAGAAGATGGTCGCCATACCTTAGCACAAGATGATATAAATGAAGTGATTTGTCAAAATGCTCTTAAGTATGATGTTGTAGTGCGTTTAAAAGGTGGTGATCCTTTTGTGTTTGGTCGTGGTGGGGAAGAGGGTGCTTACCTTTTTTCAAAAGGAGTCTCTTTTGAGATTATTCCTGGGATTACTTCTGCGATTAGTGTACCAGCATATGCTGGTATACCTGTAACACATCGTGGTGTTGCTGTAAGTTTTAGAGTTGTTACAGGGCATGAGTCTCCAAAGAAAAAAGAGTCTCAGATTCCATGGGAAAATTTTAAAACAGATGATACTATAGTCTTTTTGATGGGACTGCATAACCTAGAAAAAATAGCATCAAAATTGATAGAGATTGGTAAGCCAACTGACTATCCTATAGCTGTGATTTCACGAGGTACTACAAAAGATCAAAAAGTTGTTGTTGCTACACTTGAAGATATTGTTGAAAAGGCAAAAGATTTGCCTACACCTGCACTTATCATTGTGGGAAAAGTTGTTACACTTCGAGAACAGTTAGCGTGGTTCTCGTAGTTGCGTCTCTTCTATACTTTTAAGTAACTTTTTCGCATTTTCATCTCCATTTTGTGCATTGATAGTAAGCCATTTTTTGGCTTTGTCAAATTTTAAGAGTTGCATATAAATTCGACCAACATTATCTATAGCTTTTTTATAACCTTTTTGAGCAGAGAGTTCTAATAGTTCTGCTGATTTTGCGATATTTCGCTTTACTCCATCCCCTCTATAGTACATAAGAGCAAGATTATACTCTGCTTGTGCATCCCCTTTTTTAGCCTCTTGCGTTAAAGTTTTGAATGCTTTAGTGAAATCTCCTTGAGCGATGGCATTATTACTAAGTTGTGAGGCAGTTAAAGTAGTTAAGAGTAGGGTGAGAATAAGGGTGTGTTTATACATGAAAAAACCTTTAAATAGATAAGAATAGCAGTGAGTTAAATCAATCTTTATTATTATTATTATATCATATTACTATTATCATAAAGGATAAAAAATGAAAAATTTATTTAAAGTTTTATTTACACTCTTAGTTGGCTCTTTTCTTTTTAGTGCTTGTTCAACACTTCATTACACAGGTGATGCAAAAACAGAGGGGTATCAACATTTTAAAAAGAAGAGTGATTTAAAAGTTATTCACAATATCGTGATGAAAACAGGGGAAGAAGAGGGATGGAGAATGACTGAGTTTAAAGACAACTCTATTCTTGGGGAGAAAGTTTTAGATGATGGGACTAAATCTGTAACTATTAACTTTACAAAAGAGTCTTTAATAGTTCTTCCTAAAGATGATGATTTAGAAGAGAGCCTTATTGAGGCATTAGATAAATAATGGATTTTTTTAAATATATTCATGCTGTTGGTACAGGTCCTAAGGGAAATCGTGACTTAAGCTTTGATGAAGCAAAAGATATGATGCATCAGGTTCTTGATCAGAGTGTTCCTGCTGAGCAGATTGCTGCATTTTTACTTGGCTGGCGTTTAAAACCTGAGACAACAGAAGAGTTTCGTGGTGCTATCGCTGCATGCGATAGTGAGATTAAAGAGAGTAAAGTAGAAAATTCTTTAGAGTTAGGCTACCCTTTTGATGGAAAAGCGAAAAATCCCTATATTTTTCCACTTGTTGCTAAAGAGTTGGAAAAGAGTGATTTAAATCTTGTAATCATTGGTGATGAAAAACAGCCTGCAAAAGATG
>CAZTNH010000079.1:0-5882 GCA_964615395.1 uncultured Sulfurimonas sp.
ACTTGTCGTGATTGGTTTCAGCTGACACTCAAAGAGGGGCTTACAGTCTTTAGAGACCAATGTTTTTCTGCTGACTTGAACTCTGCTGAGGTACAGCGAATAGAGGATGTAAAGGGTCTTCGTGAACGCCAGTTTGTAGAAGATGCTTCTCCAACTCGCCACCCAATTCAACCAAAATCTTACATCAGTATGAACAACTTTTACACATCAACAGTCTATGAGAAGGGTGCTGAGGTTATACGAATGATTCATACCCTCTTAGGTGCGAAGAGCTATAGAAAAGCGACTGATTTGTACTTTGAGAGTTTTGACGGTCAAGCTGTCACTACAGATGATTTTTTATGGGCTATGTATGAGGCTTCGGGAGTTGATTTAAGTGCTTTTAAACTCTGGTATCATCAGAGTGGAACACCACACTTACAGATAGAAAAAGAGCTTAAAGATGGTGTTTACAGTCTAAAACTTAAACAGATTATTCCTGATGCGGTAGATGGTTCAAAACAACAACCTTTCTTTTATCCTCTTAAAATGGCACTCTTAAATGAGCGTGGAGAGGAGATACTCAATGAGATGCTTATCATTAAAGATGAGGAGCAGGAGTTTAGTTATAAGGTAGATGCTTCAAGTGTTGAACTCTCAATAAACAGAGACTTTACAGCTCCTATTATAATAGAACAGGAAAGTGACAATGCTTTTTTAATGAAGTATGACTCAAATAGTTTTATCAAGTATGAGGCTGCACAGAACTTTGCACTTGCAACATTAGAAAAAATTATGAACTCGGATGAGGTAGATGAGGAGTTTATAGAGAGTTTTGGGCATCTTATATCTTCAAATCTGGACTTTTCTTACCATGCACTACTCTTAGAACTTCCAACTGTTTCAGCACTTATGCAGAGACAAGATTTAGTAGATTTTGAGCCTATATATAAGGCTAAAGATATTTTACAAAAGAGTTTAGCACAAAGATATGAAACGGAGTTAAAAGCTCTCTATAGACTACACCATAATAGAGATGCAACTCTTGATAGTCAAAGTATGGGTAAACGTGCTTTAAAAAATAGAGTGCTAAAGATACTCTCATTTTTAGGCACAAAAGAGATTTCTCAACTAGCATATAAACAGTATAACGAGTCACAAAGTATGAGTGATAGAGTGGTAGCTCTTGATATACTAGAGGAGTGTGATGAAGCATTAGCACAACTGGCGTTTAGCGATTTTTACGAGAAGTATAAGAGCGAAACTCTTGTGATGAACAAGTACTTTGGACTACTTGCATCCTCTAGTCGTAAAGATGTTTTACAAAGAGTCATAGCGCTTCAAGATGATAGTGCTTATAACAAAAAAGTGCCAAATCTAATCCGTTCTCTCATTGGTTCTTTCTCTCGAAACTATAAATACTTTCATGCAAAAGATGGAAGTGGCTATAAGTTTGTTGCTGATAAAATTATAGAGATAGATAAAATAAACGCTCAAATGGCATCAGGTCTTGCAGGTGCTTTTAAGATTTACTCTCGAATGAATGAAACAAATAGAGAGTTAATGAGAGTTGAACTAGAAAAAATAGTCTCCATAGAGACCCTTTCTAAAAACACATATGAGATAATTAGTAAAATACTGAAATAAGTTGTATAACTTTAACTTAGATTTATTATAATTTAGACTATTTTATGCTATAGTTTAGAATTATTATAAGTATAAGGAATATATATGAAAAAAATTATTACACTTTCTCTTGTGGCAGTATTTGCTACAGGAGTGTATGCTGATACATCATTAGAAGATCAAAACAGTACACAATCACAGATAGATGCACTCCAAGCACAAATTGAGCAGATGCAGAAGACACAAGATGCAAAAATTGCTAAATTAGAGAAAAAAGCAAAGAGAAATTCAAAAAAAATTAGTGCAGTCAATAAATTGGCAAATAATGATAACTTAAAATTTAATGCTGATTTTAGAACAGCTTATGATTATCTTGATTATAAAGCTGCTAATGGAGATACTAGTTCTAATGGTGTTTTTACTAATAGACTATGGTTAAAAATGGCTTATGCTCCAACAAGTAAACTAGCATTTTATAGTACATTGGCTTACTATAAAGTTTATGGTCAAGCGATAAATCCAAAAGAGGGTTTTAATCAGTATGACTGGGTTGTGAATGAAACAGCAAATGATTCTAGTAATATAAGATTAAAAGAGGCTTATTGGCTCTATAAAAATGATACTTTTTTAGGTATGGATATTCCTTGGACTGCAAGTATTGGTAGAAGACCATCTACTGATGGTCTGTTAGTAAACTATAGAGAAGATCAAAAAGCAAAATCAGCTATTGGGCATAATATCAACATGGAGTTTGATGGTGCAAGTTTTAGTTACTCACTTGAAAATTTAACTGATATCTCTGGTATGTCTTTAAAATTCTGTTTTGGACGTGGGATGACAAATGCGGCATCTCGTTACTACGGAGTAGATTATAATGCAGCAACTAATACATATAGTTTCAATGGCACACAAGATTATTCAGCACTTGATGGTTTTGATAATACAGATTTAGTTGGTGTACTATTTAATCCATATGATGATGGTCAATACTCTATGCATACAGTATGGTTTAGAGCATATAATGTACCGGGTATGGTACCGACTACTACTGCGGGTGAATATAACTTTAAACAGACTGGTGATGAGTCTGGTGGTGCAGTAAGTTTTATCTCTGATGGAATCGGGGATGGTATCAGTGATATGCTTGATGATACTATTGTTTTTGCATCTTTTGCATACTCAAAAACACATCCTGATGCTTCAATGTTAGGTTCAATTGATAGTGAAGTAGGTGAGTCTGTATATGTGGGTGCAAACTGGCCATGTCAACTTATAGATGATGCAAGAATTGGGATAGAGTATAACAAAGGTAGTAAATACTGGAGAAGTTTTACTTATGGTGAAGATACTTTAGTTGGAAGTAAACTAGCTACACGTGGTGATGCTTATGAAGTATGGTTTAACAAAGATTTAATAGGTAAAAAACTGACTGCTCAGATTCGTTATACATATATTGATTATAAATATACAGGTAGTAATGGATTCTTTGGAGATGCAGGTACTCCAATGACAATGTCACAAGCTTTAGCAAATGGTATGAATCCAGTAGATAAAGCACAAGATCTTCGTGCATATTTAAGATATAGATACTAAAAAATAGTTTCATCACTTATAATTTTATATAAGTGATGTTTTCCTTCATTTTTCCATTTCCTATCTAATTAGTTACAATAACTTATATTTATTCGTCACATAAGTTAAACAAAAGTTATTTATAAGTTAATATATATTAGAATAATTTTATCTAATGCTTTTTATAAGTTTACATAAATTTATATATCAGTTAGAAAATTATAAAGAGGAAATGCTTATGAGTGTAGAAGTTTCTAGAAGAAAATTTCTTCAAGGAAGTGTGGCATTAAGTGTTGCTGGTGCATCAGCAATAAGTGCGACAAGCCTTTTTTCCAGCGAACATGCTAGTAAACAGCAGTCTAAAAATGCTAGAATCCCAAGTACAATTACTACAAAAACAGGAACAGGTGAGGCTGAAAATGTCCCTTTCTTATGTGGAATTTGTGTTAACAAATGTGCAGGTCTTGCAAGAGTTGAAGATGGGATTATTACAAAACTAAATCCGAATCCATATTTTCCAAAAAACAGAAACATGCTTTGTGCTAGAGGTAACGCTGGTATTCAAACTATGTATGATCCAGATCGTCTAAAGTATCCAATGATAAGAATTGGTGAAAGAGGAGATGGTAAATATAAAAGAGTTACATGGGATGAAGCCTATGAAGCTATTTTAAATGGTACTGACAAGTTTAAAGGTCTGAAACAGATTCTTGATGAAGAGAAAGATAATCGTGCAACTATAGGTTACTGTAATGGTGAGGGACTCTCTAAAGAGGGTTTTGAAGTATTAGTAGGGGAAAAATTAGGTTCTCCAAACTATGTTGATGAGATTAGTATCTGTCTTGAGACTACTTTAGGTGGTTATGTAAACACTATTGGTACATATGGTGAGTCAGATTTAAATAATGCTGACTTTGTTATTTGTGCTGGTGCAAATAGAGCAGAAGCGATTATCACTCCTGATACTATGGATATGTTTAAACGCTCTAAGGGTAGAGGTCTTAAGACTATTGTTCTTGATCCACGTTTTACAAACACAGCAGCAAAAGCTGATAGATGGTATGCAGTAAACCCAGGTACAGACTTGGCATTTGTCTTAGCACTTACATATGTTGTATTTACAGAAGAACTTTATGATAAAGAGTTTATGAAGAAACATGGCGTTGGCTTTGATGACTACTTTAAACATGTTGTTTCTAACAAATACACTCCTGAATGGGCTGCAAAAATTACAAATATTCCTGCAAAAGAGATTTATAAAACTGCTCGTGAATTTATGGCTGCTAGAAGTCCTATCTATTATCAAGGAAGAAGAAGTGTATTTAGTAAAAATGACTTTCAACTTCGCCGTTCAATGGCAATTTTCCAAGCACTAAGTGGAAACCTAGATAAAAAAGGTGGAATCGTTTATGGTGAGAAATTAAAACTTCCAAAAGAAGAGATTAATGCACCACTTTATGCACAAGTTGAGTCAAGATTTGACACAGAAGGCATAGCGATACCATCTCAAAAAACTGGTTCATGGATAGTGATGAGAAATATGGTTCTTGAAGGTAAGAATCCATACCCATTTAGAGTTATGATGATGAGAAAACATAACCCAATGAGTGGTGTGCCAAATACTAAGAAAACAGCAGAGTTCCTAAGAAAAATGGATCTTAATGTTATGATTGACATTCTTCCAAGTGACACTACAATGTTCGCGGATGTTATCTTACCTGAAGCTTCATACTTAGAGAGAACTTCTCCTGTTGCTAGTTATGGTGGTTTAGAACCTGCTATTGTTATGAGAAAACAGTCTGTAAAACCTCTTTATGAGACTAAAGAACCTGAAGTTATCTACAAAGAGTTAGCTGAAAAACTTTCAAAACCTCTTTGGGAAATCACGAAAAAATATGATGAAGATGTTCAAGATGACACTGAAGGTATGAGTGAGAAAGAGATAGAAGATTACTATGAAGAGAATGGATTTAACCTTGCAGATGCATGGGAAAAACCAGTTTATGAGCAAAATGAAGAGCGAATTACTAAAGCATTTGGTAAAGAAGCTTGGAAAATGTTAGATGAAAAAGGTGTTTTCTATCCAAAAATGGATGAGTATCATAAACAACTTAATCCTAATGAGTATCAGTACTATCCTGAAAAGGCAAAAAATTATACAACTAAAAAAGATGCATTAAAAGTCGTTTGTAACTTTAAAAACTTAACAAAAAAAGGTGTAGATTCTATGCCAACTTGGAAAGATGAGTATAATTTTGTAGTACCAGAAGGTCAATTTAGACTTGTTACTGGTCGTCATGCTCAGTTCACTCAAAGTGGTACAACAAACAACATGATGTTAAGAGATCTAATCCCTACAAACTACATCTGGATGAATAATCAAGTGTGTGACAGAATGGGAATAGTATTTGGTGATAAAGTAGAAGTTAAAAGTAGTATTGGTAAAGTGACTATTATGGCTTATCCTACAAATAAAATCGCTCCAAATCAGATCTTTATGTTACATGGTTTTGGTGGTAGTAGTGAAAAAATGGAAATGGCTTACGGTAGCGGTGCCAATGATGCACTGCTCATCGAAGATAAGATTGAGCCTGTATATGGTTCAGCTGTTATGCATGAAACTAATGTCGAAATAAAAAAGGTGTAACTTATGGCTAGATATGGAATGGCACTTGATTACAAAAATTGTATCAATTGTAAAGCAT
>CAZTNH010000080.1:0-5776 GCA_964615395.1 uncultured Sulfurimonas sp.
TTTACGATAGAGAGCATACTATAGGGCATAGTTACTTTATGCCACTTATAAAAGAGCAAACAAAAGCAAAACTAGATGAGATTTTTCGTGTAAATATTATTCCTCTTCTCTCCGAGTACTTTTATAGTGATTGGGAAGATATTTGTGAAGTTTTAAATGATGATAAGGCTTACTTTATCAAAGAAAAAGAACTTACATATAAACTCAAAAAGGATAGAGGGAACAAGGTTTATAGTGTAAATTCTAATACTTTTGAAGTAGATGGATATATCAATATTTACAATGGCTTAGAACAAAAGTCTAATGACTAATATTACAATCTCCGAGTATGGTTATATAGGGTGTGATAATGTAGCTACATCTGGAAAAAAATTTATTAGTAAAAGAGATTTAGGGCAAGAGGAGTTTCAAGAACTTTATGATTTTTGGCATAAGGATAAAGAGACTCAAAAGGTTTTTAGTTTTGAAAATCAGAGTTGTTTAAAAGCTCAAAACTATGTAGGTGTTATCCAAACGCCAAACCTTGGTATTGAGATACTACCTAAAATCTACGATGGCGAGAAAAAAGATGAAACAAGAACTGTTTTCATAGAGATGCTCAAAGTCGTCCTTAACATCAATGAGGTGCAGATAAACAAAGCAGACCTTAGTGTCACAAAGAATAAAAATATCTATGAGATGTTTATCACAATGTTTGTGCAGTCTGTAGATACTCTCATTCATAAGGGTTTGAAGTCAGAGTATATAGCCCAAGAGTCAAATCAATACTTTTTAAAAGGGAAGCTAAAATTTGGTGAGCATATAAAACAGAATTATATTCATAAAGAGAGATTTTATGTAGAGTTTGATGAGTACTTGCCCAATCGTGTAGAGAATAGACTTCTCAAATCTACCATAAATCTTTTACTTAAAAAAACCACAGATTATGAAAATAAAAAAGCACTGAGACAACAACTTTTTATATTTGATGAGGTGAGTCTCTCACATAATCACAAAACAGATATATCAAAAATAAATTTGCATAGGGGTATGGAGTATTATGAGCTTCCTCTACGGTTTGCTAAGGTCTTTTTAGAGCATAACTCTTTTAGTTCCCTGCGAGGAAAAGATAATGTTTTTGCACTTCTCTTTCCTATGGAAAAATTATTTGAAGAGTATATGGAACAGGTCTTAAAGAACTCTCAAAAAGAGTTGGGAATAAAAGAAGTGCTTGTAAATGGTGGTAAAAATGAGTATTTACTAGGTGAGGGAGCGTGTCAAATGGCGAGACTACAACCAGACTATCTTCTCAAAATGTTAAATGCCAAAGATATTATTGTTGATGCAAAATGGAAACTATTAGAGCTAAATGAAAATGAAACTAAAGGGTGTAGTACTGTAAATATATCTTCGGGAGATGTCTATCAGATATTTTCTTATCTTCATTTTTATGATGCTCAGAGTACAGCATATCTTTTTGTGCCAAACTTTGAGATGAAAGAGTTAAAAACTTTACACTATCAACAGCACTCCAAAGAGACACCAAGCGATAAAAAAATAAAAATCATTCCTATAGACTTAGTGAAAATCATTGCAAATAATCATATTTTCTACTCTTCTTTAAGCTTCTAAATAAACTTAAAATTTCACTTTTACCAATAAATAAAGCAAACTTAGATAAAATGGCAAAATTATTACAGCATATAAGGAAAATATATTGCAAGCAAAAATTGAAACAGTTAAAACACTTCTCGATGCTCTTCCCTTTATACAAGAGTTTCGTAAAGAGATAGTTGTTATTAAGTATGGTGGTTCTGCACAGACTTCTCCTGAGTTAAAAGAGAAGTTTGCTGAGGATATCTTACTTATGTATCTTGTTGGGATTAAGCCCGTTATCGTTCATGGTGGGGGTAAGAAGATTACAGATATGTTGGATGCTCTGAACATTGAGACTAAGTTTATAGAGGGTCAGCGTGTAACCACGAAAGAGGTTATGCGAATTGCTGAGATGATTTTAAGTGGTGAGATAAACAAAGAGATTGTTTCTCTTTTAAACTCTCACTCGGCTAAAGCTATAGGTATAAGTGGGAAAGATGCTCACTTTATCAAAGCTGAAGCAAAAGACTTCGCTAAATGGGGTCTTACTGGAAATATCACAGGTGTAGATTCTAATGTTATTTGTAACCTTATTAAAGAGGGATTTATCCCTGTTATTGCCCCTATTGCAGCGGGTGAAGAGATGGGTCATCCAGGGTTTAACATAAACGCTGATCTATGTGCTTCTTATGTTGCAAAAGCTATAGGTGCAAATAAAATCATCTTTTTAACAGATACAGAGGGTGTGTTAGACAATGATAAAAATCTTTTCTCCTCTCTTACTTCTTCTGAGGTAGAGGCACTTAAGGCTGATGAGACTATTTATGGTGGGATGGTTCCTAAGGTTGACGCTTGTTTAGAAGCTATAAATGGTGGAGTCGCTAAGGCACATATCATAGATGGAAGATTAGAGCACTCTATGCTTTTAGAACTCTTTACATCTGAGGGTGTTGGAACACAGATAGTTAAATAAGGCATGAAGAATTTTTTAGGGATATTTATCACAATAGCATTACTTTTTAGTACTGCTTTTGCAAATCAGTTCGCTGATATGGAGAAAATATCTCTGAAAAAGGATGAGATAACGAAAATTTTTGTAAAATATGCTAGTTATGAGAGAGTCTTTAAGTTTAGATGGACACTTTATAAGAATGAGGGCTTAGTGATGTTTAGCTCTTACGATAAAGATGTTTCACAACATATACTTTATTTAAACAATACAAATCAAAGTTTTAAGATTTTACTTAAGCCTAGAGGTGCTGATTTTTATCAGCCTCCCTATTTTTTAGTACTTTTTAAAGATTTTGATTTTCAAAAACATAAAGCAAATTTTGAAGTTTTTTTATCAGATAAGAGACATCAGTTAGAAGTACGATATTCAAAAAAAGTAAAAGAGTAGTAGATGCAAAGAGTTGAAGCAGAATTAGATAGATTGATACAAGAGATTGATTACGATGAGGTAACAAAACTCTTTAGTATGTTAAGTGGGGGTAAACGCCTTCGTGCAAAGCTCATTTTAAAAATAGCACCTGAGCATAAGGATGCACCACTTTTAGCTGCCATAGTAGAGCTTATTCACGGTGCAAGTCTTCTTCATGATGATGTTATAGATGAGGCGACTACACGTCGTGGTGCTGTCTCTGTAAATGCTACTGAAGGTAGTAAGGTCGCTGTGATGTTAGGAGATATTCTCTACTCAAAAGCATTTACTGAACTTGTGGCATTTGATAGAGATGTAGCAAAGAATATCGCGTCATCGGTAACAGCACTCTCTAAGGGTGAGATGATGGATGTGAAGATGGCAGAGAAGTTTAACTCTGATGAGGATGTTTATCTCGATATGCTTTATTTAAAAACGGCTACACTCATAGAAGCAGCAGCAAAATCAGCAGCTCTTTTAGCAGGTAAAGATGCACAAAATTATGCACTTTATGGTCGAAACTTAGGACTCTCATTTCAGATAATAGATGATATCTTAGATATTACTGCGACAAGTGAGACTCTTGGTAAACCTGCTATGAATGATTTTGTAGAGGGAAAATGTACTCTTCCTTACATATATCTTTATAAAGAGTTAAATGATGAAGATAAAAAACGATTGGAAAATGCTCATGCAAAAGAGATTTCATCAGAAGAGTCTGCTTGGATAAAATCAAAAATGCAAGAGCATCAGACTATAGAGAAGTCTTTTAAACTAGCTCAAGAACTCTCGCAAAATGCACAAAAAGTTATGAGTGAAGATATAGAACTTGTGATGATTTTACAAACTATGATACAAAGAAGTTATTAATGCACTATTTAAATATTAGTTTTACCCATAAAAATTCTACAATGGAGATACGAGAAAAGCTCTCCTATCCTGATGATGATAGTAAGCGTGGCTGTTTAAATGTTTTACTATCAAGTGATGATATTAGTGAAGCGATTTTAATCTCAACTTGTAATCGTATGGAAGTTATGTGTAACTGTTTAGATATTCCATCGGCAACTAAACATATATTAATGATGCTTTCTAAACGCTCAGATATAAGTATTGAAGAGCTAGAAGGTCGTGCTGATATATTTGATGATAGTTCTGCTATTCATCACCTCTTTAGTGTGGCTGCATCTCTGGACTCTATGGTTATAGGTGAGACACAGATAGTGGGACAACTTAAAGATGCTTTTAGATTTGCTTATGATAATCACTTCTGTGCTAAAAAACTAGCTCGTGCTATGAAGTCGGCGTTTAAGTGTGCTGCAAAAGTACGTAATGCAACAGATATCTCATCTAAACCAGTATCTATGGCGAGTGTAGCAGTAAATAAGCTTAAATCATTGGTAGAAGATGTAAATGGCAAAAAAGCACTTGTAATCGGGATAGGGGAGATGAGCGAGATAACAGCAAAACATCTTGTAACTGCTGGTGCAGATGTTTATATAATGAACCGTACTCATCATAAGGCTGAGAAGTTAGCACAAGAGTGTGGGACGAAAGTGATACCCTTTAGTGAACTTTCAAATGCAATTAATGAGTTTGAAATTCTTGTTACAGCGACATCATCTTATGAGCCTATTATTACTGATGAGATTATAAAACCTCGTGATTTTGATAGATACTGGTTTGACTTAGCACTTCCTCGTGATATAAAATATAGTAAGGGAGAGAGAATCCATCTTTACGGTATTGATGATTTAAAAGTTATCGTAGATGAGAATCTCTCAGCTCGTGAAAATGCAGCTCGTGCAGCTCATGGAATCATCGGTCGTGGTATAGTTGAGTTTTTTGAGTGGTTAAATACTCAAGATATAGAGCCTCTTATAAAAGAGATATATCAGCGTGCGGATGTGGCTGCAAAAGAGGAGACTGCTAGGGTGATTTCTAGTGGTTATATCCCTAAAGAGTATGAAGCAGAGGCACAAAAGATGTGTGAACAGGCACTTAAACGCTTTTTACATGAGTTTACAACAAATATGAGATGTTCAAAAGAGGATACACACACAGAGTTACTTAGTGGTGCAGTATCAGCAATAATGAAAGAAAAAGATTAAGGAAAAATTTTGAGAAGAAGTAGAGCATTTATACCAACAACTAAAGAAGCACCTTCAGATGCACAACTCGCGAGTCACATATTTTTAGCACGTGCTGGTTTTATGAACCAAACAGCTGCTGGACTCTATAACTATATGCCTTTAGCGAAAAGAGTTATCAAAAAGATAGAAAAAGTAGTTAATGAAGAGATGGAAAAAGTAGGAGCACAAGAGGTTGAACTCTCATTTGTGACACCAGCATCACTCTGGAAAGAGTCAGGAAGAATAGAGAAGTTTGGGAAAGAGCTTCTCCGTTTTCATGATAGAAAAGACAATATGTTCGTTCTTGGTCCAACACATGAAGAGATGATGGTTGATATGGTTCGTAACCGTGTAACAAGTTACAAAAATCTTCCACTTAATCTTTACCAGATAAAAACAAAGTTCCGTGATGAAGCGAGACCTCGTTTTGGTCTTATGCGTGGGCGTGAGTTTATTATGAAAGATGGTTACTCTTTTCACTCTTCTACGGAAGATTTAGATAGAGAGTTTGATGCTATGGAAGCGGCTTATAAAAAAATCCTTACTCGTTTAGGTCTTGATTATCGTGTTGTTGAAGCTGATAGTGGAGCTATAGGTGGAAGTGGAAGTAAAGAGCTTATGGTTATCGCTGATAGTGGTGAAGATACTA
>CAZTNH010000081.1:0-5743 GCA_964615395.1 uncultured Sulfurimonas sp.
TTCCAGGTACACTTGGAAATGAGAAATCTCACTGTGAAGTAACTTTCACTATCCGTCCAATGGGTAAAAAACTTAACCTAGTTGCACATGGTTACTGTACTAAACACGGTATTTGGGAATCAACTGCTGCTGTAGTTGAAGTAGCTCAGTAGTTA
This sequence comes from uncultured Sulfurimonas sp., assembly GCA_964615395.1. Classification (GTDB taxonomy): domain Bacteria; phylum Campylobacterota; class Campylobacteria; order Campylobacterales; family Sulfurimonadaceae; genus Sulfurimonas. Next base: position 156 of record CAZTNH010000081.1, read on the forward strand.
CCAACTCCACTTGCTAAAGGCTCTTTAGCCTTTAGTCTTACATAAATTCTTTCTAATTTAAACAAACCTCATAAAAAACACCATATCAATTCAAAAAATGATATAATATTACTAATTATTAATCATGGAGAAATAAAATGAGACTACTGTTTATATCTGCCCTACTAAGTCTATTTACTGTTTTAAATGCACAAAACATTGTTGGAAAAATAAAATCTTTTAATGGTACTATCAAAGTAAAAAGTGAAGGTTCAATCAAAAAGAAAAAAGTCACTTCAAACATAGATATAAAAGCTGGTGATTTAGTCACTACATCAAGTAATTCAAGTATTGAGATAAAACTTATTGATGGCTCTTTGATAGTCTTAGCACAACGTTCAACTATTCACTTTACATCAGTTTATGAAGCACAACAGATAGAGGGTAAGGTTCTCTACTCTATCACATCAAGAGATGCTAAAAACTCTTTAAAAATAGAGACACCTTTTGCCGTTATAGGGATTAAAGGGACAAAGTTCATCATCAATGCTACTGAAAATGAATCAGTTACACTTAAAGAGGGACTTATAGGTGTAACAAGTTTAAACGCTGAGTTTGAACTCTATAGAAAAAAACTTGATGATGAATTTAGTGCATTTAAAGCACAATCAGAAGCAGCGATACAGCATGAAAAAGATGAGTTTGAAAAGTATAAAAAAGATAGTTATACTAAATATGAAAAACCAATAATCACTAAAGAGTTTGATCTTCATGCACTTCACCGTATCTCATTTGATGGTAGTAAAGTAAAAGAGGATAGTTTTGGCGAAAGCGATAAAAAAGCCTTTGATTATTTTGATAAACTTATAGAGAAAATGAACTAAAAAAATGAAAGAAAAGCTCCTATATGTTCTAGTTACAGTAGCTGTTTTAACAACTACTCTACTTTTGCAACTCAATAAAGTAGAACCATTTGAGAGTTTTTCACTTCGTTTTAATGACATCAACTTTGAACTTCAAGATAAAGAGCCAAACAAAGATATTGTCTTTGTTGCAGTAGATGAAAAGAGTGTAAATGCCTTTGGACGTTGGCCGTGGAATAGAGAAAAAATCGCTTTAGGGATAAAACATCTTAATCAAGCTGAAATTGTATTGATGGATATGATTTTTTCAGAACCAACTTCAAAGAGTTCAGATCAAGCACTCTCCTCTTCCATAGAAAATCTTAATGCAAGTGTTTGTGGCTTTTTTTTAAGACAAACATCCACACAGTTTATACCAGAAGAAGAGTTAGATATTTTAGATGATTCAGCCCTAGACTTACTACAATCTCAAATCTCAAAGTACAATAACCCTCAATTTGTCTCTGCACCCTTTGCTGAGATAAATATACTGCCTATTTTAGAGAGTTGTAGCCTATCAGGCAGTTTTTCAACACTTGCCGAAAGTGACCAACTTTTACGTTCATATCCTGTAGCTGTCTATTTTAATGACAAACTTTTTCCATCTCTAGGGATTCAAGCACTGAGACTGAAATTTGATAGTGATATAAAAAGAGTATCTCCGAATGTAGTTTCACTCAACAACACAAAAATAAAACTCAATGAAAAAGGTTTTATAAGACTCAACTTTTACAAAAAAGAGCAGTACAATATCGTCTCATTTTTAGATGTAGCACAGGGGAAAATAGATGAGAGCTATTTCAAAGATAAGATAGTAATTTTAGGAATTACAGAGATAGGTTCAGGGGATGTAGCTAGTACACCTATTGGGCGTTTATATGGTCCACTACTTCACTATACCTTTATCTCCAACTTTTTAGAGAACCATCTGATAAATGAACCTAAATATGCTAGTAGTATCATTATGGTTTTTCTTATCTTGCTACCACTTTTATTGCTCTTTTTTATTAAAAAAATTGCTCTAAGAGTCACTTTAAATATATTTTCCTATATAATAATTTATATAGTAGTTCGTTATCTATTTGTCTATGATATGATTTATATTGATCTTTTTTACCCACTTATAGGGATACTCTTCTCTACAATTTCAATAGAGCTCTTAGCCTTTGCACAAGAGGAAAAAAGTAGTAAATTTATTCAAGATGCTTTTTCAGCATACCTCTCCCCTGATCTTTTAAAAGAGCTTGTTAAAAATCCAGACTCCCTAACTCTTGGAGGGGAGAACAGAGAATTGAGTATTCTCTTTAGTGATATTCGTGGCTTTACGACTATATCTGAGTCCATGGATGCAAACTCTCTTGTAAAACTTCTCAATAGATACTTCACACCTATGACAGACTCTGTTTTAGAACACAAAGGTATGCTTGACAAATACATAGGCGATGCTGTTATGGCATTTTTTAATGCACCTGTTGATGTAGAAGATCATGCCAATCAAGCTTGTCTCTCTGCCTTAGATATGATAGAGAAACTTAATCTACTTAACAAAGAGTTAGAGGAAGAAAACATCCCCTCTCTCCATATAGGAATTGGGATAAATACAGCAGAAGTTGTTGTTGGAAATATGGGTTCAAACCAGCGTTTCAACTATACAGTAATGGGTGATGGTGTAAATCTTGCTTCAAGAGTTGAGTCTATAACTAAACACTACGGAGTCAATATACTCATAACAGAGTTTACAGCTCAACAATTAAGTAGTGACTTTATATATAGAAAAATAGAACCTGTGGTAGTAAAGGGGAAAGAAGAACCTGTTATACTCTACGAACTCATGCCAACCTCTACTAAATCAAGAGAGATGAAAGAGCTTTATGACAGAGCTTTAGATGCTTATATTAAAGATGATATTCCAAACGCCACTATAATTTTTCAACAATTAACAGAGAACTATACTGATAGTGTATCTCAATACTTTTTAAAAAATATAGATGCTTCTTTACCTTGGGGAGTTAACCGGATGACTAGCAAATAGTTACACGATTCTCCTGATAAGCAGCGGCATTTCCTTCATAAGAGTGATCTGAACAAGTCAGATTATTTACTCCTTTCGTTCCACTATAAATCAAGATACAATCTACTCTTAAATCATCATTATACTTTACACAAAGGCTTAAAGATCCAGAAGAGGACTCTATCCTTATCTCTTCACCCTCTTTAAATCCTAAGGAGCTATGAAGATAGACATTTGACTCACGTATAAACTGAGAGTTCAAACTCTTTGTTGCTTTTGGAGTTATGAGATAGAGTTCATTACTCACTTTTGATTTTTTTCCTCTGTTTTTAGTGAGTGTGATTTTATTTGCTTTTCTATCTATATCTAACTCTTCTAAAAATAAAAACTCTCCATCATCAGTATCAAATCCATCTTGATAAGGAATCTCTTCTCTTCCTTTGACACTTAAACTTCCATCACTATTTTTTTGAGCAAATTTTTTGAAATACTCTAAATAATAGCTTTCTGTTTCTAGGTCAATAGTAAACTCTTTACAAAGATAATTTGTTAAGTCATATTCACTTATCCCTATCTTACTCTCTATCTGTTTTGGCATAGGCAGGAGTGCATTATGGGAGTATGAAGTTCGTATATCATCTTTTTCTAAAAATGTTTTAGCAGGAATGATTAAATCAGCAATAGCACTTGTTTCATTCTCATAAAGTCCAAAATAGACCACATTTTGAGTATGAAAGATTGACTCTTTTACTCTTTGTCTGTTTGGCATTTGAGAGAGTGGATTCGCTCCTTGAATAAAAACTGTTTTATACTCATCAAATGCAGTATCTACTTTAGAGACTCTTTTTGCTTTACTCTTAAAAGGTGAACTTATATGCTCTTGAGAGTTTCCTAAATATGCAACTCCACAACCCTCTTTACCAAAAAGTCCTAAGGCTACAGCTATAGAATCTATGGCTCTTAAAATATCAGCACCATCTCTATACTTTTGAACGCCAACCCCACAAACTATGGCTACTTTTTTGTTTTTAATGAGTTCAATAATTTTACCGACTTGACCTAATGTCATCTCCATATGTTCAAGCATAGACTTAATTCTAACTGTTTGAGTCAGCTCATAGTACTCTTCAAACTCACTAGCAAACTCTTCTAAGTACTCTTCATCACACTCATCATTTATATGTAAAAAACGAGCTATCAACATCGCTAAATATATATCTGTATGAGGCTTAATCTGAATATATAAATCTGCCATTTTTGCTATTTTAGTCTTTACTGGGTCTATTACAATAAGAGTTTTTTCCTTTAAAAGTGGAAGTAGATGAGAAGAAGTTGTATGAGGATTTCTTCCCCACACAATAACGACTTCTGATTTTGCTATCTCACTTAAAGGCATATTTTTATTACTGCCCCTCCCCTCTAAAATACCAGCTTCACCAGCACCATCACAGAGTGAACCATTTGTTAAAATAGCCCCATGTTGTGCAAAAAAGTGTTCCGTAACCCCTTGCATAAGAGCAAAATTTCCCTGACTTTTATAGTGTAGAATTTCACTTGCATATGATGAGTTTACTATCTCTTTTAACTTTTCAAGAGCCTCATCCATACCTATCTCTTCACCCTTATATCTCGGTGTAGTTATTCGCTTAAAAGTATCATAATGATTAAGATGAGGACATAAAAAACCTTCTGTATATCCCTCTTTTTTTGCTATAAGCTTTGAACCGTCATACTCCATACTACAAGCATCAAAACAGTCAAGGGGACAAGCCGTAATATTTTTACTCATGCTATTTATCTTTCAGCTCAATTTTTACTAACTTAGAAAATATTTTTGGAGCTTTTATAACTATTTGTGCCATATATTTTGAGATATTTTTACTATCTGCAATATTTAGAAGTCTATCAACTTTATAAGATGTTTTTTGACCATTTATATAGACAACTTTACTCTTCGCATTAGCTACATCTTCAAAGTTTAGATATATAGTTAAAAGTGCTCTATTTGTATCAACAACTGTTGCAAGAGGAGTTCCTTTGTTTACTACTTGACCCTCTTTCACATCTAAAGAATAGAGTGTATAACCACTATTTTTTAAAGTTTTATCGCTAATACTTCTTATAAGTTGTGCTTTTCTCAGCTCTAAGTCTGCTATCTGTGTTTTAAGAGAGTTTAACTCTTTTTGTGTAGATAAGAATGAGTTCTCACTTGCTACTAAATCATAAAATTCTCTATCTTTTTCAACAAGTGATTTTATTTTCATAGCCTGAACTTTTTTGTAATTATCTCTCTTTTTGATTACAGACATTTTAAGATTGTTTAAAATCTCTTCATTGACAATTAAAGTTGCTTTTGAGTATTTTAACTTCTCATTAGTATATTTGAGTTCATCTTTATCAAGTTGAGAATCTATTGTGATATAGGCTTTATTGGAAAGTTTTACACCTAGTAAATTTTCATCAACAACATCTACTACACCGATAACATTAGAACTAATTTTTTTAATCTCATAAGGCTCAACCTTTGAGTAGTAAACATTTGCATAGAGTGCTGAAAAGCTAAGAAAAATAAGTAGAAATAATTTCATAATTTTGTATATCCTTTGAATCAATTATATCTATTTTAACATTACATTATTAATATTCAAGAATATTTCATTAGATTTTTGGTATTATGATACTATATACTAAAAAAA
>CAZTNH010000082.1:0-5735 GCA_964615395.1 uncultured Sulfurimonas sp.
TACTTACAAGCCCTGTTATCATCAAAACATCAGCTTGACGAGGTGTTGGAGTTGGAAGATAACCGTAACGTTCCCAGTCATAACGAGGACCCATAGTTGCTGCCATTTCAAGGGAACAACATCCAGTACAAAAGTGTGCCATCCATAAAGATTCACTCTTAGCATAATCAAAAAAGTCAAGTATTCTTAGCATCTATTTTTCTCCGATTTTTAGTTCTCTCATTGAGAGAGTTATAGCAAATGCCAATATAAGAACAAATAGACTCGCCATAAGAGAGGAGTGTCTATCAGTTCCATAAACAAAAAGTGCCACAAAAAGAGCACTCATATCTGCCACGATAAACATAATGGCATAGACAAAGAAACCAAAGTTAGCTTTTTTAGGAGTTGAAGCAGAGGCAGGAAGTCCACACTCAAAGTGTTCATTTTTTATCTTACTAGGAACATAAGGAGCAAGAGCTATTCCTAGAAAATAGAGAAGAAAAACTCCTCCACTTACACCAAGAGCATATATGAAGAAATGCTCTATCATCTATGCACGCCCCTCTTCTATCTTTTTCATAGCCATAATAGCTGCCATAACTATTGGGTAGTTTGTCGGTGCAGCTGTAAGCATAGGTTGTGTCGCAACTTGTAGAGACATCACACGGTAGAGATTTTCTCCACTCTCTATCATAAGACCGATGATATTTATCATCTCTCCTGTCTCATTACCACCAACTATTTGACCACCTATTATCTGACCACCATTACGAGTCGCTACAAGTTTTACAAACTGCTTTTGCGCCCCTGGTATAGTCGCAGGATGACGGTTCATACCACTAAAAGTTCCTACTACTATATCCATTCCTGACTCTCTTGCCTCATCTTCTGTCACACCAGCAGATGAGAAAGCGATACCACCAATCAAAGTTGAAAAAATTGCTATCGTTCCACTAAAGCCTTTGATATATTTTAAACCATAAAGGGAACTCCCTGCTACTCTTCCCTCAGCAGAAGAGGTAGAAGCAAGCATCACTTTTGAAGGAACTTTTGTAATAAATGCTCGTCTTGCACTACAGTCTCCAACAGCAAAAACATCGTGATTTTCAGTTCTCATATACTCATCAACCCAGATACCATCATAGTGACCAAGTGAAACGCCAACTTTTTGAGCTAGTTCTGTGTTTGGTTTATAACCTGTAGCTAATATAACAACCTCAGTATCAAGGATTTTTCCACTTTTAAGTTTTACTGCATTAACAATGTTATCATCATTTTTATCTATGATTGAACTTACTCTATCGTTTCCTATAAACTTTACACCCGAAGATAAAAGAATATCCTCAGCCTCTTGTGCTATCTCAGAATCAAAAGCACCTTTGAGTATATGTTTACTCCCACCAACAATAGTGACATTTTTTCCAGAACTAGCAAGTTCCATAGCCATCTCAACACCTATAAAACCAGTACCAACAACAACAATATCTTTTTTATCTTCTATAAAATCTCTTGCTTTATCAATAAGCTCTTTATGTTTAGCAACAGTATAAACACCCTCTAGGGCTAAAGAGTGTCGTAGTGACTCATGCACAAAAGGTTTTGAACCAGTTGCAAAGATAAGCTTATCAAAGTAAATAGCTTCATTTTCTGTAAAAGCGATTTTACCTACAAAGTCTATATCTTTTACTACTCCAATAAGAGTAGATATATCCATCTTAGCAGCACTTCCACAAGGAGATACATCCTTCTCACTTGATCCTAAAGTCTCTCCAAATATATATGGTATCGCACAGGGAACTAACTGCTTTTCAAACTCACGGATAACAAGAACTTCTTTCTCAGGAAAATTCATTTTTGCAGTAACTGCACTTACCCCACCAGCAGGTCCACCACCTATTATTAAAACATCACAATTAATTTTTTCCACGACAACCCCTTATTTTTTATTATTATACTCAATTCTATACATAAAAAAGAACAAAATTTAGAAATTTAATAATTTTATCTCAATTATGATGTTTTTAAGAATAAGACATTATAATAATAAATACTATAAACCCTTATACTATTTATGGAGTTACGATTTTGCAAGAATTCACTAGATGTTTTAAAGCTTACTCAGCAATTTTAAGTTTAAAAGTGCTGGAAAACAATACTATCGCTTTTGCTACTAAAAATAGTGGTATTAGAGTTGTTGAAGAGGATGAGTATTCAGTTTTATCAAACATTCTTCCTGAAGAGTTAACACAAGAGACTAAACATGTCGCTTTTAGTCAAAATGCCAAGCTTGTTGCTTTTGTAAATTCCACTACTATTCATGTTATGATTATGGCGACTCAGGTTATTATTAAAACTATCAAACTTCATACTCGAATTGATATTATAAGTTTTGATCCCTCTTCAACTTACTTATTAGTAGGGACAAAGGATGGACGAGTTGCCCAGTATAGATTTAACAGCAGTTCTCAACTTTCAAGACTCTGCTCTTTTCCATACCTTTTTCCAGATGAAAAGTACTCTTTTAAAGAGCACAACTATGTAAGTGCCTTTGCTTTTCACAATCAAAAATTTGCATGTAGTGGGTACGGTGGAGCCATCTATGTTTTTAATTTACACTCTAGAGATAACACTAAAATCATTACAAGATCAAGAGTAAAGATAGAGACTCTCTACTTTTTAGATGACAATCATTTAGTGAGTGGAAATGTAGATGGGGTAATAGAGATTATTACACTGAATGAGACTTCAAAAATTCAGAGATTAAATGCTCCTTTTAGAAATATTAAAAATATTATTGCTATGCCAAATAGAGACTATATTTTAGTAAGTTCAAATAAAAACTATATCTCACTTATAAATATTGACTCAATGAAAATAATCAACAATAGATATTTTGAATTTGATACAAATATTGACAAAATAATGCTTAAAAATGAGGACTCTATTTTAGTCATTTTAAAAGATGCAACTGTTTTAAGTGTAGAATTAGTCAATTTAAATATCCTTAAATCTCTTATCAATGAGAACAAAATCTACCAAGCATTTAGACTACTCAAAAAAGCACCTATGTTAAGAGGTTCAAAAGAGGATATCCATCTTCAAGAGTCCTATCAAGAGAATTTAATCAAGGCTATCAAGTACATTTTAAAAGATGATATTGAATCGGCACAAGAGATAACAAGACCTTTACTACAGATAGCATCAAAAAAGGATGAAGTTGAGTTAATCTATACAGCCTTTAAATATTATGATAAATTTAAACTATTTTTTCATGAAAAAAAGTATAACCTAGTTTACTCAATGGCAAATAGATATCCAGCACTCAAACAGACACTAGAGTACAAAAGTTTAGAAAAAATATGGCAAAAAAGCTTTGTAGAAGCACAAAAACAGATGCATATGAACAATATAGACGCAGCAAGAGCACTTTTAAGTGACTATATTATGGTTCCATCTAAACGCTCAGTAATAAAATTTATACTCTATAAAAACAAAGAGTTTATTAACTTTCTTCAAGCTATCGAAAATAAAGAGTTTGATAGAATTAATAATATCGCAAAAGAGAATCAACACTTTACTCATTTAGATCACTATAAATCACTCTCAACTGAGATGAAAAATAGCCTTCAAGAAGCTAGAGATTTAATAAAAATTGGTAATATTAGCCTTGCCGAAATTATTATTGAAAGATTAGAAAAAAATACAAAATACGAAAAAGCAGCAAACCAACTTCGTATAGAATCTCAAAATGTCAAAAAACTTTTTGATGCTTTTAATAATGATGATCTTTTTTTATGTTACAAACTTATGGATTCAGACTGTTCACTTAAAAGTACTGATTTAGGTAAACTTTTAGAGAGTAAATGGAATGTTATGATAAATGAGTGTGAAAAGCATGCTATTCGAGGGAAAGTCACTGAACTTGAAAAGCATTTAGATTCACTTTTAAAACTCCCTTCAAGAAGTTCTAAAACGGGAGATCTCTTAAGACTCTCTTACCAAACAAGTATAAAACATCACATCAGAAAAACACACTTTAAAGATGCTAAAAAATCTATAACTGCTTATCTAAATATCTTTGGTTTAGATACAGAACTTAACCATAGCATAGAGATATATACAAAAAAATCTTCTTTAAAAATGCCTCTTACCCCAACACAACTCAGAAGAAAACCTAGAGATTTTTGGCTCTACTCTTGATTTAAAAGTGCAACTAATCACTTACACTTTAGAGATATAGTAGTTCCTTTTTGAATTTGGGAAGCAACCTTTATCTCTATCTCTATCTCCATCACTTCACATAAACGTTTTACTATATCTAAACCTATACCATGACCACTTGCATGCTCTTTATAAGAACGCTGAAAAATCTGTTTAGGATTAGCAATCCCAAGCCCACCATCCTCAATAGATAAAAATCCATCTTTCATATATATTTTGACATAACCATTTTCTATATTATATTTACAAGCATTCGAGATAATATTTACTATGATTTGTTTAAAAGCATCCCTATTTACCATACCATACACTTCTCTTTCACTAAGAATAAACTTGATACCTTTATAGAGCTTTTTATGTGTAGAGACGACATCATTTACAATATCAAACAGGTTTTCTCTCTGCACAACCATGGTATCTTCTTGTAAAAGAACTGTTAAATTTGAGTGTAAATCACCTATATCTTCAAGGCTTCTTTTAATTCTATAGAGTGGCTTGTTTCCTTTAAACTCTGACTTAGATTCAAGTAACTTCAAATTTAAGAACATCGAAGTGATAGGAGTGTTTAAGTCATGAATAAGATCTTTAGAAAAGTTATCTAGTTTAGTAATGGCATTTTGCATAGGTTTAAGTGCATTTATAGAGAGTCTATAACTAATCCAAGCAAATAGCATCAGTAAAAGAGCTTGAACAGCAATGATTTCAAGTTTAATTTTTAAAAGGATTTGATGGTAATGAACTTTATCTTTCGTTACTAAAATATAACCACCTTCCCAACTAAAAGGCATATACTTCATAAACTTATCATCTTTTATCGTAAAGTTATCCATACTAAAATCATCTATTATTATATTTGCATGTTCATATTTTATATGCTTATTTTGAGGATTCATCTTCATTTTCAGCTGTCTAGTAAACTCTATCATAGAAAAATGCTCTTTTTTTATCATCATTTTCTATTGCTCACCAAAGTAAAAAAATCCAGCTGCTAAGATAAGAAGAGCAACACTCCCAAAATAGATACTAAAAAATTCCCAAAATGCTCGTTTTTCATAGCCCAACAAGTCTATATCCTGTTCCTTTTATAGTCTGTATCTCTAAACCAATTTTTCTAAGTTTAGTGATATAGACACGAAGAGTACCTGCACTTGATTCACTATCGTTATCTAACTCATATAGAAAATCCTCTTTCTTAATAGTCTCCCCTTGATGCTTAAAAAAAAGTGCAAGAAGTTTCTGCTCTTGTGGTGCTAAAAGGAATAGCTCTTCCCCTTTAAAAAGTTCATTTGTAGAGATTTTATAAGTAAGATTTTTATACTTAATTATATTTTTTTCAGAACTAAATGATTTACGTAGAATCGCACCTATCCGAACAAGAAGTTCATCAAAATCAAAAGGTTTTTTGAGATAATCATCTGCACCAACCTCAAAACCTTTAGAGAGAGAGGCTATATCATTTAAAGATGTTAAAAAGATACATGGCGTTTGGTTTCCTGACTCTCTTAACATATCAAGAAGTTCAAAGCCATTAT
>CAZTNH010000083.1:0-5728 GCA_964615395.1 uncultured Sulfurimonas sp.
TGGACATCTTTTACACAAAAGAACTCTAAAAAAGCATGATGAGCAAAAGATATCTCATGAAAATCTGTAATAAAAACTAAGTTTTGTTCCGTATCTAAAATAGTTTGTAGTAGTTTTTTTTGCTTTATGTTCTCTCTATGAAGCTGTTTTTCATTAAGTCAATAAATGAGATGCTAAGAGATAAACCCACAAGTGCGATTAGTGTGAGTAAGAGAAGTTTCAGTTTGATTGTCATATTTTTAAACATAATTTGCCTCTATTTACATATGAAATAATTTTATAGCAAATTCTTAAAAAGTTAACTGAATCTATCTACTCTTCAATCTAATCTTTTTCTGATTTATTAACTTCTGTTAAAGCAGCTGCAACAATTCCTGCGGGAATACCAACAATACCCAAACCTATAAGTAGCATAAATGTAGTAAAAATTTTCCCACCTACTGTGACAGGATAGACATCTCCATAACCTACAGTTGTTAAGGTGGCAACTGCCCACCACATAGAATCAAAAATACTACTAAAGATCTTTGGCTGTGCTTCATGCTCAAAGTAGTATATACCAACAGAAGATAAGTAAAACATGATGAGTGTTAGTATTAAAAACAGAATAAATTCCTCTTTTGCATTTACGATTGCTTTTTGGAATTTATCTAATGTTTTATTATATTTTGTGAGCTTAAATAATCGAAAAAGTCGAAAGAGTTTAAAAGCTTTTAATGAGCGTAAATCAATGAAAAAAGATAAATAAAATGGTAATATTGATAGAAGATCTATAACTCCATAAAAACTAAAAATATAAGCCCACTTTTTTTCTGCGGTATAAATTCTAATGATGTACTCTACAGTAAAAATAGCAACACTAAAGAGTTCAAACATATTTAAATCATCTCTTAGATCCTGTTGTAAGTCGGGGATTGTTTCTACTGAAAAAGCAAGTATAGATAAGACTATTACAAGCTGAATAGTAATATCAAAGATTTTACTACTTATATTATCATTGATTTCAACTAGATTTCTTAGGTAGCTTTTTAACATAATTTAATAACTATATTCATTTTATCTCCAAAATTTTTAAGTTTATAATTGTATCAAAATGATATGTAAATTTAGATAATTTTAGTTATACTTATTTTTTAAATAATTAAAAGAGGAGTTTTTATGTTAAATAAAACCTTTAGAATTGTGATAAGTATAGTAGTTATTTTTTCATTTACATCTCTGTCAGCTGTAGAGCTTACGAAAGAAAAAATTAACCAAGTTTTAAAAGAGGCATATACTAAGTATAAGGGTGATATGGGTGGTAAAAATGCTGACTATATTAAGGCCTTAGATATTGTAAACCCTAAAATATTTGGGATAACTATGGTAGATAAAAAAGGGAATGTCTATGAGATAGGGGAGACGAAAGAGTTAATCTCTATCCAGTCTATCTCTAAGGTCTTTACAGCTGCTTTAGTGATGAGTGAAAAAGGTTCTAAGTTTGTTCAAGAGAAGATAGGGGTAAATGCTACAGGTGCAGCGTTTAACTCTATTATGGCTATAGAACAGCATGGAGGGAGTGCTTTAAATCCTTTTGTAAATGCTGGAGCTATTCAGACTGCTTCATGGGTGAAGGCTAAAAACTCAGATGAGCGATGGAGAAAGATCTCTGCAAATATGTCAGCATATGCTGGACGAACACTTACTCTTAACAAACCTGTTTATAACTCTGAAGTAAATGACAACAAACGAAATCAAGCTATCAGTAAACTACTTGATGCTTATGGAAGAATGGGAAGTGAGCCACTTGAAGCTACTACTGTTTACACAAAGCAGTGTTCGCTGAATGTATCTGCACACGATTTAGCTGTTATGGCTTCAACACTAGCAAATCATGGAGTAAATCCAGTAACAAAGACTAGAGTTATCTCTGCGAAATATACTCCAAAAATTATGGCTATTATGGCTACAGCAGGTCTTTATGATAATGCAGGAGATTGGTTGTATGATACAGGAGCACCTGCTAAAAGTGGTGTTGGTGGTGGGATTATCGCTGTTATCCCTGGTGAGTTTGGTATAGCTGTTGTTTCTCCTCCTCTTGATAGTTATGGAAATAGTGTAAGAGCACAACTCGCTATAAAATACATTATACAAGAGCTAGGACTTAATCCTTATGCACAATAAAATAACAAATAGAGTTCATCTCTCTTTAGTAGCATTGGCGTTTGCTTCATCAAGTTTGATGGCTAGTGTTGAGATTGTTGATGGATGGGAACTCTCTGGTGATATTCGTGCAGGTTGGGTGCAGTATGATTACCAAAACCCGCCCCAATCTGATGGAACTGCTACTAATCCAAACACAAATCAAGGGCATATCGACTCTAAAGGTATCTATACCGTGCCAAAATTTTCTATCTCTAGCCCTAAAGATAGTCGTATCCATGTAAAAGCAACAGTTGCAGGAGCTACTGACTTTGGTATAAATGATGAGAAGTATGAGAGTAGAACTTTTGTTTTTGATTCAAATGAGAAAAAATCTTTTATAATTTTGCAAGAGGGTTACTTCTCTTATGAAGATAAAGAAAACAGGGCTTTAGTTGGTCGTGAAGAGTTAATTACACCGATGATTGATAGTGATGATTGGTATATGTTAGCAAATAGTTTTGAAGTGGCTTATTATACAAACTCCTCTCTTGAAAATATATCTATAGGGGCTGGATACTTTTTAAGAATGTCTGGCGTTTGGGATAGTGCTACAAATGGTACAGAGTTTCATAGTATGAGTCAGGCATCATTTATCAAGAGTGAAGATAAGGAAGTTATAGGTGACAGAGGGGTTTACTTTGCTTCGTTTAACTATGATGATGAAAAAAACCATAATCTACAAGTTTGGGATTACTATGCAGATGAGATGTATAATACTCTTTTTATTCAGTATGATTTTAAGAGTGAAATTCAAAATTTCAAGTATGATTTAGGTTTTCAGTTTATTAACTTTAAAGAGGTTGGCTATCTAGCTAGTGCAGCTGCTGCGACAAATATAGACTACTCATTATATAGTGCAAAATTTGATGGAAACTTTAAAAATGGACTAGAGTTTGCAACGGGTATAAGTAAGTACACAGATGGGGAGGGTCAAGGAGCTACACTTGGTGCTTTTGGTGGGTATCCTTACTTTGCAAACGGTATGATATTTCATTTTTTTGAAGCAGGAAGTTTACAAAATGCATCTTCTTATAAGGCTCAACTTGCTTATAGTTTTGGGAGCTTAGGCTTGGATGATTTATGGATAGGATATAGATATACCTACTTTGACTTAGATTCTAACTACTCATCTAACAAAGATGGTGAAGCCCAAAATAAGATGATACTTAATGATCTTCGCATAACTTATGGTGGAGATAAAGGCATATACTTTACTGGAACATATGAATATGGAAACCTTGACAATGAACCAAACACTTTTTCTTTACGTTTGATTGGTGGGTATAAGTTTTAGAGTAAACTCTAAAACTTTCTATGCAATTTCATAGCGATTTCTACCATTCTCTTTAGCTCTATAAAGTGCACTATCTGCTCTCTTTAGTAAGCTATCTCGTGTATCACCATCTTTGTATATTGTGAGTCCAAAAGAGAGTGTTACATTTGGAACAGGTGTAAAAGATTTTTTAGTCATAGCTATTTTTAGTTTATCTGAGAGTAAAATCAACTTCTCTAAACTAGTATGATTAGCGATGATTACAAACTCTTCTCCTCCCCATCTAGCGAGAAAATCATCTTCTCTTATATTTTCAGATAAACATTTACTCACACTGATAAGTACATCATCTCCAATTTTATGTCCGTAAGTGTCATTTACTTTTTTGAAAAAATCTATATCGCAGATGATAAATCCAAATCCTTCATTGTATCTTTGAGCAGATTTTAACTTGGCGTTTATTCTCTTTACGAACTCAGTTCTATTGTAGAGCTGTGTAAGTGAATCGTGAGAGGAGATATACTCTAAAAGTTTTTTATCTGTAATATCTTCAAGGTAAGAGCCATATCCAATCTTCTTGTTTTCATCATCATATATAGGATTGATAACTACTTTAAGCCAGTAATCACTTCCATTTTTTCGCTTGTCTTTGATGTTTCCTATAAACTCTTGATTATTTGTTAATTTTCCCCACATCTCTTTATAAAATGACTCTTCAGTATCAGGATGTCTAAATATATTGTGATTTTTTCCAATCACATCTTCTTCAGATAGGTGCAAAAACTTTAAATATGCTTTGGAAATATTTACTATATTACCCTCTAAATCAGATGTTGTGTAGAGGACGGTATTGCTTAAAATATTATTGAGTCTAAATAGTTCTTTGTTTTTGTATTCAATCTCTTGAGTAGTTACATTTGTGAGATGGGTCAAGGCTTTTAGTATTCGGTTGTCTTCAATTTTTTCTGCCGAATATACTTTTTTATTTGTACTTTTTTTATCTTCTGAGAGTGCTAAAAATGTTGTTGTGATATTTAAGAGTTCATTTATCTTAGATGAGTGAAAATACTCACCAAATGTAAAGAAACCAGCAGTAGTTGCTAAAGAGTTTAGCATCTTAAACTCAACTTCTAGCTCTTTGCCCATAAGTGTTTTTCTTCCACTACAAGAGTATATAAATATCGACTCAATTGGTAGTTTGGAAAGTTTTTGGTTATTATCATAGAGGGAGTTTGTGATGTCATTAAGATTACCATAAGCAAATCTAATTTTCTCTCCAACATTTAAGTTTCCACCAAATAAAAAAGAGTCATCATCTAAGATAGCAAGGACAGATCTAGCGACTTTTATACCGTTTCGTATAGTTAAAAGTGGAAATTCTGTCCCTGATGAAGGTAAATTGTCAGCTATTTCTGAACCTAAATATTTTTTATAAAGATCTTTTATTTTCATATTGTCAACTTCATAGATAATATTACCATCTGCCTTTGTAACAGTCATCTCTTTACCAATCAAATCCCAGTTCATCATATAATCACTATTGACAATTAAATCATCACCACTTAAACTTGCGATAACAACACCATTTTCTGTTGTCTATGGTCAAAGACAAAAGTTTTACTATAAGATATATGATCTCCTGCTCTACCACCTGCAATAATGATGTTTGGAGTTATCGTTGTTAAACTTTTTAGGAACTCCTCTGCATTACTCTTTAATCCATCACTAAATACTATCAAGGCTTTCGTATTTTTTGAAATAAGGTTCTTATGTATATCTTCTATCTTAAACTCTTTTTCAAAAGAAAATAGTTTTGATTTTAGAGTGGTAGATTCAAATGTTGTTATAGATATAAGGATTGTCTCCTCATACATAGTTCCATTGAGTATCTCTCTTGCTGTGGAGGTACCTATAATATTTGCATGTGGAATTTTTGTTTGTAATAATGCAGATACATTCAGTACCTGTTTTTCATCTAATATACCACTAAAAATTTGTATTAAGATATTTTTTGAGTTTAAAATATTAGACTTGTCTATAAATTCGAGTAGTTGAGTGTTGTTAGAGAATTGTATGTTAAAAGTTTGCATATTTTATAACCTATTGTAAAATCCAATATATTATATCTAATGTTTTATATTTATTTTATCTATTTAGAGAATTTGTTTGGAGAGAAGATTTTTTGAAGTTAAAATGAAACGAAGCCCCGAAGGACTAACGTTTACAGGCGTGATTCGTAACGTCTCATCATATAAAGACGTTTAAGCATTT
>CAZTNH010000084.1:0-5725 GCA_964615395.1 uncultured Sulfurimonas sp.
GCACTAAGTGAAGCTGATCGCTGTATGCGTTGTTACTACATCGCTATGGTTCAGGCATAGGAGGTCGGATATGAGTAAAATTGTAAATTTTAAAATTGATGGCAAGGATGTAACTGCTAAAAAAGGCGAGACTATTTTACAAGTAGCTCGCAAAAACGAGATTTATATTCCTACTATGTGTTATATCTCTAAAACTTCACCATGTGCATCGTGTCGTATGTGTGTAGTTGAAGCAAAAGGTGTTGATGGGTATGTACTCTCATGTAACACTCCTCCAACAGAGGGCATAGAGATAACAACTAACAATGCAGAGTTAGAGTTAGAACGTACAAATATTATGAAGCTTTATGATGTAAACCACCCTTTAGAGTGTGGTGTATGTGATAAATCAGGTGAGTGTGACCTACAAAATAAAACTTTAGAGTTTAATGTGGCACAACAGAACTTTTCAGCGAAAGATCAGTCACGTAAAATTGAAGATTGGGGATTAATTAATTATGATCCTGCTCTCTGTATTATGTGTGAAAAATGTACTCATGTTTGTAATGAAGTTATTGGTGATGATGCTATTGAAGTTAAGTTTGGTGGATATGGTTCAACTATCATCCCTAAAAATGCAGAGACATTAGATTGTACTTTTTGTGGTGAGTGTATCGCAGTATGCCCAGTTGGAGCGCTTGTAAGTTCTGACTTTAAGTACTCAGCAAATGCTTGGGAACTCTCACGAATCCCATCAACTTGTGCACACTGTTCAGCAGGATGTTCATTAGAGTATGAAGTAAAACAGATAGATAGACAATCAACAGCTTCTTCTATCTACAGAGTAAAGAATAACTTTGAGTTTACATCTCTTTGTGGCGCTGGGCGTTTTGGTTTTGACTTTGAAAATAGAGCTACTCGTGATAATGCAGCATTTGGTGCAGCCGTGGGTGCACTCACTAATGCAAAAGCGATTAGATTCTCTTCTATCATTACAAATGAAGAGGCTCATACCTTACAACTTTTAAAAGAGAAACTTGGGGTAAAACTTTTCAATGAAGATGCAAGACTCTTCGCTTCATTTATGAAAGCATACTCAGGTGTAAGTGGAAAACTTCATCATAGTGGCTCTTTAGATGCAATTAAGCAGTCTGATGCAGCTATTATTATTGGGTGTCGTGTAGCGACTGATAATCCAGGTGTTAGATATGCACTTACAACTGCATCTCGTCACAATGGAGCAAAAATAGTCTATGCTCATCCTATAGAAGACGAGTTGATGCAAAATACAATCACTCAGTTTATGAAGTATGAAGCTGGTTCAGAAGAGGGTGTTATGGCTCTTTTAGCAAATGAACTTCTAAAAGATGCTGATTTAAGCGAAGAAGAGAGAGCATATTTTGATGATTTAGATTTAGGTTATCTTGAAGCTGAAAGTAATGTTGGTGATGATGAACTTAAAGCTATGACTCAATCATTTTCAAGAGCTAAAAATAAAATCCTAATTATAGGAAGTGATGTTTTAGCACACTCTCGAGCAAACAATATCGCTAAATTAGCTGCAATAATTGAAAAATATAGTGAATTTTCTTTGGTAGTTATTCCTACGAATGTAAACAGTCTCGGTGTTTCACTTATCTGTGATTTAGATGAAGATGAAGATATTAGTAATGTTGTTGCATATAATGCTGAGGGTGACTTTGTTATTTCATCTCTTAAAGGTGCAGATTTAGCAGTTCCAGCACTTAATCAACAAGAGGGAACAGTTGTTAATATTGACAATCGTGTTCTTCCACTTAATGTTGCTTTATCATTTGATGGCTTTACGCTTAATAATTTGGCAATTAAGTTGGGTGTAGTCAAAGAAAATACAGTAGAATATACAAAAGAGTTGACTCCACTATCTGGGTTTAAAGCTATCGACTTTGATGAGTTAGAAAACTTTTTAGATAGAGAGGGGAATGATACACGTGGTTACCTCCTAGATGAAGTAACTTGTGAAGCGAATGCTACTCTTGAAGAGATAGCTGATTTACCTGAGTACAATGGTGTGGTGATTTATCACTCAAACCCAGTACTTCAGTTTAATGCATATACAAATGTAACTTCTCAGTTAGAAAAAGATAGAACATTAAGAGGTTCTGCACAGTTTAGCTCTGCTGCAAGAATTTCTGATGGTGATACGATAGAGATAAGTTTCGGCTCATCTACAATTACAAGAGTATTTAAGTTAGACGAAGAATTAAAAGGAACAATAGCGCTCAATCCTACATTTGACATAAATGTAAAAGATGGAAGCTATAAATTTTTAAAATCCAAAATAGTGAGAAAAGTATAATGAGTAATATTACTATAAACATTGATGGTAAAGAGATTGTTACACAAGAGGGTGAGTTTTTACTTAATGCCGCTCGTGCTAATGATATTTTTATTCCAGCAATCTGTTATTTGACAAGATGTAGTCCTACTCTTGCTTGTCGTATTTGTCTGGTTGAAGCTGATGGTAAGCAGGTTTATGCTTGTAATGCCAAGGCTAAAGATGGAATGAATATTACAACTTCGACAGAAAACATCGAAAAAGAGAAACGTGCAATTATGGAAGTGTATGATGTAAATCATCCTCTTCAATGTGGTGTATGTGATCAGTCAGGTGAGTGTGAACTTCAAAACTATACACTTGAAATTGGTGTTGATTCACAAAGCTATACAGTAAAAGATGTAGATAGAAGTTCTCATGATTGGGGTCACTTACACTACGATCCGGGTCTCTGTATTGTTTGTGAGCGTTGTGTTACTGCTTGTAAAGATATGATTGGTGATAACTCTTTAAAAACTATAGCTCGTGGTGCTGATGCCTTAGATGCTGAGTATAAATCTGAAATGCCTAAAGATGCTTATTCAATGTGGAATAAACTCAACAAATCAGTTATCGGTTTAACAAATGGTACAGATGTGTTAGATTGTACGTCTTGTGGTGAGTGTGCAGCTGTTTGTCCAGTTGGTGCACTTGTTGATACACAGTTTATGTATAAGACAAATGCATGGGAACTTACTAAAGTACCTGCAACTTGTGGACACTGTTCTGCTGGATGTCAAATAACTTATGATATTAAACATGCAAGTATTGAGAATCCAGAAGATAAAATCTACCGTGTTATGAATGAGTGGAACTATGTATCTTTATGTGGTGCTGGGCGTTATGGATATGACTACCAAAATGCAGATGTAACTAAGGATGAAGTGGCGTTTGAAACTGCTGTTGAAGCATTTAAAAAGGCTGATACTATTAAGTTCACTAGTACTATTACAAATGAAGAAGCTCATATCTTAGAGAAGCTAAAAGATAAATTTGGATATAAACTTGTAAATGATGAAGCAAAATCTTTCCAAACTTTCTTAAAAGATTACTCAGAGATTAGTGGAACTACACTTTACGGTAGTGACTTAAAAGAGTCTATGAACTCTAACTTTATTGTAAGTATTGGTACAGCTATCAAAACTGACAATCCAAACGCTAGATACTCCCTTAATAACTCTCTTACAGTAAATAAAGGTGCAGCACTCTATTTCCATCCAGTTGCTGATCCAGTTGTAGATGGTATGAGTAAAAATCTTTTGAGTATTAACCATAAACCTCTTCAAGAGGAGATGGCTCTTTATCTAGTGCTTGATCTATTTGCTGATAAATCTAAGTTACCAACTGATATAGTTGAGTACTTAGCATCTTTTCACTCTCCTAAAACTGTAACAGTTACTGAAACTATTAAAGAGAAAGTAGTTACTATAGTTAAAGAGATGAAACTGAATGAAGAGACAGGTGAAGAGGAAGAAGTTGAAGTAGAAAAATCTAAAATGGTTCCTAAAAAAGTAACTAAAGAGGTAGAAGTTGATGATAATAGACTTCTTTCACTCCTTGGAATTAAAGATGACTTTGCTACAGTTTTTGAAAAAATGATGAAGAAAAAAGATAGTTTTTCTATGATCGTAGGAGCTGATCTTTATAATCATCCAAACTCTAAAAACTGTGCTCGTTTAGTTGCACTGATTGAGAAATACTCTAAATTTGAACTTGTAATGATTCCAACTCTTACAAACACTCTTGGGGTAGCACTAATCAATGAGCTTAGTGAAACTTCAGGCGAGTATGTAGTAGGTTATAATACTAAGGCAGACTTTACACTTTCAGCACTAGGTGATGGCGATATTGATATGCCAGCAATCAATCAACAAGAGGGAACACTTACAAGTATTAACAAGCAAGTTAATCCTACAAATGCAGCTCTTGGATATGGTGGTTATACACTGAATGATATTGCAAATGCACTAGGATTAGATGCTGAAAATACTATTGACTATACAAAAGAGTTATCAGTAGATAAAGGCTTTAAATCTGAAAAATTCGATGATTTACCTGACTACTATACAAATAGTGGTGAAGAGATTCGTGGGTATAAACTTGAGAGTAAGTCTGTAAAAGTAACATCAGATGAGAGTGTATCTAAGATAGATGAGTCACTTGCATTAGAAAATGATATAATCTATTTAGCAAACCCTGTAAGACAGTTTACAGATTTTACAAATAAAACGACTAATCTCGATGAAATTAGTGGAGTTTACATGAGTGCGCAACACTTAGAGAGCTCAGAGTTTAATGAGGGTGACAGTGTTCGTGTTAAAACTCAAAGTGGAGAACTTACAGCGAAAATTGTAAGTGATAACAAAATTGCAGGTGATATTGTAGTTTTACCAACTTTTGATTCAAATCTCAACTCAGAAGCTTTAGTAAACGATTATCGTTTTGCTACAGCTTCGATACAAAAGGTGTAATATATGGATTCAGCATATTTAGTAGAAACGGTTATTAAAGTCGTTGTTCTTTTACTAGTATTTTCAGCTTTAGCTGGTATTGGTACATATTTTGAGCGTAAGATACTTGCATTTATGCAACGTCGTCTTGGGCCAATGAATGTAGGTCCTTTTGGACTTCTTCAAGTTGGTGCAGATGGGATTAAGCTTTTTACAAAAGAGGATATTATTCCTACAAATGTTATAGCACCTATCTTTAAAATAGCACCAGTCATCACTGCTGCTACTGCATTTATAGCAGCTGCAGCTATCCCATTTTTACCATCATTTACAGTTTTTGGATATGAAGTTCATCCAATTATTGCAGATATAAATGTTGGTATTCTTTTTATATTAGGTGTTATGGCTGTTGGTCTTTTTGGTCCACTTCTTGGTGGTATGGCAAGTGCAAATAAGTTCTCACTGCTTTCAGCTGCTCGTGCTGCTGCTGTATTTATCTCTTATGAGGTTGTAACAGGGCTTTCACTCTTAGCTCCAATTATGATGGTTGGGTCACTTTCACTTATTGATTTTAATAACTATCAGATTGAAAATGGTTGGATACTTTGGTCTCAACCTGTAGCATTTATTCTATTTTGGATTGCTGCATTTGCTGAAACTGGTCGTACTCCATTTCACCTTATAGCAAATGACCATGAGATTATTGATGGATTTGGTACTGAGTATTCAGGTATGAGATGGGGTCTATTTTTCATCGGTGAGTATGCAAATATGTTCTTTATCTCTTTTGTTATTCCTATCCTTTTCTTAGGTGGTTATGGTGATGGAAGTGTTTTAGGTGCATTTGCATTACTTGGAAAAATGTCATTCTTCTTCTTCTTCTTTTTATGGACAAGAGCTGCATGGCCAGATGTTAGACCAGATCAACTTATGTGGTTAT
>CAZTNH010000085.1:0-5704 GCA_964615395.1 uncultured Sulfurimonas sp.
ATTGTAATGTACCTTTGTGTTTGATTTTCTATTTTTGGCAAAATAGTAGAAGTATTACAACACAAGGGTATTTTAGAGTGAATATAAACATCTTAAAGGAAAAAACATGAAAAAGAATAAGAAAAACAGAAAAAAAGGTCTTGCTGAGAAGTTTTCAAAGAGCTTAGGAAAACATGGGTTTGCGATTATAGAGTTAAAGATAAATATGGATGAAATAGTAAATGGAGAGTCTAGCATCACCATAAAATTGGCTGCTAGACAAAACTAAAATTAGTTGTACTTTGATTTAAAAGAACCAGTAGTTCCACTAGATGGTTGAGCGAAACCTTTTATCTCTTTGAGTCTATCTTCATAGAGTTTAAAAGCTTTTTCTGCTTCACCATCTTGATAAAGTTTTTTAACATCGCTGAAATCTTCAACGATTTGAGCGAATAGTATAAATTTTGTGTCCATTGTAATATGTCCTTGTGTTTGATTTTTGTGGAAGAAACATTATACCACAAGGGCATTTTAGAGTGAACCACTTAAAAAAGGAGATTTAACCAATGTTACTAGGTAAAAACAAAGCAGTTACAAAGGCTATGAAAGAGAGCATAAGAGACTATTGTCTTACTAACTCTTTAGGTCGTGAAGATATGGCAGATGAGCTAGGAATAGCAAAAGGAACACTAGATAATAAGTTAAAACTATCTAATATGATGAACTTCTTTACAGTAGAAGAGGTTTTAGAAGTGTGTGAGATTACAGATGATAATGCAGCACTTAAAGCTATGTGTAAAGAGAGAGGACTTGTTGTCTTTGATCCTATTAATGCTATGCCAAATGGTGGTGATGTTGTAAGTGAGCTAATGAATGGAGTTCTTAAAATAGATGTTGCAACAGGTGGACTTTCAAGACTTGTTTTAGAAGCAATGGAAGATGGTGAAATAGATAGTGAAGAGTCCAGTAAGATAAGCGAAATACTCTCAACACTAAGAAGCTTAGAAAGAACAATGGAAGTGATGCTTAAAGAGCATACAAAGCAAAACGGATAGATAGCTTTACAGAACATCTTACGAGGTGTTCTAGTAAGGCTATGGGCTGAAAGTTTTTCCGACAAAAGCCCATAACTTTAAAAAGTCGCACTTTAAAAAAGCACTCTGTGATTATATCAGAGTTTTGAAGAGCTAACAAGAACATTTAGAGACTCACTCTTATTCTTATTCCCTCCAAGGTGGTAAGAGCAGAGTCATTCTCTAAGTGCATAATTCCTCGGAGGGATATTATGAATGAAACTTACAATATAGAGAAAACTATTTTAGCCTCTATATTATGCTCAGAGATAGATGTAGAGGTAGATAAAAACTACTTTACTACACTATTTCATCAGAAGCTTGTAATTGGGATAAATAGGCTTAAAGAGCTTGGATTGTCGATTGATTTTGAGCTACTTAGAAACAGCTATCTAAAGGCTAATAGCTGGAGTCATGATGAAGATAATATGCTAGTTCACATAATGACTGAAGTTTCACCATTTGGAAGCATACAGGCAGTCACTGACTATATGAGTATGCTTAAAGAGTCTTATAAGAGCAACCTTGATAGAAGGTATGCTATATGAAGAATCTTTTAAAATCATTACATAAAAGACCAATAAACTTTTATCCTGCATATAGAGACATAGTAGGTTCACTACCTGCGACAATATACCTATCTCAACTAATGTATTGGTTTAGCAAAAAAGACAAGATTTTTAAAACAGATAAAGAGATCATGAAAGAAACTACTCTTACAGAAAACGAGCTAAGAAGTGCTAAGAAGATACTAAAAAAGTTAAAGTTTTTAAGTATAACTAGAGAAGGAAACCCGAGCAAAACATACTACGAAATTAACTGGGAAATATTTGTAATTGTAATGAATACTGGTTGTGAAAAAGAGAAAACCAATTCGTTAAATCCACAAGTTCCATATAGTGAAATTAACGATACCAATTCGTTAAATCCACAAGTTCCAACTTGTGAAAACCACGAAACTATAAAGATAAATCTTTTGACAGAGACTACTACAGAGACTACAACATATAACCCTATAGTCCCACTGGACATACTCACTTTCTACAAAACAAACATATCTTCTAAGGGCGATAAGGTTAAGGAGATGAAGAGTTACACAGCTATTGGTTTACAAGCTAATAAACTCAATGAAATATTTATAGGTTTAAAAAATTATAAACTCTCACTAGATGCAGAGAAAACGGATGAGAAGTATTTTAAATCGTTAAATAACTTCATTGAGGACAAGGTCTATATGGACTTTTTACAAGAGCCTAAGAAATCAAATGGCTTTGAGGATTGGAAATAATTATGAATGAAAAATTAAATGAACTAGATGCTAGAAACAAGGCACTTGTAAACCTAATCGTGATAGCTGAGAGAGATAACTCTGAAAATAAATACTCTCTAAAAAAAGAGCTTTATGAGAACAAAGTGAAGATGATTGAAATCATCACTACCGAAGAGAAAAGAGCAGGGATTACAGCACGAGAACTTAAGAGACTTGTCGAGCTAAGACCTAACATATCTCGCTATGAGACTGGCATAAAAGCACTTGATAGACAGCTATTTGATGGCATAGAACTTGGTACATTCGTACAACTTGCTGGAGAGTCAGGAGTAGGGAAGACTCACTTTACTTTGGAGATACTTAGCAATGTAGCGAACTATGCGAAAACTGTATTTTTTAACTTTGAGATGGGTGATGTTAGGATAGTAAAAAGGCTCAATAAGCTGCTAAAGAGAGAGGAACAGTGGGATAATCTAATCATAGACAAAGATAGTCGTGAGATAGATGTTCTTTGCAATGAAATCATCTTGTATGCAAGGGATGGAGTTAAGTTTTTTGTAATTGATTCTAAGATGAAAATAGAGGTAAATTCAAACAAAGAAGATTATCAAAAGTTTAGTGACATTACAAAGAAATTAGCGAAGTTATCACAACAAAATGACATCATAATTTTTCTAATCAATCAGATGAGTGAGCAGGATATTAAGAACAAGAGATTAGCATTTAAAGGCTCTGGAGACCAACAGTATGACTCTGATATTAGTCTGTTTTATGTAAAAAATAATGATGGGGATAGAATGCTTATTTGTAATAAAAATAGACAAGACGAGAGAGAGTTTAAAATACCTCTTCGACTTAACAGCGATGGAAAAACAGTTGGTAATGATTTGTTAATTGTACACCAAGACAATGCAGGAAGATATATAGCTGAGCCTACAGTGACTGCTTATCAAGATACTTTTGAGATGCCTACATTATGAGTTTAAAAGCACAAAACAATTTTTTATATTGCATTGGCGTTTGTGAAAGTGGTAGAAAATTTTCATGTAAGAGATGGCTTGGAAACTACAGCGATCAAAAGAAAAATGAGAATAGAATTGTTGGTGTTGAGTGCAATGCAGCAAAAGGTCAACTGGATTTTTTTTCAACTAACAAAAACGATTATTTTATTCATAAAGAGGTAGCATAGATGACACTAAACCCATTCAAAAAGAGACCTGCGAAGAAAGTCGCTATGACTTCAAAAGAGTACAGAGAACAAGAGTACAACAAGAAGAGTGAAGCTTGGCATCAAGAACAGCTCATCTATTGGCTAGATAAGAGGGGTATATACTACGAACTAAGCCTAAGTGGTATCTTTCTACCAAATACAGCAAAAAAAGGCTCACAGGCTTTTAGAATACAAGCAACAGCAAATGCTAAAGTTATGATGAAGATGAAAAAGCAAGGACTCAACAAAGGTATCTCAGATTTAAAAGTCTATCTTAAAAATATTGAACTAAATATCGAGCTAAAGTCTATGAGTGGCAAAGCGAGTCCAGAACAACTCAAAGTACAGAAAATAATAAACAAGACATCTTATGCAAAGTATGAGATCGTCAAGGGGTATCTGAATGCTATTGAACTTGTCGAAAAATATCTTTAGGAAGTTGGTGTAAAAATGGCTATATCTACTCGTAAAAAGAATCTTATTGTTGCTGAGTGGAAAGCAGGAAAATATAAGTCTTATTATGCTGTTGCAAAAGCACATAAAATAAGCCAACCACAAGCTAAGAAAATATTAGCAAATTTATCACACGAAAATGCCCATATTGTCGAAGCTGGAGTAGTGTATGAAAGTGCTAAAAAAATTAGTAAAAATTTAGTAGAAATAAATGCAGTAGAAACAGAGGTTGCAAACCGACTAAAAGTATTTGATATTACAAATACTGTACTGGATGGCATTCACAATTTAGCCAAAGGCGGAAAGGCTCAAAAGGTAGTTACTGAGGGTCTAGGAGAGGGTGGAACAACCGCAACAGTTGTGGAGTATGACTTACAGGCTAAGGACTATAAAGATATTCAAGATGCCGTAGATAAAGCATCACTCACACTAGGAGTAAATGCTAGGCACTCTCAGAGTCAGGTGAACATTCAGAACAACAATAAGAACGAGCAGAATAATGTACTTAAAGTAGAGTGGATAGATTAATGAAACTAAACAGAGTCTATAAGCCATTCTTTGAATCAAAAAATCGTTATGCAATACTCTATGGAGGTGCTGGTAGTGGTAAGAGTCATGTAACAGCTCAAAGGATCCTTATTCGTATGATCACAGAGCATAAGCATAGAATACTTGTAGTTAGGAAAGTAGCAAGAACTCTCCGTGCTTCTGTGTTTCAAATGTTTAGAGACTTGATAGCAGATGAAGAGCTTACCCATGCGTTTAAAATAAACAAATCAGATATGACTATTGAGTGTTTAGATAGTAATTCATCACTTCTGTTTTATGGTCTTGATGATGTTGAAAAACTAAAGTCTATCGCTGGAATAACTTCCATTTGGGTTGAAGAGGCTAGTGAAGTTTCACAGAATGACCTTGACCAGTTGAACCTAAGACTGAGAAGTGATAGCAGAGAACTCTATATGCAGATAATGCTCTCTTTCAATCCAATATCTGCACATCATTGGATTAAAAGAAAGTTTTTTGATGTTGGTGTTGATGATACATACATTCAAAAGACAACATACCTTGATAATAGATTTTTACCTGAACAATATTTAAAAGTTTTTGAAGATTTAAAGAAGACAAATCATACTTTTTACAAAGTATATGCACTTGGAGAGTGGGGGACACTTAAAGGACTTATCCACGAAAGCTATGAGACTATAGATAAAATGCCATCTTGCTTTGAAAAAGAGTATATAGGTCTTGACTTTGGATATAACCACCCATTTTCGATAATTCATGTGATGATAGATAAAACCAATATCTATGTTGATGAGATATTTTATAACACTGAGTTTGAGAACAATAAAGTCATTATATGGATGAACAAATACTATCCACATTTTAAAAGTAAAAAGATATATGCAGACTCAGCAAGACCAGACCTTATAAGTGAGTGGCATAATGCAGGTTACAACATATCTAAAGCAAACAAATCCGTATTTGCAGGGATAAACACAGTTAAAAAGTTCAATATGTTCGTGACAAAAACGAGTACAAATATTGTACGAGAACTTGGTCTATACTCGTGGAAAGAGGATAAAGACGGAAATAGTGTTGATGAACCAATAAAGCTTAATGATGATGCAATGGATGCACTTAGATATGCACTTACTCCTTATATTCAAAAAGCAGGAAAGACTACATCATTTAAAATTGGATTGATATGATTGA
>CAZTNH010000086.1:0-5675 GCA_964615395.1 uncultured Sulfurimonas sp.
AGTAATCAAACTCAATTCCTTGACCGATTCTATTTGGTCCACCACCTAAAATAAGAACTTTTCTTTTATCTTTGTTAACTCGGTTAGTTACATTGGGAATTTTTGTAATGTTTGTAGTTGAGTAAAGATATGGTGTTAGTGCTTCAAACTCAGCAGAACAAGTGTCAACTTCATTGAACTCTAATGAAACACCAAGTTTTTTTCTTGCATCATATACTTCTATCTCACTGAGATCATGCTTAGAGTTTTTCTTAATAAGTTGGCTTATTCGTTTGTCTGAAAAACCATCAACTTTGATACTACGCATAAACTCAGCATCAAATAAAATCTTATCAGTTATAGTCGCTTCAGCTTCTACTAACTCACTTACTTGATAAAGAAACCATGGGTCAATTTGACAAATTTCAAACATCTCTTCAATAGTAATTCCACGACGGAAACCTTCAGCTACATAGAGCATTCTATCGGCGTTTGGACGACGAATCTCATGACGGATACGTTCCATATCTTCATCTATCTCATCAAAACCGCAAAGCCCAGTCTCTAAAGAACATAGTGCTTTTTGCATAGACTCTTTAAAAGTACGACCTATTGCCATAACTTCACCAACTGATTTCATTGATGTACTTAAAGTGCTTACTGCTTCAGGAAACTTTTCAAATGTAAAACGAGGTATCTTAGTAACAACATAATCAATTACAGGTTCAAACGAGGCAGGAGTTCCTGTGATGTCATTTGTAATCTCATCAAGAGTATAACCAACAGCTAGAAGTGTTGCAACTTTTGCGATAGGGTAACCAGTTGCTTTAGATGCAAGAGCAGATGAACGAGATACACGAGGGTTCATCTCTATAACAATCATACGACCTGTTTTTGGGCAGATTGAGAACTGAACATTAGATCCACCTGTGTCAACACCAATCTCACGAAGGATGTCAAAAGAGGCATTACGCATTCTTTGGTACTCTTTATCTGTAAGAGTAAGGGCAGGGGCTACAGTGATACTATCACCAGTATGCACACCCATAGGATCGAAGTTCTCAATAGCACAAACGATGATACAGTTATCTGCTTTATCGCGGATAACTTCCATCTCATACTCTTTCCAACCGAGCATTGATTCCATAATCTCAATCTCATTAACAGGAGATGCAGAGATACCCTCTTCAGCAAGTTTTTTAAACTCTTCCATGTTATATGCTACACCTGAACCACCACCAGCAAGTGTAAAAGATGCACGAGAGATTACAGGGAAACCAATCTTTTTAACAACCTCTATAGCCTCTTCAACACTATAAGCATTTTCACTTTTTGGTAAATCCATACCAATTTTTATCATCGCTTCATTAAATGCTGAACGGTCTTCACCCTTGTGGATAGCTTCGGGAGTTGCACCTAGAAACTCTACACCTTCAAGCATACCTTTTTCATACATAGAAGTTGCAACATTAAGTGCTGTTTGCCCACCCATAGTTGGGAGAACGGCATCTACATTCTCTTTTTTGATGATTTCGGCGATTACATCCTCTTTGATTGGTTCGATGTAAGTTCTATCTGCAAATTCAGGGTCAGTCATAATAGTTGCAGGATTAGAGTTAATGAGAATTACACGATAACCCTCTTCTTTGAGAGTTTTAACAGCTTGAGTTCCAGAGTAGTCAAATTCACAAGCCTGACCGATAATAATCGGACCTGAGCCTATAAGTAAAATAGTTTTTATGTCGGTGCGTTTTGGCATTTTTTTCCTTTGCTAATGATTCGTAATTTGTAAGAGTGCTTATTTTTGTAAAAAATATGCAAGCTAAAATTACAGTAAAT
The DNA here is from genome assembly GCA_964615395.1 of uncultured Sulfurimonas sp. Taxonomy (GTDB): domain Bacteria; phylum Campylobacterota; class Campylobacteria; order Campylobacterales; family Sulfurimonadaceae; genus Sulfurimonas. The sequence continues at coordinate 1,819 of CAZTNH010000086.1, forward strand.
GAATCATATATACTTACAATAATGTCTTAAAAATTTAGAGATTATAGCCAAAAGGCACTTAAAATTTGATGAGTTTTAATACTCAAAAGTATAAATCAAAGATATTAGACCAGAATAGATTAAATTTGTTTCGATGAGAGGAGAGTCTGTTACAGTTTTTGGAAGTTTGTCAACTCGTAAGTTTATAAGTGTAGATAAATTCTTAGTAATAGGATATTTAATATATGTTTGAGCACCTATTTGAAAACCTGAATCAGCACTATAGAAATTAAAAGCTGATCTACTTGCTTCCTCTTCTGTAACACCATAATAATAATTTAAAAATTTTGAAGATTGGTAGATGAGTATAATACTTGGATATAGCTTTAAATCACCAAATGCAAAATCGTATCCAGCTTCTGTTTTAAATATCCATGAATCATGATGATCTAATATATCTGTTAAAAGCATACTCTCAACATAAGCATCTTTATAGGTAAGACTTAAGGCTAAACCACCTTCAAAAGTTGATTTTTTTTCATTGATGCCTTGAAGAGTCTCTGAAGATGAGGGATCTAAACTTTGAACACGAGGTTGAACTGTAAGAGACATTCCCCATGAAAAATCATCACCCTTATTTCCTAAAAAATAGACTCCAGCACGACTCCATCTGATATAAAAAACTCCATTATCATAAAAGATTACTGGTGATATAAGTAAGATATTATCCGTGTCTAAATAGGGTTGTGTCTGTATATATGGACCTAAACCTATAGTTATCTTTTGCTTATCCTCTTCTGCTAGAACTACAGTAGTTAAAAATAAGAGGACTATTAGTAGATATTTCATCGAACTCCTTTTATCATGTGAAAATAATTTATATCTGCGGATTTATAATAGGGACTTATTATGGCATTTTGATAACCCTGAGAAGAGCTGACAGATATTACACGACCAACTTTTAAGCCTTTTATAAAAATATTGTCCAATCCTGAGCTAATCACTTCATCCCCTTTCTTAATCTTATACCAAGCTGGAATAAAGTTCACTATTAGATTTTCACTATTATTTCCATTTGCTATTCCTGGTGCATTATTATCACCTACATATACACTATAGGCACTTTTTATATCTCTATTTAAAAGTGCTAAAGCTTTTCCTTCTCTGTTTATAACTATTCCAGCTACAAGTTCATTATATGTTAATCCATAAATTTTTGAACCATTATAATCAGGTATATCCATCCATATTTTATTGAAGTTTCCAAATTTTTCGTATGAAATAGCACGAACGAGTTGAACCTTAGGATTTGAATGAAGTGTTGATTTTTCTAGTTTATACAAGTCTTGTATCTCTGTGGCTAACTCTTGCATGACTAAATGATTATTTTCATATTTTTGAAGTTTTTCTTTTAGGTCAGCTATCTCTTGTGCTTGAAAAAAGTGTTCATTAATTGTATCTTTAATGGATTGAGTACTGTTGTTGTATAAAGCTTTTATAGAGTTTAGAGAGGTGATGATAGGGGATTGAATAGGAGTACTATAGTAAAATGCACCCAAAATGAGTGCAATTAAAACAAAAAAGTAAGAGAATAATTCTTTATTCATCCTCAGATAATTCTTGTAGTAAGTCTATCTCTTCAAGGGCACGTCCAGTTCCACGAGCAACAGCAAGAAGAGGTTCATCTGCAACAAATACAGGAATTTTAACGATGTCTGAAAGATATTTGTCAAATTGACGGATTAAAGCCCCACCACCTGTTAAGATAATACCATGATTTACAATATCTCCAGCTAAGTCTGGTGGCATCTGTTCTAGTACATCACGAAGTGCTTCAGCTATCTCTTTGAGAGGCTCTTTCATGGCATCTCTAGCATCTTCACTTGTAAGCTCAACAGAAGATAAAAGACCTTCAACTTGATCACGACCAGTTACAACCATAACTAATTCTTCATCTAATGCTACAGCAGTTCCGATATTTATCTTAATATCTTCAGCTACACGCTCACCAATAAGAAGATTGTATTTTTTTCTTACGTAGTTAATGATACCTTGATCTATCTTATCTCCAGCAGTACGAATTGACTTTGAGAGTACAAGTCCACCTAATGAAACAACACCAATTTCAGTAGTACCACCACCAATATCAACAACTAAGTTTCCTTGTGGTTCACGGATATCTACACCTGCTCCAATAGCAGCTGCCATAGGCTCTTCTATAAGTAGAACTTGTCGTGCTCCAGCAGATAAAGCAGACTCACGAACAGCTTTTCGTTCAACCTGAGTAAGACCATAAGGGACACAGATAATAATACGAGGAGAGATTAAAGAAGAGCGACCATGTGCTTTTTCAATAAACTTACGAATCATCTTTTCAGTCATATCAAAGTCGGCGATAACACCATCACGCATAGGACGAATAGCTTTGATATTTCCTGGTGTTTTACCAACCATATCTTTAGCTTCATGTCCAACTGCAAGAACTCTTGTTTGACCATATTTTTCAGTCTTTACCGCAACAACAGAAGGCTCATTGATGATAATTCCACGACCTTTTGCAATAACGATTGTATTTGCAGTTCCTAAATCTATTGAGAGGTCATTTGAAAAAAGCCCTATAATTTTGTTAAATATCATCTACTTGCCTTATGCTATTTTTTTTGTTGTTTTTTTGATGTAAACAGGTTCTGCTCCATCATCTATCACTTCTTTAGTGATAAGTACTTCATATCCTGCATATTCAGGAAGTTCATACATTATATCTATCATATTCTCTTCTAAAATGGCACGAAGTCCACGAGCACCTGTTTTACGTTTTATAGATTTTTTAGCGATTGCTAAAAGTGCATCATCTTCAAAATTTAGCTCAACTTCATCAATAGAGAAGAGTTTTTGATACTGTTTTATAAGTGAGTTTTTTGGTTCAGTTAAGATACGAACCATATCTTCTTCTGTAATTTCACTTAAAGAAGCGATGATTGGTAAACGCCCAACAAGTTCAGGAATAAGACCAAAATGAACTAAATCATCAGGTTCAACCATATCAAAAGTAGGTTTTGCTTCATCCTTAGTTTTTTTGTCATGGCCAAATCCAAGAACATTTTCACCCTGTTTTCGTTTAAGAATCTCTTCAAGACCATCAAATGCTCCACCACAGATAAATAGAATATTTGTAGTATCAATAGATGTAAACTCTTGATTTGGATGCTTACGTCCACCTTTTGGTGGGATGTTTACAGATGAACCCTCTATGATTTTAAGAAGAGCTTGTTGCACACCCTCACCACTTACATCACGAGTGATAGAACGGTTTTCGCTCATACGAGCTACTTTATCCACTTCATCAAGAAAGATTATTCCCTTTTGTGCACGTTCTACATCCCCATCAGCAGCTTGAATAAGTTTTGTTAAAATGTTTTCAACATCTTCTCCAACATATCCAGCTTCAGTAAGACTAGTTGCATCAGCTATAGCGATAGGTACATTTAAAACACGAGCTATAGTTTGTGCCATCAATGTTTTTCCTGATCCTGTTGGACCTATGAGTAGAACATTTGATTTCGCAATCTCAGTCTCTTGATCTTCTAAATCATGAGTTTTAAAGATACGTTTATAGTGGTTGTATACAGCAACTGAGAGAAGTTTTCTTGCTCTCTCTTGTCCTATGATATAGTCACTTAAAAAAGTATTTAACTCTTTTGGTGTCATAAGAGTATCTACAGCTTCTAAAAGCTCTTTCTCTTGAGAAGTAGTTGATTTTTCATCACCAAACATTATCTTATATGCCGATACTACACAATTTTTACAGATGTAAACGCCATTCCCTGCTATGAGAGGGTTCTCTTCACTCTCTTTTGCATCACAAAAACTACAGTGTC
>CAZTNH010000087.1:0-5674 GCA_964615395.1 uncultured Sulfurimonas sp.
TTTCACCCATACCTTTCATCTGTTTTACAGACTCTTGACGCTGTTCAACTGTCATAGGTGGGAAAAATAGTTTAATTACATCACCATCATTATTCGGGTTTACACCAATATTGGCAGCAAATATAGCAGACTCAATGTCAGATAAAAGATTTTTCTCCCATGGATTTACTACAATAGTTGTAGCATCAGTAGCGATAACAGAACCAACTTGATCAAGTGGAGTGGGAGTACCATAGTAGTCTATTTTTACATTGTCTAAAACAGAGATAAGAACTTTACCAGTTCTAAGTGTTTTAAAATCTTTATGCATATGGTCAACACTTCCTTGCATTTTACTGTTACAGTTTTCATGAATTTCGTTTAACATTCTTGTTCCTTAGTGGTAAGTAAGAGGATATAAATAACTTCATATCCAATGAAACAAGAAGTTATAAGATACAAGGCAAAAATTCGTAGGAGCTACAAGTAGCTTCAAGAGTTTTTAACACAGTAGGTTGTAGCTTCTTGTCTCACCCGTAGGGCAACCTTTTAAAGATTGTTGGCTATGAAGTTATTTATATCCTCTTACTTATGAAAATAATTGTGTAATTGTAGCGAGAAATCTTTTAAAGTAGTGTAAAAAAAGAGATAGCTTTAGAAGTTATAGTTACAACATAGTGTTGTAACTAAAGAGGGAGTAGTTTTATTTTGTAGTGTTTGATTCAACTACTTTAGGTGCTTTAGCAACTGGTGCTACAACATTTGTGCTTTTTATCATATCATCTACTACAGATGATTGTGCAGATTTTGAGTACATATATCCTAATGTAATTGTATTTACTACAAATAAAAATCCTATAGTAAAAGTAGCTTTAGCTAAAAAACCACTAGGTCCCTTTGCCCCAAATACTGACTCATTTGAGCCACTGTATGCCCCAAGACCGATGCTTGAGCTTTTTTGTAAAAGTACAGCGATTACGATAATAATCACTAAAACAATTTGAACAATTAGTAAAAGACTTGTTGTCATAAACAAATTCCTATATATTATAAAGTGGCGAAGTATATCTAAAAAAACTTATATTATCAACTTGACATAGATTAGTTATAGAAGTTTTTCTTAAAACTAACTATAAAAAGGTATAATTACAAAAAGTTACAAAGAAATGAGGAAATATGAAAAAGTTTAAAATATTAGCAGTAGTTTTAGTTGTTTTGTTTATCTTAGTAGAAGTATTTATTTTTAATAAAAGTAAAAAAAGTCAGGTGCAAAAGCCAATAGTGACAGTAAGTTCATTTTTTCTCTATGATATTACAAAACATATTGCAAAAGATAAAGTTGAAATTGTAAATATTTTACCGTTTGGTGTTGATCCTCATAGTTTTGAGATGACACCAGATATTATGTCTAAAATTGAGCATAGTAATTTAGTTTTCTATAGTGGAGCAGGATTAGAACCGTGGGTTGATAGAATAAAGTTCAAATCCAAAGCGATTGATATGAGTAAACATGTAAAACTTCGTAAATTAGATTCAAACGAATTTGAATTTCATAAACACCATGATGAACAGTGTGCACATAATACACTTGATCCACACTATTGGTTAAATTTTGACAATATGAGAAGTGCTACAAAAATTGTTACAAAAGAGCTCATAGAATTAGAACCAAAAAATAAAAATATGTTTTTAAAAAATCGTGATATATATTTGGCTATGCTTCAAAAATTAGATGATGATTACACGAAAGCTTTAGCAAGTTGTAGAGTAGACCACCTTATACTTAATCACAACTCAATGGGATATGTAGCACAAAAGTATCATTTTCACTCTGAATCTTTAAGTGGACTCTCACCAGAATCACAGCCTACTCCTAATGATATTAAAAGAATTATCAATGAGATAAATGAAAATGGAATAACAACTATCTTTTTTGAAAATTTTGTAAGTTCTAAAGTGGTTAAAACAATAGCAAACGATACAGGCATTAAAGTAGATGTGATTGAGTCTTTAGGAAATATCACAGCTGATGAATCCAAAGCAAATGTTACGTATGAAGAGTTAATGTATAAAAACTTAAAAAAATTATCTAAGGCACTTGTGTGCAACTAAACTTCAAAGTACCAATTTTTGATGTAAAAAATCTTAGTTTTAGTGTAAGAGGTGTGGATATTTTAAAAAATATCTCATTAGAGATTTTTAATGGTGAGTATATCGCTATTATTGGACCAAATGGAGGGGGTAAAACTACTCTCATTCGTATGCTCTTAGGACTTGAAAAACCAAGTTGTGGTGAAGTGAAACTTTTTGGTAAAGATATAAAAGAGTTTAATTCATGGGATAAGATAGGTTTTGTCCCTCAACGAGCATCTCATGTAGATGAAAACTTTCCAGCAACTGTAGAAGATATAGTTAAAATGGGAAGAGTAGCTAAGAGTAAACTCTTTTCAAGAGTTTCTAAAGAAGATCTATCAGCGGTTAAAGAGTCTATGGTAAAGATGGATATTTTAGATCTTAAAGATAAAATGGTAGGAACTCTTTCAGGCGGTCAAAGACAGAGGGTAATGATAGCTCGTGCCCTCGCCTCTTCTCCTGAAATACTTATCTTAGATGAACCAAATACAGGTGTAGATATGGTTTCTCAACAACGCTTTTACAGACTGTTAGCAAAACTTAACAAAGAGGATAACATTACAATTGTTTTTATCACACATGATATAGGTGTTATTGCTGATGATATAGGAAAACTTTTTACAATCAATCAAAAAGCAACAGTCTGTAATAATCCTAAAGAGATGTTATCATGTGAAGATATGTCAGAACTCTACGGAATAGAAGCACATCTTCTACATAACCATCATCATTAAGGAGTATCTGAATGCTTGAAATATTTCAATATGAATTTATGCAAAGAGCTTTTATAGCTGGACTTTTTATAGCTATTTTAGCTTCTGTAAGTGGTACATTTATAGTGCTTAAGCGCTACTCACTAATGAGTGAAACATTAGCACACTCTGCACTTGTGGGTGTTGCAGTTGGATTAGTAGCTGGTTACAACCCTCTTTGGATGGCAGTTGTTGTTGCTATTTTTGCTGCATGGCTTATAGAGTATCTTAGAAGTGCATTTAGCCTATACTCTGATGCGATACTCTCTATAATTCTTTCTGGTTCATTAGCTCTTGCTGTCATTATAGTGTCAATGGGTGGAGCATTTAATAACTCTCTATTTTCATATCTATTTGGTTCTATTCTATCTGTTACAGATGAAGATGTGATTACAATCATAATCTTTGGAAGTCTCTCTTTAGGAGCACTATTACTTTTTTCTAAAGAACTCTATTTCATCAGTTATGATGAAGAGGTAGCTCAAACAAGTGGAATAAAAGTAAAATTCCTAAACTTCTTACTAGTTACAGTTGTAGCTATCATTATCGCTCTCTCTATAAGGGTAGTAGGAAGCCTTCTTATAGGTGCATTGATGGTTATTCCTACTTCGGCTGCATTACAGTTTAGAGTAGGTTTTAAAGATACTATGTTGATCTCTATCTTTTTTGCTCTTTTTAGTGTTGTTTTTGGAATGAGTCTCTCTTTTTATTTCTCTCTACCTTCGGGAGCAACAATAGTTCTAAGTGTTATCTCACTTTTTATTCTTTCTCTTATACTTAACAAAAAATGAAAATAAGTTCAGAATTTTCTAAATATGCACAAGAGTATGACACTTTAAATAGTGTTCAAACATTAGTAATTGATAAACTATTAAAAGAACTAAGTCATCAACCAAAGTATATACTGGATTTAGGTTGTGGAAGTGGTGCCTTATGTGAAACTATTTCTTGGAAGTATAAACACTTCACAGGTGTAGATTTTGCACCAGGTATGCTTGAACTTCATCCTAAATCTAAAAATATAGAAGCTATTTATGGTGATTTTAATGATCCTACACTCTTTGAAAATCTCTCTACATATAAGTTTGACCATATATTTTCAGCTTCAGCTCTTCAATGGGCAGAGAACTTAGAAGATGTTTTTAAAGAGATAAGTTCTTTAAATACCCCAATCTCCTTAGCAATTTTTACATCAGGAACATTTAAAACACTAAATAAAACAGCTTTTCTAGACTCTCTTTTACGAGATAAAGAGGAGATAGATCAACTACAAAAACAATACTTTAAAGCTAATTTTGAAGTAGTAGAGTATAAATTGGCGTTTGAGAGTACAAGAGATATGTTTAGATACATAAAAAGAAGTGGTGTAAGTGGATCAAGAAATATTTTGAGTTTTAAAGAGACAAAAAGACTTATGAAAGAGTATCCACTAAACTACTTAGAATTTGAAGTAGCATTTATAACTACTTCTCGTTAAGTATAATCTCTTTTTCTAAGTTATAAAGCTCATAACGGATATATTTAAAGTTTTCGCTATATTGGATATTTTTGAGTTTATATAACTCTTCTAAAACTCTAGCAGACTCTTGCCCACGTTTAAAATTAGCTGTAAGTACACCTAGTATGTCACTACGGTTGAGTTCACTCTCTGAAGAGGCTCTCAGGACATCATTTATACTATCTCTATACTTTAAAAGTTCACGAGTTTCATCTACACGAGATTTATGTCTAAGTTCTTTGAGTTTTTTGGAGAGAGTTTTATTGTTGTCACGGTAACGCATAATGTCTTCAACTACACGTATACCCTCTTTAAGTCTATTAAGATTGGCATCTATCACCCGATAAAGTTCGGGTGAGAGTGTCTGCTTAGTCATCGTTGTTTAAAACACCGAAGATTTGAAGAAGTGCAGTAAAGATGTTGAGGAAGTCTAAGTAAAGAGCGATAGCACCATCAATAGGTGTCTCATAAGCTCCTTGCATAATGTTCTGAGTATCATAAATAACTAAAATACTAAAAAGAAAAACAACAGCTCCACTTATCATCATAGCGAGCATACCGTTCCCTAAGAACATATTTAAAATAGAAAAACCAATGATTACAAATAGTGCAATCATTAAAGGTTTAGTATAACTTGTAAAATCTTTTGTAGTTTTAATAGCATAAAAACTCATAGAACCAAAAACAACTGATGTCATAGCAAATGCATTACCTATAATAACACCACCACCATTCATTCCAAGTGTATAAGAGAGTAGAGGTGAAATAGTAATACCAGTCATAAACACAAATGCAAACATAACAAGTAAATTGATACCAGGTTTACGTTTTACAAATTGTAAACCAATTAAAAGCCCAATTTCTAAGAAGAATAGTGGCCACATCATAGCATGGATTGCTCCAGCCATTGGTACACCCACATAAGCACCAACTGCACCAGCCATCATAGAAGCTGCAAAAAGTTTATAAGTCTCTTTCACAAAAGAGATAATTTGTGAGTCATCACGACTCGCAGTCTCATATGCAAAAGAGTTCCCTCTTGCATAGTCACGATCATATAGTCCCATAATAGTTCCTTTTATATCTATAGAAGATATTCAATATTTGTTATAGAATTTTATATTTAAAGAGTTAATAGAAAGCAACACATAATAGGCTTACATATATACAGTTTTTATTTTAAAGAGAAAAATAAGAAAATATTATTTTTTAAGTTAGATCCAAAAAAAAGATTTAAAATTTATAATAGATTCCCCCACCACTTAAGCGAACTTTAAGCACTGCTCCCCTATAATTCCCATCCACAAACAGA
>CAZTNH010000088.1:0-5634 GCA_964615395.1 uncultured Sulfurimonas sp.
GCGTTTTACTTTCAGGAAAACCACCCTGATGCAAAAATAGTTGTATTAGACTGTTTTCGTAGTGGTGAGAAATTAAGTAATGGAAACTTGAAAAGTTTTGGACATTTTAAAAATCTTCTTGGTTTTACAGGTGAGGTGATTAGTGGAGATATAAATGATAAAGATTTACTTTTAAATTTAGAAATAAATTATAAATTTGATTATATTTTTCATGAAGCAGCCATTTCTGATACTACTGCTTTAGAACAAGATCTTATGATAAAAACAAATGTGAATGCTTATAAAGATTTATTAAACCTTGCTGTTTCACATAATGCCAATATGGTATATGCCTCTTCTGCTGCAACATATGGAGATGCCGAGTCTCCTCAACGAGTAGGTAGAGAAGCTCCACAAAATGTATATGGTTTTTCAAAACTCAGTATGGATCATTTAAGTAGAGAGTATATGAAGAGGGAGACAATTAGTATAGTTGGACTTCGTTATTTTAATGTATATGGTAAAAATGAATATTTTAAAAATAGTACTGCTTCGATGGTATTACAATTTGGGCATCAGATATTAGCAGGGAAGAATCCTCGTCTTTTTGAAGATAGTGATAAGATACTACGTGATTTTATATACATAGGGGATATTATCCAAGCTAATGTAAAAGCTATGGAGCCTAAAGAGAGTGGAATCTATAATGTTGGTACAGGGAAAGCAAGAAGTTTTCAAGATATAGTAGATATTTTACAAAATGAGTTAGGAACATCACTTCCTTGTGAGTATATTCCAAATCCTTTTATCGGTTCCTATCAGTTTCATACTGAAGCAGATATAGAAACAACAAAAGAAGCTTTAGGCTATGAACCTAGTTTTGAGATGGAAGATGGAATAAAAGCTTATATTGGAGAGATAAAAAGAGTGTATGAGGCAGAAGTTAAATAGATGGAAATTTTAAAAAAATCAAAACCTAATATATTAGTTATTGGTGATTTAATGATTGACCACTATTTATGGGGTTCTTGTGAACGTATTAGCCCTGAAGCACCTGTTCAAGTTGTAGATATTGCTAGAGAGACTACTGTTTTAGGTGGTGCTGGAAATGTCATAAACAACTTAAATGCTCTAGGTGCAAATGTAAGTGTAAGTAGTGTTATCGGTGATGATGAAAATGGTGAAGAACTTTTACAAATGTTGAAAACTATAGGTGTAAATAGTGACAATATCATTACTCAAACTGGAAGAAAAACATCAAAGAAAAGCCGAGTGATAGCTGTAAGTCAACAGATACTAAGATATGATAGAGAGAGTAAAGATGATATTACTGATAAGTCTGTAGAAGATATTTTAGCTTCATTAGTATTGGATATTAACTCTTATGATGCTGTGATTCTTTCTGATTATGGGAAAGGTATTTTAACTGATGCCTTATGTTCAAAAGTTATTTTGTTAGCTAATGAGCATAATGTAAAAGTATTAGTCGATCCCAAAGGGAGTGATTTTTCAAAATACAGAGGTGCTTACCTTTTAACGCCAAATAAAAAAGAGGCTATTCTAGCTACTGGAATTGAGATTAATGATTCGGATAGTTTGAAAAAAACATTAATAAAACTGAAAAAAGAGTGTGAATTAGATATATCACTCATTACTCTCTCCGAAGATGGAATCGCTACTTACGAGAATGAGGTAGAGATATTTCCTACTGTAGCAAAAGAGGTTTTTGATGTGACAGGTGCAGGTGATACCGTAATAGCATCTATAGCCTTTGCTCTTTGTGTTGAAAAAAGCATTCAAGATACTGCTGCATTTGCAAATCTTGCAGCTGGTGTTGTTGTTGGTAAAATAGGAAGTGCAACTGTTACAATAGATGAGATTGAAGAGTATGAAGCATCCTTACACAAAAGTACATCAGATGCTCATATTAAAAGCTTTGATGATATAGATGAAGTTGTTAAACGCTCTCGTGAAAATGGTAAAAAAATCGTATTTACTAATGGATGTTTCGATATTTTACATGTAGGTCATGTAAAATATTTACAAATTGCGAAAAGTTTTGGCGACATACTCATTGTAGGTTTAAACTCTGATGAATCTGTATCTAGATTAAAAGGACCTACACGCCCAGTAAATATAGCAGAAGATAGAGCTTATTTACTTGCAGCTTTAGAAGCAGTTGATTTTGTTGTCCCTTTTTCAGACGATACACCTCTGGAGTTGATAAAAATGATAGCTCCTGACACATTAGTTAAAGGTGGCGACTATAAAGGAAAGAGTGTCGTAGGAACAGAATTTGCTGGTGAACTTAAACTGGTTGATTTCGTTGATGGAAAAAGTACAACCAAAACAATACAAAAAATACAAGGACAAACATGTTAAAAAAGATAGTTTTATTATCAGCTACTGCCATTTCTGCTTTTGCACTTCATATGGCCGAAATAAATATTAATGATAAAGATTTAGAGGTTGCAGCAAATTTTGATGTAGGTCAATTTAATGATAATGTTGAACCAAATACAATGTTTGTAGGTGCTAAATTTTTAAACCCTGATAAATCACATTCAACTGATTCTATCAGTACAATTGATTCCTATTTTGAAACTAGTTTTTTAATGATGAGAGAAGTTGGAGATAATGGGATAAGTGTTGGATTAGGAATTAAGCTTAACTATTTATCTATAAATGATGACTCTTTTTCATCTCTTCCATTAGGTATAGCTGTGTCATATGCACTTCCTTTGCCTAATTTAGTTCCTATGTCTTTATCTGGTTCTGTTTATTATGCACCTGAAGTTTTATGTCTTTCATCTCAAGCTAATGATTATTTAGATTATGAAATAAACTATGATGTTGAACTGATTAAAAATGCTGGAATTACATTAGGATATAGAAGTATAAATACTTCATATATAAATGGATCGAGTACAAATAGTATAAACTATAACTCTTCTTTTTACTTTGGTTTTAAAGTAAAGTTTTAAGAGCTTCTATCACCTCTTGTGCATGAATTTTTGTCATGCACTCGTGATGTCCTAAGGGACACTCTCTCTTCATACATGGACTACACTCCATCTCTTTTCTAACAATAACACTTTTTTTATTCATCCATTGGGATGTCTCTTTGTATCTAGTTGGACCAAAGATAGCCACTGTTGGAACTTGATATGCAGCTGCTACATGCATGGGACCGCTATCGTTAGTGACAAAAAGAGAACATCCTGCAATATAAGAGCATAACTCCTCTATGGAAGTTTTTCCTGCAATATTTCTATAGTTAGAAACACCTAACTCAATAAGATTCTCTTCTATATCTTTTGCCATTTCAACTTCATTTGGTCCTCCAAATATTAGTATCTCATACTCTTTACTAAACTCAGCCCCAACCTGTGCAAATCTTTGAGGATACCAGCGTTTAGCACTTCCATAAGTTGCTCCAGCATTAATTCCAAGTGTAGGTTTTGCAAATTTTTTAGCATCTATATAAAGTTTTAACTCTTTAGATTCACCATTAAAATTATCACAATTAACCATTGCTAATTCACTATACTGTTTTACTAGATGTTGATTGTTTTTTATCTTCGGTGTATGTGAAAGTAAAAGTTTTGAGTGCCATGATACTTTTGCTATACAAATGACTGTTTGTGTAAAACGTAAAAGAAGAGATGAGTAGAGTTGATTTCTAAAAGTTATTGCTAGGTCAAACTCTCCTAATTCCTGAGCTAGTTTATACGTAGCAAGTAAACGAGAAGAAGCTTTTTTAGTCTCATCGACAATAGCTTCTTCACATAAAGGGTGATGTTTTAGTGCCTCTATACTTACATAGCTTCCTACAAATGTAAATTTAACATCAATGTAGTGTTGTGCTAATAACTCTATCGCAGGAGTTGCCATGATGGCATCTCCTAACCAGTTTGGAAGGATGACAAGTATTTTCATTATGCTCTCTCGCTTGCATTGATTTTTTTACCAACTTCTTTTGTTATATAAATATAAAGAGGTGAAGAAGCGATTGTTAAAATATCTTTTTTTATAATTTCTCCATTTTTATCAAAGACTTCAAAGAAATCTTCATTTTTGAGTGTTGTCTCTTTAAGTGACCAGTGTATCTGTAATAATCGTTCATCTATCAAGTATTGTAGTATATAATAATCTCGTTTAATATCTAAACGAAGAAATTGTGCATGTTTTAATGTTTGAGACATATACTTAAATGTGTAAAATGCTGAACGCTTTTGTATACCTTCACGGTTATCAACAAGTCCATAACCTGGAGCGATAAGTTGATGCCATGAGACAGAATCAACTTGCTGGGAGGCAAATGTAAGGAGATAGTACCTTAACATAAAGTCGCCATACAACTCAGCATCAATACACTCATATTCACTTGTAGGTGCATAGGGTGCTGTTCCAGTAATAGGCCAGTTTACTTCTGTGATATGTAATTCTTGACCTACTTTTGGAGAGAGCCAAACAAGAGTGCTTAACCATGCAATTTTATCAGAAAGGGTAAAACCTAATTGGATATTTTCAGGAGCACCTCTACGATCTACATAGAGTAAAGATGATATTCCATCATATTTATACTTAAAAAAGTTAAAAAGGGTTTGAGCAGTATAGTGATACTCGAAATCAATAACGCCACTTCCAATGAGTTTTATATCAGGATAAAAGTCTTGCTTTAGATCAAACGCCACTTTAAAAAAGTTACTATATTCATCAACTGAAAAAAATCCCCATTTAGCTCGATTTATTGTCGTTCCAATTTCAAAAATATCTACTATTGTATTTAGTTCTGAAAAAATTTGTTCTAAATTTTTATGAAAAAGTTCTAAATCTTCAATATTTTCCCTATCTTGCATTATCTTTAATATGATTTTTTTCTCATTATGCGGTTCTAAAAATTGTTTGAGTTCGCTGAGACTATCCATCTCCCAAAGTTTCAATCGTAGAAGTATATTTGTACACTCTAACTCTTCGAGTAGTCTATTTGTCTCTAAAGGTTCTCTCTGAAAATCAATACCAAGTGAAAAGAACTCTTCTGATTTTAGCTCTTTTCTTTTGACAAATGGCATTGCCACTAAAGAGATTGGAAATATAATAAGTGTTGTAAATAGCATTTTGATAAAAGAGAGTTTCTGAGTAGATCTCATTCTCTTTTTAAAAGATTTATCTTTGAGTTGTGCTGGTTGATCGGAATAGCTATCCCATTTAAAAGGTTTTTTCATAAGGAGAATTATATCAACTTTTATTAAAAATAGCACTTGCTAGTGATATAAAACTAAAGAGTTTTTAAAATTTTTTAATGATTTATAAATTCTTAAAAAATTTATACCAGAGTAAGTATATTTTATATGTAAATTATATTTTAGTTTTTTGATATAATTACAAAACTTCAAAATATTGATAAAGGAAAATAATGGATAGTGGGATACAACCGAAAATTTATGTTATTACAACTGGAGATAAGACCCGTATAAATATTATTAATAAATATTTAGATGGTTTAGATTATGAATATGTATATTCTGATAATATGGACGAACTAAAAATACTAGAGAAAGAGTATGAAAGTAAATCACATAAATTTCGACAAAAAGCAATAATGGCTGGAGAAATCGGTGCATTTAAAACACATGCTAAAGCATGGAAGTT
>CAZTNH010000089.1:0-5620 GCA_964615395.1 uncultured Sulfurimonas sp.
AGTATGACATATTGCCATACTTTTTATAACTTAATTAATTGTTATTATATCATTTTTATATTTTATTCAATATAAGTTCTGCAACCCTCGCAGAGCTTCCATGTTTGAGATACTCTCTTAATATCTGAGAGTTCTCTAAAAATTTACTTCTATCATAATTTTTAAATCCCTCTACTAAGTTCTCTACTGTTACCTCATCTTGAAGATACTCTGGATGGAGTTGAATATTTTTGTGTTTTTTGAGCATAATGTTACTTAGCCCTACAAACTCTATCTTCACAAGTCGAGAGCCTATAAAGTAGTCAAGTGCCTTTGCCTTATAGCTAAGTATAAAAGGAACACCAATAATAGCAGCTTCAAGTGTAGCCGTCCCACTACAGATAAATGCAAAATCAGCTTCATAGAGAGACTTGTGTGCATCATAAGAGATAGTATATTCTTTTGTGTCGCCATAGAGTTCTACTATCTCCTCTTGTGAGAAGTGTTTAGGGATGATAAATGTAGCGTTTAGATCTAACTCTTTGATAAGAGCTTGAAAAACTGGCATAAGTCTTTTTATCTCCCCCTTACGACTCCCTGGCATAAAGACTACATCTTTTATCTCATCGTTGAGTTTGGTTTTAAACTCTGTTATTTGGTCTAAAAGAGGGTGTCCTACATATTCAATGTTGGCGTTTGATGGGTAGTAACTAGGCTCAAATGGTAAAATAGATGCAAGTGTATCAATAGTACGAGCTAAAACAGGGATACGTTTTTTCTTCCATGCCCAAGCTTGTGGGAGAATATAGTAGATTATCTCTTTATTTGGGTGTTTTTTCTTTAGCTTTTTTGCAAGTGGGAGATTAAAACCTGAGGAGTCAATGAGTAGAACTTTATCAGCATCTTCTGCTAACTCTACCATCTCATCTGCAAGTTTAAAAAAGAAGCGAAGTTTTTTAATGGCATCAACTATTCCCATAATAGCAAGACTTTGTAGGTCAACGATTGGTTTTCCAAGCTTTTTATCATATATACCCATAAACTCTACATCTTCACCAAGCTCTTTTTTCAAAGATGTTAAATGCACATTTGCAGAGTGTTCTAAGGCACTTACTAAAATTTTCATGATTGAGTATCCCATATATCTTTATTGTTAAGTATATTATAGCAAAGATTCAAAATTATATTATATAATACGGTTAATATATAAAAGGGTAGGTGTGCATATGCTTATATCAAATGCAATAGTTTGTGATGTAAATGGTGAGAGAGAGGTTGATGTTCGTGTTGAGAATGGTTTTGTAGTAGAGATAGGTAGAAATCTTAAAGATGAAGAGTCACTAGATGCTAAAGGTGCTTATCTTCTTCCATCTTTAGTAGATACCAACATTAAACTACTAGATTCAAATCTTAATGCGAAAAATATTCATGCAGTAAGCAGAGAGGCACTCAAGGGTGGGATAGGGCATATCGTCTTAAACCCTGACTCAACACCAGCTATTGATAATGAAGTAGTTTTAGAGTTTGCACAACATGCGACGAGTAAGTTTGAGGGTGCAAAGGTTGACTTAACACTTAATGCTCTTCAAGAGGACTTAACACTTACAAACATAGCGATACTTCTTAAAAAAGGTGTAGTAGCACCCTATATGAGTACTGTAGCTAAAAACAACCTTGCTATTAAGATAGCAGAGTATGTTCAGATGTATGATGTGACACTCTTCTGTAAGGCAGAGGATAACTCTCTTATAAATGCTGGCGTGATGTTAGATGGAGATGTGAGTTCTAAGCTAGGTCTTGCAGGGATTCCTGAGTTAAGTGAAGTGCTTCATGTCTCTCGTATGATAGAGATAGCAAGATACTTCAATATCAAAATTCTTTTCAAAGCTATAGCCTCTCCTCGCTCAGTAGAACTTATTGCTAGAGCAAAAAAAGAGGGTGTTAGTGTAAGTTGTGAAGTCTCTATCCATCATCTTATCAACTCTGATGAGGCTTGTGAAGATTTTAATACCTTAGCAAAACTCAACCCACCACTCGCTTCTCATAGTGATATGCTAGCACTTCAAGAGGCTCTTAAAAATGGGGATATAGATGTTTTAACAACTCTCCATCAAGCAAACTCTCCAGTAAACAAAGAGGTGGCTTTTTATGATGCCTCTTATGGTTGTGAGGGGCTAAACTCAGCACTAAGTCTCTACTACACTAAACTTGTAAAGAGTGGTATAATCTCTATGAGTAAGCTTATAGAGTTGGCATGTAAGAATCCAGCTGAGTCAATAGGGCTTAAACGGGGAGTTATTGAAGTAGGGGCAAAAATAGACTTTTTACTTTTTGATACTAAAGAGAGCATACTCTTAAAAGATAGTGGCTCTCTTTATAATAATGAAGAGTTAAACGGTAGAATCGTTTAACTTCTTTTTCTATAAAACTCTTTTTTATACTCATCAAACTTATCTTCTAAGATAGCTGCACGAACTTCTCTCATAAGGTTGAGGTAGTAGTGTAAGTTATGAATGGTAGCGAGTCTAAAGTATGTTATCTCTCTTGCACGGAAGAGGTGACAGAGATAGGCACGAGAGTACGTTCTACAAGTAAGACATTGACACTCAGGGTCTATAGGTGCTGAATCCTCTTTAAACTTTGCACCTTTGATGTTTATACGACCAAAAGATGTAAATAGTGTTCCATTTCTAGCGTTTCGAGTTGGCATAACACAGTCAAACATATCTATACCACGTTCAATATTCTCTATAAGATCTTCAGGTGTTCCAACACCCATAAGATAGCGTGGTTTATCCTCAGGCATATACTGCACGGTATGCTCAACTGTATCGTACATTTCGTTGTTAAGCTCCCCAACACTTAGCCCCCCAATAGCAAAACCATCATAATCTAAAGCACATAACTCAGTAGCACTCTTTGTACGAAAGGCTTTATCTGTTCCACCCTGAATAATAGCAAAGATATTTTGATCTTTACAGATACCTTTAGCTTGTTGCGAACGAAAGTACTCTATAGACTCTCTCGCCCAAGCTGTAGTTCTCTCAATGCTCACTTTGATACGCTCTTGTGTAGCTGGAAGTGCTACAAGGTCATCGAGTATCATCATAATGTCAGAACCGAGGTTGGTCTGAATGTCGATAACTCCCTTAGGTGTAAAGAAGTGTTTACTCCCATCTATGTGAGAGCGAAACTCTATACCATCTGTCATAGGTTTAGAGATGTCAGAGAGACTAAACGCTTGAAAGCCACCACTATCTGTTAAAAAACTCTTTGGAAATTTTGTAAAGTTATGAAGTTTACCCATTTTAGCGACTACCTTATCCCCAGGACGAAGATACATATGGTAAGTGTTTGCTAAGATGATCTCAGCTCCTAGAAGGTTCACTACATCCTCAGCATCAAGACTCTTAACACTCCCAATAGTCCCAACAGGCATAAAGACTGGCGTTTTAATAGTTGAGTGTGCAGTCTCTATAGTTGCAGCACGTGCTCTGTTTGAAGTGGCTTCTAAGGTAAATTTCATAGTGTATAGTTCCTAGTAGGTAAATAATTTTGGCATTATAGCATTTCTTTATGTTCTAGCAAAAAAACAGTATAATATATTATGAAAATTATTCAGACTCTGTTTTTATTACTGTTTTTTTGTTTCACAACTCTAATAAAGGCTAGTGATTTAATACCATTGAGTATAGAAAATGCTGCTGCAAAAAAGTATGGAGCACCTGCAAAAAGAAGATTTGAAGCGATAAAAGCTGACTTAATTAAAAAACTTCGTAACAGTAGTGATATGAAAAAACTTAATGTAGTCAATAGATGGGTAAACTATACAAAATACAAGAGTGATAAGTCTGTTTATGGTGTGAGTGATTACTGGGCTACTCTTTATGAATTTATAGGGAAGAACAAGGGTGATTGTGAGGATTATACTATAGCTAAGTACTATATACTTAAAGCATTAGGGATAGACCCAAAGAGAATGAAGTTTACCTATGTTGTTTATAAAAATCGTAGGGGTAAAAGAATATCGCATATGGTTCTCTCTTATCTTAAAGTTCTCAAACCAAAAAGTAAAAATGATATTCTTATTTTAGATAATAACAATAGATTAATTCTTCCTGCATCTAAACGCCCAGATATTGTAAAAGTGGTCAAGATGATAAATGGTGATACAGGACCTAAATCTAAAAAATGGAAAAAATTAGAAGCTAATATGAAAAGGAAAAAATTATGACACTCTTTAAACAAGTTGCTTTGACTGTCTCTATGATAATTATACTAATGTTGAGTTTTGTGATGTATATAAACTATGAATCATCAAAACAGTATTTAGTTGAGTCTCTCTATGAAACAACAGTAAATAATATCTCCTCTTTGAGTAATAAATTGGCGCAAAATGGTGAGGATGAAGCAGGTCTATCTACTATTATTAACTCTGAATTTGATGGGGGCTATTATCACTCTATTAAGTATAGTTCAAATCAGAGTGACTTTGTCTATCTTCAAGAGGATAATGAGAAGCTTGTTGATGTTCCTGCATGGTTTATTAAATTTGCCAATATTAGTGTTAAAAAAGTAACTATTGATGTCTCTTCAGGTTGGAATATTATGGGAGAGTTGACTGTAGTAGGTGACACAAATGTTATCTATAAAACACTCTATAGAATGTTTATTAGACTTCTCTATCTTTTTGCAGTTATTTTAAGTATCGCTTTACTTATTTTAGGGATACTTCTTCACTTTGTACTGAAACCTCTTAAAGCTGTTCGACTTCAAGCCGAGGCTATTCTTAACAATAAGTTTGTAATTCAAGAAAAAGAACCTTATACTCAGGAGTTTAAAGAGGTAGTAAAAGGGATGAATGCTATGGTGAAAAAAGTGGAGACACTTTTCCATACTGCAAATGAGTCTGCAAAGCGTAACAAAGAACTTCTCTATAATGACCCAGTTACTAAACTCTATAATCGTAGATACTATATGTTAAAGGTTAGTGATTTAATAGGCTTAAAAAATAGAATTGATGGTGGTGTCTCTCTGTTTATTTCATTGAGTAGTGTTGAGGTAGTAACACAATCTATAGGTCAAAGAGATACACAATCTCTTTTAGTCGCTTTTGCAAAGCTCTTAAGAGAAGTTACTCAGAACTTTGATGATGAAGTTGTGGCTAGAATGAACGAGAGAGAGTTTGCTATGATACTCTCTGCTTGTGATGTAGATGAAGTGACAACTATATTAGAAAAAATAAACAGAGAGTTTTCAGAACTACTAGAGAAAAATAAGATAGATGAAAAAATCCTGAGTATTAGTTTTGGTGTTTACAGATACACATCACAAGTTAAGTTAGATGAACTTTTAACACGAACTGATAATGCACTCTTAAATGCAGTAGCGAAAGAGGATTCAAATATAGCCCTCTATGAAGATAAAGATAGTAAAAATGCCCTTGCAAAAGATGCATGGCATAAGATAATTAAAAAAGCTATTGATGATAAAAGTTTCAAATTGAAATTTTGGCCAACACTAAATGCTAAAACTAAAACATTAGATCATAAGGTAATGACATTTACCATTAAAAGTCAAAATGATAAAGAGTACTATTTTGGTGACTTTATTGCACCTGCTATTAATTTTGGTCTTGTTG
>CAZTNH010000090.1:0-5557 GCA_964615395.1 uncultured Sulfurimonas sp.
GTTTATTATCATAAAAGATTATGATTCAAGCACCCGTTTTTTTCATTAAGTCTAATTTTCATCTTTGATAGATATTTTTTTGTATTTTTGAGTAAATATCTCTGCTGCGATTCCGTTGCCATATTTCATAAGCTCTTTTTTAGCATTTAAAATAGGGGCAGTGCCAAAGCCACATGAGGGACTTTTGGACTTTAAGACTATAGCATCAGCCTCAGGATATTTCTCTATAAAGGAGTTTATCTCATCCTCTAAACGCTGGCTTACATCTTTATGTGTTTCATCGGTAATGATACGATTTTTCCCATCAACTTCTACTACAGAGATTCTCTCCCGTGGTGTTCCAAAGAGAGGAGCTTCAGGACAAAAAGGGATGATTTCATACTCTTTGTAGGCTTCTATAACAGCTCTAAACTCTTTTGATTTCCCATCATAACGACAAATCTCACCTAAGATACAAGCTGATATGATTACCTTTTTTTTACTCAAAAAAGCTCTCCACTTCTAGCTTCTCATCTAAACACTCTACATAGATAATGTCACCCACACCGTAACATTTATCATAATGTAGTTTTCCATCTTTTAAAATATACTTATCTACATAGTTATTAAATGGATCTACAATAAAATAATTTTTAATTCCAAAACACTCATACAACTCTTTTTTAACACTCTTGTCTTTTTGTGCTGTTGAGGGAGAGAGAACTTCTACAACTAAACAAGGTAGTTCTTCTGAGTCACAAAATAACATAATATCAGGTTGCACTACATTTATAGTTTTATCACATTTAAGTTTTATATCATACGGTGCTACTCTTGGTAAACATTGACTCTTTTTTTGTAATTGTTTTAAAATATAAAATATATTACCAACAATATCTTGATGTCTTGCAGTTGCCCCACTCATCATATAGATATCCCCAAAAATAAGCTCAACCATCTCATTTTCAGGTGTTGTTTTATCTATGGCTAAATAATCCTCATAACTATAGTTACTTAACTCTTTTTCACCCATACTAAACTCCTTTAGCAGATAACAACAGACTTAATCTCTGTCATCTCTTCGATAGCAAACTTCGGACCCTCACGACCTACACCTGAGAGTTTCACCCCACCATAAGGCTGGATATCAAAACGAAGTGTCGGCATATCGTTGATAACAATTCCACCAGCATCTAACTCACTTATAGCTCTTTGCATTAGTTTTAAATCATTTGTGAAAACTGAAAACTGCAGACCATATGGAGAGTTATTCATACGAGGCAGAGCATCATCAAACGAGTCTACTTTTACAAGAGAGACTATCGGTGCAAAAACTTCCTCACACACTATCGCCATATCATCAGTAACATTTGCCATCACACAGGGGTGAAACATACGACCCTCACGATGTGGAGGAAAGAGTGGTACTGCACCCTCTTCTATAGCAGACTCTACCCACTCCATAGCTCTTTGTGCTGAATCATCATCTATAAGTGGACCCATAAAAGTATCATCCTCATAAGGAGAACCAACTACAAGTTTTTTTGTCTCCTCAGCCATTTTAATGGCAAAAGCATCATAGATATCTGCATGAACATAGATACGTTGCAGAGATATACAGACCTGCCCAGAGTTCACAAAAGCCCCTAATGCACAACGAGTAGCTGCAAGATTTAAGTCAGCTGTAGAGGAGACATAAGTCGCAGCATTCCCACCAAGTTCAAGAGATACTTTTTTAATCCCTGCTGATTTAGTGATGATATTTCCAACAGGAACTGAACCTGTAAAAGAGATAACACGAGGAATATCAGAAGTGATAAGAGCCGAACCGACCTCAGCATCTCCATAGACAACACTAAGAGCATTTGGCACAGCAAACTCACTCTCTATAAAGAGTTTTGCAAACTTGTAAGCTGTTAGAGGTGCTTCGGGAGTTGGTTTAAGAACTACTGTATTTCCAGCTACTAAGGCAGGAGCTAGTTTATGCGCCACGAGATTTAGAGGAAAGTTAAAAGGAGTGATGGCAACCACAACACCAGCAGGTTCACGAGTAAAAAATGCAGTCGTTTTTTTCCCACTAGCCATAGCATCGGTGTTAATAGTCTCCCCATGCATAGTTCGCATAGTCTCAGCAGAAAGAGTTACTGTTTCTATACAGCGCTCAACTTCTACACGAGCAAAAGATATAGGTTTTCCAACTTCATCTGTTAAAGTCTTCGCTATATCCTCTTTCTGTTCTCTTAGTTTCTGTGCAACATCAAGAAGCCATGAACAGCGTTGTGCAAGTGTCGAAGCCTTTGCAGCTTGTGTTGCACTTTGAGCAATTTGAAGAGCTTTTTTCGCATCATCTGCACTACAGATAGGAGCAGTCGAAACCACCTCACCACTATAGGGACTTACTCTCTCACTCATAGTATCAGTTACAGCCTCTTGTGAGCCAAAAAATATTTTTGCTTGCATAAAAAATCCTCTAAATATATTAGATAAATTATAGCGTTTGTAAGTAAAAAAAGAGTTGTAACAATAAAAAATCTCCATTTGATTCCAAAGCTAAAATGTGGTACAATTACTTCATACAACTAAGAGGTGGAGATTGACCTTCCATATGCTTACAACTTTAGAAGTAGAACACAGCTAAAGTCAACAGTGATAGATACCCGTAACTAGGGATGGTTACGACAAGGCTAAAAGATTCCAGTTTGGTCACTGGACTTAGTTTATATACTCTTTTAGTATTTTCTTACCCTCACTACTTATAACCCTAAACTTATTTTGTTTCATATACTTCTTTAAAGTACTCTCACGAAGTTTAAATATAGTAATGCAAGTTGTGTGATGCTTCTCACTTTTGAGAGCATACAGAACAAATATATGATACTCAGTAACTAAAATAAAAAATTAGTACAGAGAACCCATTCTATCAATTATACCAGCATTATAAAAACTTTAGGTAGTAGCAAATAGAAGAAGACCCATTACTAGAACTAGTAGCTATATGTGCTATCAGTAACAGTACCCCCACCACTAGAATAGGTGGTTTCAGTAACAGAAGCTCCACCACTGGAATATGTGGTATCAGTAACAGAAACCCCACTAAAAGATGTACCATTCCATGTAACACTATTTGTGAAAGTAGTACCAGTTGCATCATCAGTTAGGTAATATGTACCTGTCCAATAATTCGCTGTTTCACTTGATCGTAATGTATGTCCGAGTGTAACAGTTTTTTCAGCTAATAATTTATCACTTCCTAATACACTTGCCACATTTGAACTAGTTACTCTAACAGTTGAAGAACCATTATAAGTACTTTTAATCTCAAACTTAGTTATAGTAAAAATCCTCTTTGTATTATTTGCTATAAGAAAATAATTAGTACTTCCAGATGATAGTGTAGTTGTCGTATTTCCATTAATAGTAGATGAACTTATAATTTTTACTCCACCATTTTCGCGCATAGGCAATAAGTTCGTAAAATCATTGAATATTGTAACAGTCACAGAATCTGTAGCAGTTTTTCCACCTTCATCTGTAACTTTAAGAGTTATATTGTGAGTTCCAACACTAAAATCAGTTTTTGTTAAAGTTACATCATTTGATAATAATGTAGTTCCATCTTTCCACTCATAACTAACAATTCCAGTATCATCACTACTTGCAGTTGCGCTTAAAGAAACAGTATCTGTATAATAAACTTTTTGGTCTATTCCAGCTTTTGCTATCGGAGCTTGATTTGGATCACTTTTTGTTGAAATAGAAAAAAGCAAATCATTATAATGATTTGTACATATGACACCATAAGGAAAAGACAATAAAGCACCATTTGTTGCCTTTCTTGCTGTATTGTATATAGTTCCAAAACCTCTTAAATTATAAATCTGATTAGTCCAATATTCAGTAATATTAGCGGGAAACTTGTCTGAATTAATTGTATAATAAGTCTTTAAAGCATTACCCGTAGGGAGCGATAGATCTACATCTGAACACAATTTTTCTGCATTTTGGAAATTAAGATTTTTTATAATATTAGTAAATTTATCTTCAATTGATAATGTTACGGATGCAAGATTTGAAAATTCACTATTTGTAGTATAATTTAGTTTAATTTTATCGCCATTCTCAACAGTTGTACTATTCCTTTCTAATGCTACTCCATTTTTGACAATCTTAAAATTAGCATTATCTATGCTAATAGCAAGAGGCACATTAATTCCTTCAAATGTAATCTCATTTGATTCATAGTCAGTTGATAAGTTAGCATCCGAAATAGATGTGAAATTTACTAAAGTATTTGATAAAATAAAATCATCACTATTTACACCTAATGAATATTGATTTTTTTCGTCAGTAGTCATATCTATAGCATCAATTAAAGGAACTTGTGTAATTTTATTTACAGTCACTAAATTAGAAATAACTTCTTTCTCTATTAATACTACTAGTTCAGATGAATTTTTATCAGAATTTTGAGTCGCTATAGTTTTTAAAGTATCAAAACTAGTTTTAACCGTATCAAGGTTTATATTGTTAGTGGAATCATTTAATTTCATTTCTTTGTATATACTGTTTTGAACTAGCATAGCATCAGTGGTTCCATTAGATGGTAATTTCTTTAACTCTTCGACTGAAATACCTGTTTTTGTTGATAAAGCATTTAATCTATTTTCTCTAATCGTAATATTACTATCTGCAATATATGTTGTAATTGGTGTTACATTTGTAGAGTATGACTTCATATGTGTAGTCATTACGATATCTGCAACAGTTTTTCTACCATCCCCATCAACATCAATCCATCCACCTGTTACCGTTATTGGATATTTTGGAATATCATCAAATATATATACATTCTTACCTATCTGTTCAGTTGCTATATTATTTTCTGAATCTACTACAGTTGCAGAATAAACTTTCCCTCTTTCAACTGTAACAGCCGTTGGTGTCGGTGTTGGTGGATTTGAGGTTGAAGGTGTATTAGCGGTTGAAGCACTATCCTCGCCACAAGCTGAGAGTGTTAGTATTGTTGCTAAAGATAGCAGAGACTGCTGAATATATTTATGCATATTAATCCTTTTATTATAGTCCTATAGAACTAAGCTCTATGAACGATTGAAGTAAAATTGTACATAAGATAACCTTTCATAACAATAAAGTGCTATAGGACTATTTAGATGAATGATGTTGAACTTGCTAAGAAACATATAGAGATAGGTAAAAATGTAGCGAAGTTTAGAAAGTTACAGGGATTAAGCCAGTTAGATTTATCCCTAAAATTAGGGCATAGAAGTGTATCCATTGTTGCAAGTGCAGAAAGGTTTTACAAGAGTAAACATTTCAATATTGAACATCTTTTAAAAATATCTGAAATTTTAAATGTTCCAATAGCTTCTTTTTTTGAGCCTTATTCTTCTCAGTAATAACTAGGTCATAGCTCAGTTGACTTAGTTTCACAAGTAAAAAGCTACCTCAAAAAGCTACATTTCAACATAAAACATCTATATATTAGAGCTTTTACAAGTAAAAAAAGAGTAAAGCTTACAAAGTAATATTTTCAAGCAGTTCTATATTTTGAGGTGTT
>CAZTNH010000091.1:0-5531 GCA_964615395.1 uncultured Sulfurimonas sp.
TTCACGATAAAGTTTTCTATCATACATGATTGAAGCATTAAATTGATCTAAAAGAGTTGAAGCACTCGCACTAAAGCGACCTGACCACATTTTTTCCATAAGTATATCTCCGATTTTAAGTTCTGTATTTTAGCGAAATAAGGTGATATTACAAAGAGAAAAAGAGTGAAGTGTTATTTAAAAATCTCAAATAAAACTTTTTAAAGTTTTATGGAGATATATCTGAAGTTTATTGACTTTTAATTACAAGCAGGCACATTACCACTATCTTTAGCATACTCAACTAAAAACTGTTTTAAATGTTTTGATTTTTTTGAATATTTTTTACTTTTAAAATATTTCCAAGACTTTTGAGCTTTTTTACTTTTCAAGTGTAAATCAGCGAGGGATTTTCCATCTTTACCCATAAATTTTTTCCATTGTTTCATTTTATATGTAGCGATAAAAACTTGTCCCGTATCGTGACATTTCAAACATTTTTTTACAAAGATTCTCTGCCCTTTATAAATTGCTGCATTTGATGTTGAGAGTGTAAAAATAGTCAACGATAAGATAATTAATAAAAATTTATTCATAATTCCCCTTTACCCGAATAGATAGGCTCTTTAAATGAGATATCTATATTACATTAGGAAATATTATAACTTCCTTATGTAACAAAAAATATTATGTAAAATAACTCTAATAAGCTATAATTGGTACTTAATATTCAACTTTTCTTCTAAATCCCATAGACACTTTTTCTTTAAGTCTTCTACAACAGATACTTTACAATCTACATCATCTGGCCATTCTCTAGTAAATCCATCTATTACAGACTTATTTGTACCATCAATACCAACCATTAAACCTGATTGAAATATATCCCGCACTGCGTCCATATTGTTTGTTACACGCCAAACTAGCATATATGGATTTAAAACATCATTTGCTTTTTCATCTACAAAAACAACAATTCTAATGTTTGTACTCAAAGAGAGGAGTGCTTCAAAGTACTCTTTCGCATTTTTAGATTTATTTACACTTATAACAGTGATAGGATTTTTTGTTCTTGTCATAAATTGATGTAATTTTACGGCATCAGGTAGTAACTCTTGAACTTTTTTAAGTAACTCTGCATCACTTAATAGATTAGGAGCTTCGACACTGTTTGCAGCTGTAGCATCTATACCTAACTTACCACCAACTAGAGTCTCATTAGAAGAGTGATCCAGTGCATCTAAAATACCCTCAGTTATAAACATAGACTTTGGAGTAAAGCGATTTAAGACATAGGTAGCAAAAGATTCATAGTTATCGAGTGATGGAGCTTTCTCATCAACAAAGATAGCATGTTTTACAAAACTCATCTGTCCTGCACCCCAAAAAGCATGCATAAACTGTTTTGCATGTCCCTTATAGAGTGGTTGCATTTTAGCTAAAATCAGATTATGAAAACCTGCATTTTCTGGCATATGATAATCAAGTAAATCAGGGACAGTCGTTTTTAAAAGTGGAAAAAATATCTTTCCAGTTGCCCAACCCATATACTTATCTTCTAAAGGTGGTTTTCCAACTACTGTTGCTAAAAATGTTGGATTTTTTTTCATCGTAATAGCTGAAACTTCCATAACAGGATAAGGTTCTTCAAGAGTGTAGTAACCTGTATGATCGCCAAAAGGTCCCTCTATCTTCATCTGTGTAGTATCTACCCAACCCTCAATTACATAATCAACATCCTTAGGAATATAAAGAGGTGTAGTTAAAGATTTCACAAGTTGTGCAGGTTTTTTAGTAATAAGACCATACATAAGAAGCTCATTCACACCATAAGGAAGAGGAGCAGTAGCACACCACGTATAGAGTGGATCTCCACCTATTGCAATACTCACAGGCATTTTTTTACCAGCTTTTTGATACTGATCAAAAAAGTGAGAAGAGTCTTTATGAATCTGCCAATGCATCCCTAGATGGTTTTTATCATAAACTTGAAGTCTATACATTCCAAGATTTACCATCTCACCATCAAGACTTTGAGTATAAACTTGCCCCATAGTGATAAATGGTCCACCATCTTGTTCCCAAGTTGTTAAAACAGGAAGCTTAGAGAGATCAATGTCATCTTCTAAAAACTTAATTTCTTGACAAGCACCCTCACCTTTTAAGCGTTTAGGAAAAATATTTTTAAGAGAAAAAAGTTCTTTTGCTTTTGTTATTTTATCCATAAAACCAGATGGAGGTTTCATATGAAGTAAGTTTGTTATCTCATCAGCTACAGACTCTATAGTCCGACCAAAAAGAAGTTCTGTTCGTTTATATGAACCAAAAAGATTCATAAGAACGGGTTCATGAAATTTTTGAGTATTTTTTTTATCTATAACATTAGTAAAAAGAATAGCTTTTCCACCATCTTTCTTCTTCACTTCAGCATATGCTAAATGAGGAATTTCAAGATAGATATCTAACTCATCATCAATAATTCTAAGTTCATTATGTTTTTTTAATAATTCAATTGTCTTTTTCATAAATGAATTTTAGCTAAGTTGTTCTATCAAGTAGATAAAGAGTGGCTATTTTATACAAATTTTATTTCTAGCACTATTTTTTCACCTTTGTAATCATTGATTTGTGATAAAACACACTTATAAATTTAATTATAACCTTTGTGGCATTTCATCTTTAAATGCTATCTTCTCAGCATCTTTTAAAAGTGTCAAAGCACCATTTTCTATCATTTTCTCGGCTAAATCAGAACCTAATGTCGTAGCATCAGATACTTTCATCATAACTTTTTCTTGCATAACATTTGTTCCATCAGGAAAACCAAGCATTATTCTAAATGTTACTTCATCCTCAGTAATAACAGCATTACAAGCTACAGGTGCAGAACATCCAGCCCCAATCTTAGAGATAAAGTCACGCTCTATCTGAGTAGCTATAAAAGTATCCTTATCTTTTAAGCTCTCTGCTATCTCTCTAATTTTTTCATTATCTTGAACTATCTCTATCCCTAAAGCAGCTTGACCCATAGGAGGTATCATCATATCAAGAGAGAGTTTATCAGTAAAAGGGATATCTTTGAGTAAATCAAGACGATGCAGACCAATCCAAGCTAAGATAATAGCATCATATTGTCCCTCAGAGAGTTTTCTAAGTCTAGTATTTACATTACCGCGTAAATCTTTTACTTTTAAATCAGGACGAATCTTTAGAAGTTGCATACGACGTCTCAGCGAAGTTGTTCCAACCACTGCACCATGAGGTAAATCTTCTAATGATTTGTATTTATGAGATAAAAACACATCACTCTGATCTTGACGCTGAGTAACAGCAACAAGTTCTAATCCCTCAGGAATATAAGTAGGAACATCTTTAAGAGAGTGAACTGCTATATCTGCTTCAGCTGCTAACATTGCATCCTCTAACTCTTTTGTAAAGTGTCCTTTCCCACCAATAAGCGCAAGAGGCTTATCTAAAATCTTATCGCCATTACTCACTATCTTATTTAAAACGACCTCTACATCAGGGTAAGAAGCTTCAATTCTATCCTTGATGTGATAAGCTTGCCAAAGTGCTAAGTCTGAAACTCTTGTTGCTATAGTGACTTTCATATTATTTCATCGATTTATAAAGTTTTCTAGTTTTATCTATCTTACCATCAACATAAATAGTAGGAGTACCTGCAACGAAAACTTTTCTTGCTATCTCATTATCATGAGCAAGTTGTTTTTTAACATAAGGAGCATTTAGCTCTTTTGCTGTTACATCAGAACCTACTGCCTTATTAAATGCCAATAAAATTTTCTCAACATTTTTCTCTCTTGGATTTACTTTAGTTTTATACATATTTATAGAAACATCCTTGATTTCTTTATGCTCTGCAACTACAGCTGCACGAGTAATTACACCCGATGCTGGATGTATTCTAAGGATTGGATAGTGAAAATAATATACAGCAAAAGTTTTTGGATATTTTTTCATATATTTAAGTGCAGCAGGTGCAAATTCAGTACAAAATGGACATAAAGGATCAGAAAAGATTGCTATCTTATGTTTTGCATCTGCATTTCCATAAACTAAATTCTCTTTTGTATAGTAACTATCTTGAAAATTAGGCTTCACCATCTCAGTAAAGCTATCACCAGTTGAAAGTTCATTTAACTCTTTGGTAATAACCTTACCATTTGAAAACCATATCATCTGCTGTTTAATTGTTTTTTTTGGTTTATCTTTAAGAACTGCTTCAACTGCTACTATGTAAGTATTCCAGCCTTTTAACTCTTTAAGAGGTTTCACTTCAACAACTTTTGCATCAAGAGAGATAATTCTTGGATTATCTCCAAACTGGTCTTCTAAAAAGTTCTCTACTTTTTGGCTTGTAGTGTTAGCATATAAAAAACTACTTAATAGTAGTGTTGTTGCTAATAATTTCAACATCAATGACATCTGAATCCTTTTTAATATTTGTTTGTTCACTAAATGAACTCTTACAGTTTCCTGATTTTACATTATAACGGTTAACAATCATACTCGTAATAGCACTAAATTGCAATAAAATCCCTAAAATATCTGTTAAAAACCCAGGTATTATGAGTAAAATAGCTCCAAAAAGAGTAAAAAGGTTTAACCTTTGAAACTGTTCAAGGTCTATACAGTTGTATGAAACTGCCGTCATATTCTCAACAAGAGTCTTTCTAAAATTAATTAATATACTTATCCCTATAAAAGCACTTGCGATTATCTCAAAAAAAGTAGCTAAACCACCTATTTGAGAAGAGATGTTAACAGAGACCATCACCTCTAAGAGAAGATATACTAAAAAATATGTCATTAGATAAGTTCCATCACTTTTGCAAATATCTCATCTGCACTCACTGCTGTTTTTTCTGTAGTTTGGCGTTCATAGACTTGAACATTCCCATTAACTAACTCTTTACCAATAATAACAGTATATGGAAAACCAATAAGCTCAGCATCTTTCATCTTAAAGCCAAAACGCTCTTTTCTATCATCAAGCATCACTTCTACACCAGCATTTAAAAGCTCTTCATAAAGTTTCTCACCCGCTGCCATCTGAGCTTCATCTTTGATGTTTGATACCATAATATTTACCATATATGGAGCAGTAGCCTTTGTCCAGATACAACCATTTTCATCATGATGTTGCTCTATCACAGAAGCTACAAGACGAGATATACCCATACCGTATGTTCCCATCACAAAGGGTTGTGCCTTACCATTTTCATCTAGGTATTCAGCTTTTAAAGCTTCAGAGTAAGTTGTTCCTAGTTTAAAGATATGCCCAACTTCTATACCTTTTCTAAATGAGAGTGTTCCATCGCAATGAGGACAGCTATCACCCTCATTTACTTCTGCAATATCAGCAAAATATGCAACCTCACTCAGTACACTTAAATCAACTCCGATAAAATGATAATCAAGCTCATTTGCTCCACATATCATATTTGCAGCGTTTAGAAGTTCTGAGTCGATTACATGTTTTGCCTTATCTTGATCGAGTGGACCAATAAAACCAGGAACTATTCCCGCCT
>CAZTNH010000092.1:0-5503 GCA_964615395.1 uncultured Sulfurimonas sp.
ATCATAGGTTCTAAGTTGACATTTAGAAGAACTATAAAGGCGACAACTGGTAGTAAGATAAACTTAAACGCCAAAACCCAAAGTAGAAGTTTTTTACTTATCTCTTTTATCTCTGTTCCATAAAGATAGATACCAAACAAGAAGAGCTGCATAGTCATAGAAGCATAAGCTCCCATCATTAGCATTTTCATAATTGAGTCATGGATAGGTACTCTGTAAATACTTAAGAGTATCGCAACTATTGCAGCCCAAAGAATGGGTAGTTTTACGATGTTTAAGAGTGAACTCTTTACATCGTAAGTTCCACGAGAGTAGTAGTAAACGCCAATAGTATAAACGACAAAAACATTCATCAGATTTACTATAGTAGTGTAGGGGATGGACTCTTCACCAAAGATAGCGATATTTATAGGGATACCGAGGTTTCCAGTATTGCCTATCAGTGCAGCAACTGTAGCGATAGAGTACTCTTTTTTATTTTCAAAAAAGTATTTAGCTGTAAAGATGGAGAGAAGTAGCAGTATTGCAACTATAAAAAGATAGATAGAGGGTGCATAGAGAAGTGTGATATCTACAGGGTGGAGTAAAAGACCCCAAAAGGTAAGAAAAACTTGTAGAAAGTAAACATTTATAAGAGTGATAGTTCTATCATCTATCTGCTCTTTAAAACTCATCTTCGCTACATAACCCATAACAATAAAAACATATATACTTAAAATACTAAAAATAATTGAACTCATATGGAATTATACAGTATAATAATTTTTATGAATACAATAGAAAATATAGAACAATCAATAAAAGAAAATATTGCCGTAATGGTTTACTTCTCAGCACCCACTTGTAATGTCTGTCATGCACTTAAACCAAAGCTTATGGAAGCACTTGATGCAAACTTTGAAAAGTTTGTAGTTGAGAGTGTTGATATCTCAGTAGAAGAAGACATAGCTCCTCACTTTGGCGTTCATGCTATTCCAACTGTTTTGGTCTTTTTAGATGGTAAAGAGTTTTTACGTAAGTCACGACATATGTCCGTTGGTGAAGTTATAAGTGAGATACAGAGACCATACTCGATAATGATCTCATAAAAAAGAGGGAGAGATAAAGTGAAATTTTTACAGATAGAGGTTAATAAACAAAACTATTTATTAGATACAGATATTGTGACAGAACTTATACACTTTACAGTACCAATGCGTACAAGTTATCATCATAAGAAAGTTGAAGGGGTGATTAATCATAAAGATAAGATTATTCCTATAGTATATATCAGAAATTTATTAGATTTTATCTCGTTTAAAGATGAGCAGATCTCTTTTATTGCTAAGGTTGAAGAGCAGCATAAGGTATGGGTCAAAGAGTTTGAAAACTCTTTAAAAACAGGAGAAGCTTTTACAAAAGCAGTTGATCCTCATAAGTGTGAGTTAGGAAAGTGGATAGATAAAACAGAGGCTTGTCTTCACTGCAATACACATGGTTTTGTTGATCTCCTTTCAGAGAAGATTATAGAACATCATGATGCCCTCCATCAAAAGGGTGCCCAATTTCTTCAAGACAAGAGTTTAAATCGTGATGAAAAGATAGAGACTATTAAATCTTTAGCTGATAAAACAATAGAGGGCTTAGATAGCATCTTAGAAAATATAGATAAACTAACATCCGCTTTTGAGCAAGTCGTTCTTATTAATGTTGATGGAAAAGATATAGGTATTGTCGTAGATAGGATAGAAAAAACATACGATTTAGAGACAAAAGAATTTTTTACGAGTAAAAAGAATCTCTCATCTGATAGTAAATATATTCAATTTATAAATCATTATGATATTGATGGCTCTTTAATGTTCTCTATGAATTTTACACAAGAGTTTAAAGAGCTATTTAGTGAGAGTAAGCTTTAAACTTATACTATAAAAGCTATAAGAGAAGCTGTAACTGCAACATTTAAAGACTCAACACCTCTTTTCATAGGGATAGATATAGAGTCATTGCAGAGTTTTTCTACCTCTTTTGAAACACCATCACTCTCATTTCCTAAGATAAAGATACTTTTTTTACTTTTCTCTATATTGTAAATATCTTTTTTTGCATGAGAAGAGAGTGCATAGATATCTGTTCCCCTAAGTGATGGTAGTATATCTTCAAGAGAGTTACAGAAGTAGATAGGAAGTTTAAAAAGTGTTCCGGCACTCGCTTTGATAACAAGTGGTGAAATTTTTGCAGAACTTTTTTTAGGAAGTATAATGCCATCTACATTTCCAGCAGCACAAGAGCGAATTATCATTCCAAGGTTTTGAGGGTTTTGAATACCATCAAGAGCTATAAGTTTAAAAGAGTCTCTGTTTCTTAACTCATTGGCGTTTAGGTAACTTTTAGCGATGATGTCGATAGCTACACCCTGATCTTGCTTAGCATTTTTACTAATACGAGAGAGTGAGTTCTTCTCATGATAAGTTATCTCTATCTTTCGTGTTTTTGCAAGTGCTAAAATAGTCTTAATAGCTCCATCTGTTTTATTTGAAGTCGCCATATGTAGTTTATGAACTTCAACACTTGAATCTTGTAAAACCTCTATAACTACATTTCTACCATATAGTGTAATAATTTTCTCAAAAAATGCTTTTTTATCTTTGTACTCTTGTGAATCTTCTGCCATATTTTTTCCTTTTTATACTATATTATATACTATCTCTGTTTTATTCTTGATTACTTTAATCTCTGCAACACTTAGTCCTTCTATCTCTAGGGACATAAACTCTTCTATAGAACTAATCTCATGTTTAGCGAGTTCTCTAAGGACTATACCCCTATATGCTTTAGCCCAGTGGCTTACTGTTTTTCCATTTTTTAAGAATTTTAGAGTTGTGTATGGTTTTGTGAGCTTGTAAAACTTATCATAGTATCCAGCACGAAGATCTAAAATCTCATCACTGTTGAGGTAGAGATCAAGTTGATATGTAAATCTATCTTTATAGAACTTATCGGGTGCGATAGAACCTACACTGTTCCCTTGTTTAACTTTATAGTTTGCTATAGGATCTCCACCGAGGAGTGGACCATAAAGGTTTGAAAAAATAATAGTGTTTTTTTTAAGATACTCTTTTTGCGGCTCTGAGAGTTCTTTATACTTGAGGTAGTCATAAGCGACACCTTGATAGCGTTCAATAGCAGACATAAGAGGTGAGTTGAAAATATCATTGATATAAGGTTTACAATCTTTATCTTTTTTAATTCCAAAGAGTGCTTTTATAGCTTCCATATCTTCACCTAGAACTATTGTATTATATTCGTTGAGTATCTCATCTCTGGCATTTGATGCACCAAGAAGTGTTTTAGAAGTCTCATCACCTCCACTATTTTTACCTTCTGATGGGGAGAACAAGATTTTGAGCATAGATGTAACCTTTTTTCATATTATAGTCAAATTTAGATGATCTTTGAGTTTATAGTAAATAAGTGATATAATAACTCCATATTATAAGTAAAAGATAGGAAAATTGATGCAAAAACATGCTAGAAGTTTAGCTGCTCATGAAATACTAGAACTGGTCTTTGTTCATTTGGCAGAGGTCTCTTCTCTCAAAAGTTATGATGAAATTCTCTCTGTACTCGCTGGTATGGGTAGAGCACTTACAAGTGCTGATAGATGTACTATCTGGGTTGTGAGTGATGATAGAAAGAGTATCTGGACGAAGGTAGCTCACGGTGTCGATAGATTAGAGATACCAATAGACTCAGGCATTGTAGGTAATGCTATAAAAAATGGTCAGCGCGAACTCATAGAAGATGTTTACCTAGATGATCGTTTCAATAAAGAGATAGATAAGATCACAGGGTATAAAACAAAAGCGATGATGGTTATACCTATGTATGATTATGATGATAATATCATTGGAGCATTTCAGGTTATAAATCATCGAGGTGAGACAGAAAAGTTTGATGCACGTGATATGGAGCGTTTGACTTTAGCAAGTACATATGCTGCAGAGACACTTATCTCAGCAAAATTAGCGATGGAGATAGAAGAGACACAAAAAGAAGTTGTTTTTACTATGGGTTCTATAGGAGAGAGTAGAAGTAAGGAGACTGGAAACCATGTAAAACGTGTAGCTGAGTACTCAAAACTTTTAGCCTTAGCTTATGGACTTGATGCTGATGAAGCTGAACTTTTAAAACAAGCAAGTCCCATGCATGACATAGGGAAGATAGCCATTCCAGATAGTATTTTAAATAAACCTGGTCGTTTTGACGAGAATGAACGCCATATTATGGATACTCATGCTGAACTGGGTTATCATATGATAAAAAATTCTCAAAGACCACTCCTGAAGGCTGCAGCAATAGTAGCTTATGAACATCATGAAAAATGGGATGGTTCAGGATATCCTCAAGGACTGAGTGGAGAGAAGATACATATATATGGACGTATTACAGCTCTTGCTGATGTCTTTGATGCTCTTGGAAGTGATAGAGTCTATAAAAAAGCATGGAGTGATGAGCAGATTTTTCAACTTCTTCGTGATGAGAGAGGCAAACATTTTGATCCTATCTTAATAGATCTCTTTTTTGAAAATTTAGAGAAGATTAAAGAGGTACGAAAAACATTTAAAGATGTCTATCTTGATAAAGTAGATATGAAAAGGGATAAACAGATAACTATATTAGGTGCCTATGGTACAAAAGCAAAGGGTCATGGAACAAGTGCTTTTCTTTTGAACCCTAAAAATGTTATAGATGCGGGAAATTTA
Organism: uncultured Sulfurimonas sp.; assembly: GCA_964615395.1. Taxonomy (GTDB): domain Bacteria; phylum Campylobacterota; class Campylobacteria; order Campylobacterales; family Sulfurimonadaceae; genus Sulfurimonas. The sequence continues at coordinate 4,746 of CAZTNH010000092.1, forward strand.
CTAGAACCACTTAACATAGAGACTATAGATATAGAAAACATATGGATGACACACTCACATTTAGATCATATTATAGATATTGCCTATATTTTAGATAATTATTTTAACTTAAGAAAAAAATCTTTAAACATTATAGGTCTTCCTGAAACTATAAAAGCTATCAAAGAAAACTTTCTAAACAATACTATATGGCCAGATTTTTCAAAAATACGACTTATTCTCTCATCTGAGATGGCAGTAACATATACAGAGATAGAAGTAGGGAAAGAGTATGAGATAGGTAAGGATGAATTTATAAAGGCATTTTTAACAGATCATACAGTTGCAAGTTGTGGATATGTAGTTACAAAAAAAGATTCTGCAGTAATTATAACAGCAGATACATACTCACTTGAGAATATGATTCAAGAAATTGAATCAAATGAGAAGATAAAATCATTAGTAATTGAATGCTCATTCCCTAGTGAAATGAAATTTTTGGCAAAAGAGAGTAAACATTTGACCCCAGAATTACTTTTTAATCAGCTAAAAACTCTTAAAAAACAAAATTTATCTCTCTATATCAATCATATTAAGCCAGCTTACTTTAAAAGAATAAGTGATGAAATAGAGCAATATAGGGGAAATTGGAGTGTAAAAATACTAAAAGATGGCTTTTTTGTAAATTTCTAACAAAAACCCTTGACATTAAAAGTGATTTGTCCTATAATTCTGACTCAATTTCGATGCCGACATAGCTCAGTTGGCTAGAGCAGCTG
>CAZTNH010000093.1:0-5476 GCA_964615395.1 uncultured Sulfurimonas sp.
TTTTAATCTCTAAAATGATATAATCTCAAATCTTTAAATTTGGGATTATTTTCATGTTAAACAAACATAGTATACGTCGAAACTTTCTAATACAACTTGTCATCTCTTCAGCAACTTTAATCCTTATATTTTCAACAATTTTATACTTTTTTATTGAACGCTCAATCCATGATGATAAATACAATGAACTAGTACTGTATGCAAAGAACATCACAAATAATAAATCTATTGTTCAAGCTGATGAACAACTTTCAGAAAACTTTTTTGGATTAAATATTGAAATCATCTACTTAGAAAATAAAGATGTTGAGACTGCTGAGTATCAAACTACCAAAGAGAATAGAACATATATGACTTTGATTTATCCTTTTAATCTCAAAAACAACTCCTATCTTAAGATAACCAAAGATATAAGTAGAACTAAACGACTTCTCAATAAAATCATTAAATACATTTTTATCATTAATATCGCAGGTTTTGGATTAGTTCTACTCTATGCTATCGCTCTATCAAAAATCTTAGTCAGACCTCTCAAAATAATCAATAATAGACTCTCAAATATAAATGAACATCTTATGCGACCAATAAATATAGAAGAACTTCCTAAAGAGTTTGAACCCTTAGGCATTACAATTAATCATCTTTTATCTCGTATTCAAAATTTTGTGAAGTACCAAAAAGAGCTCTTTATTGGAACAGCACATGAACTTAAAACTCCTCTCGCAGTTATAAAACTCAAAAATCAAGTAACCCTTATAAAGAAACGCTCCCCTGAAGAGTATATAGATGCCTTAAAAGTCACAAATAAGACTATAGATGAGATGAATATCATAGTCTCAAATATTTTAAACATAGGACGTCAGGAGGGTGCACAACTTGATAAACCTGTAGAAGTAGATGTTATTGAGATACTCAAACAAAAAGCTGATGATTTTAAACTACTAGCTTCAAATGAGGGAAAAATACTTACAATGAGTTTTGAGCCTTCAGGTTTTATGGCAACCCTACAAGTAAGTCTCTTAAACCAAATCATACAGAACTTTTTACAAAATGCTCTTAAATTTACACCCGTTGATAAAACTGTTACACTTAGAAGTTCACAAGATGATTTTGGACTCCTTATTGAAGTTATAGATGAGGGATGTGGTATAGATGAGGGAATGGATCTTTTTGCACCATTTAAACGTCAGGGTAATAAACCAGGGGTTGGACTCGGTCTATTTTTAGCAAAAAGTGCAGCAGATGCACTTGGTGCTAGGATAAAACTTACAAATAGAGATGATGGTATTGAGGGGACAATAGCTTCATTACAACTCAATTCAAAATTATCTTGCATAATTCCTAGAAATAACTAAGCTATTTAAAAAATAATAAAGCTATATTTTGCTATAAATCGGACACGAAAATAATAAGTAAAATATATAAGGTTTTTTAATGGCTCTAATTATAAATGATGAATGTATAGCATGTGATGCTTGTAGAGAAGAGTGTCCAACGATAGCTATAGAAGAGGGAGACCCTATCTATTTTATCGATCCGGATCGTTGTACAGAGTGTGTTGGTATTTATGATGAACCAGCATGTATTTCTGTTTGCCCTGTTGATTGTATTGTCCCAGATAAAGATAATGTTGAATCTATTGCAGAGCTTCAGTTTAAGGCTAAAAACCTCGATATGGAAGAGTAAGAGTTGGCAAAGAGAGTTGCGGTTATAGACATAGGTTCTAACTCCATTAGAATGGTTGTTTATGAAAAAACATCTCGCTATGCCTTTCATCTTCTACATGAAGAGAAATCAAAAGTAAGAATTTCAGAAGATGCTTACAAGTACGATGGTAATCTGCAAGATTTACCTATGCAGAGAACTTTTGAGGCATTAGATAACTTTCTTACTATATGTAACTCTTTTAAGGTTAGAAAAACTCTCTGTGTTGCAACTTCAGCACTTCGTGATGCTCCTAACCAAAAGCAGTTTACAGATAAGGTTAGAAAAAAGCTCAAACTTAATATTAAAATTATTAGTGGAGAAAAAGAGGCTTACTTCGGTGCTATAGCTTGTGCAAATCTTCTTCCAAAACAGAAAAATGCTCTCAGTGTTGACATTGGTGGGGGTTCGACTGAATTTAGTTTTATAAATGATAACACCGTCTCTGATACTTTATCCCTTAAACTTGGTACTGTTCGTCTTAAAGAGCTCTATTTTGACAAGGGTGACATAGAGGGTGCTGTATCTTACATAAATAGAGAATTAGATAAGTTATCTCTTAAAAAGGTTGAGACCCTTATAGGCATTGGTGGTACATTTCGTGCAATCTCAACGGCTATCATGAGAACCGATGATTATCCACTTAACAAAATTCATGCTTATGAGTATGATTTACCTACATTCCAAAACTATATCACATCTATTTTAAATACACACAACAATGAAGAGCTTAAAGCTCTCTATATAAAAAGTAATAGATATGATGTGATTAAACCAGGAACTCTTATACTCCAGTGTTTACTTCAAAAGATAACTATTAAGAGAATCATAACAAGTGGGGTAGGAGTTAGAGAGGGTGTTTACCTAAGTGACTTACTCAGAAACTCTAAACATAAGTTTCCGCATAACTATAACACTTCTGTTAAGTATCTACTCGACACACATGTAAGTGATACTACTTTCTCTTCTCAACTAAATTTACTATCTAAGAAAATTTTTGATGAAACATATCAATTTTTCAATATTCCAAAAGAGTGTAGATATGAGTTAGGACTAGCAGCTAAAGTCTATCCAACAGGGAGTAGTGTTCACTACTTCTCTCAAAATAAGCATACCTATTATCTTATTCAAAACACTTTAGAGTATGGTTTTACACATAAGAGCAACACACTGATAGCTACTCTATGTAAATATGCTAAGAGTAAACTTCCAGCACAAACACATTTAGAAAAGTATAAAGATCTTTTACCTCAAGAAGAAGTTACGAGAGCCCTTAGTTTTATACTCTCACTCAGTATCTCTCTTTTAAGTCATAGACCACGAAATATTGATTTTGAAGTAAGTTTTAATGAAAACACACTAGAAGTTACTTCTCAAAATAATCTCTATATCGCACAAGAGAGTGTTCAAAAACTAGAGTGTCTGAAAAAAGAGTTTAAAGTAGTTTTTAATTCCTAAAAGAGTTTACTTCAAAGATTAAAATCTTTGTCCCATAGTAAACTCAAAACTTGATGTTCTATCTTTTATACCATCAGGGTTACCAGCATTTTCATTAAGTGGTGCGGCAAACATTAACTGAATAGGTCCAACAGGTGAGAACCACTCTAGCCCTGCACCATAACCACCACGAGAGATCTCATCAATACTATCATCACCGATAAAGCCCCAGTCAGCAAATAGCACTATTCTCATCTTAGCTTTTGGAACTAAAGGAAGACTCATCTCTAAAGAGTTTGAAAATGTTTTCTGTCCACCTGTTAATCTATATCCATTATTTGCAGTCACATCGAGATAACCAGGAGAGAGAGAGTATGATTCATACCCTCTAACACTACCGATTCCACCCATATAAAAGTTTTCAGCAAGAGGAATATAACCATTATCTACAACAACATTTAGTCTAGCTTTATATCTAAAGATAGCATCAAAGCCTATATACTTTTCTAGCCCAATATATTTTCCAAATTTTGTTCTTGATTTTAAGTAATTAGCTTCAGCCCCAACACCTGTTTTCTCAAAACTTTGAGATAATTCAAAACCCTCTCTAGGAAGATAGTAGTCATCAGTATTATCCCATTTAACACTCACTGTTACACCACTCTTTGTATATGGATTTAAATAAAAAGTATCTGTAATAGTACTATCAAATGTATCCGCAAAAGTATAATCATTTTTAGAGTAACCATAGCCTAGATATCCACTAATATAACGAGAAAATCTATGCCCTACTCCAACACTTATACCATCTGTAATTACAGAGTAATCATTGTAATCATAGAGTGAATGATAGATAGAAAAGTTACCACTAAAATCACTATCATCTAATCTTGGGTTTGAGATATTAAAAGAGTAGGACTGTGTTGTTTCTGATTTTTCTGCTTTTACACCAACATTTATACCTGAACCCCAAACATTTCTATCATTAACGCCTATACTTACTAGCAAACCACCATAAGAGCCATAACCACCACCTAACTGAATGTTACCCGTTGGTGACTCTTTTAGCTTTACAACTAAATCCATACTCTTATTGTTAACACGTTTTTCTTCAATCGTTGTACCTTCAAAAAATCCTAAACGCCCAAGTGCATGACGAGAATCTTTGAGGTCAGTTAGAGAGTAACTATCACCAGGTCCTAAGTAGAGCTCACGACGAATAATTCTATCAAGTGTTCTAGTATTTCCAGAGATAACAACATCACGAATTTTTACTTTCTCACCAGGGTTCACTTTAAAGACCACTTCAACTGTATGGTCTTTTTTATTTTTTCGTAAATCAGGAACAACTTGAACATAGGCATAACTTCTATCTGCAATAAGTGTTTTGATTTTATCAGAATCTTCACGAAATGATTTAATGTTAAATACTTGACCCTCTTTGAGAGAGATAATCGATTTAAGTAACTCATTAGGAATCACATCTTTAGCTTGATCAATTGTTACTTTTCTAATCGTGTATGGTTCACCCTCTGTTATTTGGTAACTCATATCAGCTGTATAATGATTAAAATTTACACGAACAAAAGGTCTCTCTACCTTTGCATCCAAATAACCATACTGCATATAATAATCACGAATTCTTAAGTTATCATAGTCTAAATCACGAAGAGACATTTTCCCATCGTTACGACCCCAAAACCATCCCATAAACTGATGCTGTTTATTTGCGATAACACTATTAAAATCATCACTATCTAAACCGTAAACACCACTATATTGTAACTTTTCGATGATAATCTCTTCACCCTCATTTACCACAAAAGTAACTTTGATACTACCATTTTCTAAATACTCTTTTTTTATTTCAACAACAGAGTCTATTTTTCCCTCTTGAGAAATCGCTTCAATAATGCGCTTTTTTGCATCTAAAAGAGTCTGCTCATTATAGAGTGAGCCTTTTTTTATCTGAATAACAGAATTTTTAATATCCTCATCATTCTCTTTCCACCCTTCAAGCTCTATTTTCGAGATAATTGCTTTTTCTTTAAAGAAAAATGTCACATCTCCACCCTTAACTTCAACCCAAATATCATTAAAGTAACCCTGTTTAAAATACTTTTTAATAGCATTGTCAATCTTTTTTTTGTTAAGTTCATCACCAACTTCAAAATCCAACATTCTTAAAGCAACTGGTTTAGAAATGTGAACCATTCCATCATAATTAATAGTTTTTATTATTTGTCCAAATAATGTTGATGTAAAAAGAAGTAAAAAAATTGGTAAAAATATTCTCATTGATATTCCATAGTTAAAATTAGAAGTGATTTTACCC
>CAZTNH010000094.1:0-5461 GCA_964615395.1 uncultured Sulfurimonas sp.
AAAAATATTTTCAGGTTTTATACCATTGTCAAGTGCTTTTTGACGAGCAGGTTCTACCTCTTCACCTTGACCAAGATCAGCTGTAAAAGTGATAACTTCAGCCTTATACTCATCTTGTAACCATTTTAAAATAATACTAGTATCGAGTCCACCAGAATAGGCAAGGACTACTTTTTTAACGTCTTTTTTCATGTAAAAACCCTTTATTAGAGAAATAATTGTTGCGATTTTACTATAAAGTATATTAAAAAATGGTTAGTTTAAAAGAAGCTGGAGACTATTACCCTTTTGAGTCAAAAAGCACACCTGTTACTTCTTGCATTTTTGGAAGAAAATTTTGTGCTTGTTCAGCAGGAAATCTTCGAATCATTTTATCAGTTTTTTCATCAATAACTGAAACATAAAAAATATCTTGAGAATCAACACCAAATTTTAAGTCTGTACCCATAGGTGCTAAAGCTGTATTTAGTTCTTTTACTAATTTTTGAACATCATTTTCTGTGTTTATACTTTTTTCAGGTTTTATAGCCTCTGCATTTATCTGTTTTGCAATTTCTGTACTTGTGGGTTGATGTACTTGTTGCTGTGAATGAGATACTGCTTTATCTTGAATCTCAACTGTATTAGTTGGTGTTTGTTGTTTTGAAACATTAGTGATGCCATCCATGACTTGCTCCTTACCCTTTAAATATAGTTATTACATAACAAATCGACATCAAAAAAAATAACTTTAATAAATAATGAGTTTTTTTTAATATTTTTATTTTTATACTCTTTTTTATGTTAATCTTCGAGTTATGAAAATATATTTAGCACTACTGAAATCAAATGATATTTTAAGAAGATTATCAACTATTCAACTTATTGCATATTTTGGTGCATGGTTCTCCAATGTAGCGATTTATACACTACTTTTAAATATGAAAGTTTCTCCTTCCATTGTTGCATTTGTTGCGATGCTTCATTTTTTGGCTGGTGTTATTCAAGCTCCATTTTCAGGAACAATTATTGATAGTGTAAAGCCAAAAATATTAATGCTTAGTTTGATAGTTATAGAGATATTTGCGACACTTTTTTTAACCTCTGTAAGTGATGTAAATGATCTCAATTTATTATATATACTTATCTTTTTTAAAATGGCAGCTGCCTCTTTCTACTTTACAACAGAGATGTCTTTACTCCCTAAAATATTAAAAGGAGAAGATCTCCATAAAGCGAATGAACTTCACTCGATAATATGGTCTTTTTCTTATACCTTAGGAATGGCAGTAAGTGGTTTTGTTGTTTACTACCTAGGTATTAAAATTGCTTTTATTTTAGATGCGAGTATGTTTGTTTTTGCATTTTATATGCTTTTTACTTTAAAAATAGAAGTTGAAGTAATCAAAAACGAGGAAAATCTTTTGGAAATGATGTTTGGTACTTTTTCATATCTAAAGAAAAATCCTTTAGCTATTCATCTTATGCTTATTCATGCTTTTGTAGGGCTGACTGCTTTTGATGCACTTGTAGCTTTGATGGTTGAGAAGTACTATGCTGGGATTATCGCAACATCTTTAGCCTTAGGAATGTTAAATACTTCCCGTGCAATAGGCTTAGTAATAGGGCCTATAGTTTTTTCTGCTTTTACAAATAACAGAGGAGTTGTGTATATGTTTATAGGTCAAGGCTTAGCAGTTTTGCTTTGGGCTATGGTTATGCACAATTTTTATCTTTCTCTTATTGCAAGTGTTATTGTTGGATTGTTTACTACTATTTTATGGTCTTACACATATACTATTTTACAAAAAAATATAGAAGAGAAATATTATGGTCGCATAGTAGCTTATAATGATATGCTATTTCTAGGTTCGGCAGCTTTTACATCCTTTATGATAGGTTATTTAGCTACACATGATTTTTCGCTTCAAACGATTACAGCTTATATTGCTATAGGTTTTTTCATAGGAGCAATCTATTTTAAATATTTACTAAGTACAAAAACAAAAATATAAAGGATAAAAAATGATATACAGATCAAAAGAGGGTGATTTAGACCTAGATAAAATTACAAGATTATACCCTGCTGTTGTTGTAGATATGCAGGGTGAAGTGGCTGAGATGAGTCTGGAGTGGGAGGAGCTTTATGGAGATAAAGTGAAGATAGTTCATTATGTTTTAGTCTTTGACTTTACCCCTCTACATGAAGAAGTTAAGGATAGAACTGTTCTTATATTTCAAACAAAAAATGCACTTATAGAAGAGATTCAAAAGGTTGCTTTATTACTAAACTAATTTCAAAGGATACTAAAAAAGTTTTCTCTTTAGCTATTCCAGCTGCACTGAAACATCTAGTAGATATACTTCAAATACTTATAGATATGTTAATGGTTGGAACAATTAGTTCGGCGGCTTTGGCTGCTGTTGGTATGAGTATGCAGTTTATGATGATTGTAAATCTTTTGATGACTCTCTATGTCATAGGAGGCAATGCTCTTATATCTCGCTTTATCGGGCAAGGTCGTAAACGCCGAGCTTCAGCACTTCTCTACTCTCTTGTTATTTTTGCTACTTTTCTCTCTTTTTTTGTAACGATAGGAGGATATTTTGGAAGTCATACTATCTATGCGCTTATGGGTGCTCAGCCTGATGTGGTAGAGTTAGGAGGGGCATATTTTCAGATACTCTCTCTTGGAATAGTGATGATTTTTATTGATAATCTTCTCTACAATGCTCTCTCAGCAGCAGGAGATACTTCAAGTTCTCTCTATATTAAACTTTTCTCATCTTTTCTAAACGCTGGTCTAAACTATATTTTTATCTTTGGGCATTTTGGTGTTGAAGCTATGGGCATAGAGGGTGCAGCTATCGCTACTGTTATGGCATATACCTTTAATGTAGGGGCTTACTATATACTTATAAAAAAGATGAACTCTAAGTTGGATTTTCTTCCTATAGTTAGAACTAAAGATATTCTCCGTGTTTTAAAAATAGGTTGGAGTGCAGCACTTGACAGGGGTATATCTAGTATGAGTTTTTTAGTTTTTGTCTCCATCATAACAGCCTATGGCACGGCAGAACTTGCTGGGTATCAGGTGGGTCTTCGTATTGAGGGTATTGCATTTATGCCTGGGTTTGGATTTGCTATCGCAGGAATGGCACTTGTTGGGCAAAACATAGGTGCAAAAGATCATGATAAAGCTTACACTATGGGAATAATTAGTGGTCGAATAGCTTATGTATTTATGGGAAGTGTAGGGGTTATTCTTATCCTCTTTCCTGAGTTTTTGGTAAGCTTTTTCACAAAAGATGCACTTACAATTTCTGTAGCTTCAGAGTATCTTATCTTAGTTGGTTTAGCACAAATCCCTTTAGCTATTATGTTTGTCTATTCTGCTGCTTTAAGAGGGGCAGGGGCTACTAAAACTACTCTTAAAGTAAATGTTTTGAGTCTGTGGTTTTTACGAGTAGTGCCATCTTACATAGCGTATCATATGGGATATGGAGTTGTTGTTATATTTATGATTATGAATGTAGAAACCCTTATAAAAGGGATTATCTACTGGTATATTTATCAAAAAAGAACTTGGCTCTATACTAAGGTTTAGAGTGGTTATCTACAGTTGAGGGGATAGTCTCTCCCTTAGCTTGCATCTTTAGTGCTTCTGGGTGGTTTTTGTAGTGAGCTCTTACAACTTGTGCTAGTTTGATTTTTGTAGGGGCATCTATCTCCCCATCTATATTTATAGCCTCTACAAGTTCATTTACAAGTATATCCTGAGGAGATTTTACTCTTATTGCCCATGAACGAAGTAATTCTCTATCTACATAAGATGGAAGAGAACCCATAATACCTAAATCATTTTGGTTATGAACAAGGAGTCCTGCTGTTGTCCCTCTATCAAGAGTAAGTACTTGAAAGAGATAGAGAGTGTGGTACTCTAGTTGAGAACGAATCTCTTTGGATGAGCATGATGCTCTCTTCTCGTAAGTATCGGTGATGATGTCAATATAACTATCTATAACACCCTCTCCAAATTTTCGAGCAAACTCTTCATCTGCTTTTTTATCATCTGTTTGATAGTTTTCAAGATAGAAGTGAGAAACACCACGATGTCTCTCTAGGGCAGGGATATTAAAGTATAAATCTCCCTGTTTCGCCCCCTCTTCGTATAGCTCTTCTGAGGCATTACTGAGGGCTACATCAAAAACATTTTTATCATGTTCATTGTAGATACTAGGATTTAGGTCAGCCATTAAACGCCAGTATGCAGTACCATCTCTTAGCTCTGTTAAACTTATGTGCATATGAAAAGAGGGAACATTAGGATTTCTAGGGTGAATTATAGTGGAAATAGCTGTTGCAGATGTGAGTTTTTTTTCAGGCATATCATCATAATGAACCTGAGAAACATTTACGCTTCCTGTATTGAAAAGTTTTTCATCACTAAACTCAAAACGACTTCCTCCACCATGTAAACCCTTATCTCTAAGCCAAGTCACCTCTTGAAAATCTTTTTTTTCACCGATGTTTTGAGATAAAACATTGAGTTTCTCAACAAATCTTTTTTGTAGATTTCTTACTAAATAGTAAGCCCTTTTTGCATCTTCTGAAGCAGCTAAAATTAGTTCCATATCTTCCACCCATAGTAAATTTCTTATATTCTAGCAGGTTCTAGATAAATTTTAGTAACATTGAGATAAAATTTTATCATGAATAATATAGAATACTTAAATGCCGTAGAAAAACTAAACCTTTATGCCAAACATTATTATGTTTTAGATGATCCTATCACTACCGATGAGGTCTATGATAAACTCTACCATGAAGTTGTAGAGTATGAAGAAAAAAATCCAAATGAGATTTCAGATAACTCTCCAACACAGAGAGTTGGGGATGCAGTAAGTGAAGGTTTTACTAAAGAGCCTCATCTCTCTCGTATGTGGTCTCTTGAAGATATATTTGATAGTGAGGGCTTAGAGAAGTGGCTTACGAAGACCTATAAACTGAACAAAAACATAACTTTTTACTGTGAACCTAAGTATGATGGAGCTTCTTTAAATCTTATATATGAAGATGGAAAGCTTATCAAAGGAATTACTCGTGGGGATGGAACAGTAGGCGAACTCATCACTCAAAATGTCAAGACTATAAAGTCTATACCTTTAGAGATAGATTGTTTAGAGCAAATTGAGATTCGTGGGGAAGTTGTTATCTTTAAAGATGAGTTTGAGAGGATAAACGAACAGCGTTTAAAAGATGGAGAAGCACTCTTCGCAAACCCTAGAAATGCAGCAGCGGGGAGTTTAAGACAGTTAGACTCTAGCATAACTGCTGCTAGAAACCTTGTCTTTTTACCTTATGGTGTGGGTGTGGATGATTTAGAGCATAAACTTCTCCATAAAAAGATGGAGTTTATCTATAAGTTAGGCTTTAGAAAGCCACCTGAGAGAGCAGTTTGTAAGGGCTTTGATGAGATAG
>CAZTNH010000095.1:0-5444 GCA_964615395.1 uncultured Sulfurimonas sp.
TTTATGGGTGTAAGAAGTGATTTAGATGCCAACTTTGATTTTGAAATTGTTGATGAATTTTTAGATCACTACTCAATGATGATTGATAGTATGGAAATCATGATACTTGATCTCTCTAAAGTAAATTATTACAAGAGAAGTGTTGATGAACTTTTTCGTGTATTTCATAACATCAAATCAGCATCAGGCTATCTCAAACTTACATCTATGGCTAAATTAGCTTCATTTGTAGAGGATGAGTTAGAAGCGCTTAGAAAAGCAGAACCACCTATCTCTGAAGAGACCACAACTTGGCTCTTAGATGTAAGTGATATGTTTGCCACTTGGCAAGATGACTTAAAACTAGATAACAAACTCAGCAATATTAGATACTCTTTACTTAAAATCCCAGACTTGGACAATAGAAATTGAAAAAATTAGTAGCATACATAACATCTGGATACCCAGAAAAATCATTTAGTATAGATTTAGCCTTAGCACTTGGAGAGAGTGGTGTTGACACCTTAGAGTTTGGTGTACCATTCTCTGACCCTGTTGCCGATGGTCCTCTCATAGAAAAAGCAAATCATAGAGCTTTAGAACTTGGCTTTAAGTTCTCTGACTTGCTTGAAATCTCAAAAGAGGTAGACCCAAAGGTAGATACTCTTTGGATGGGTTACTTTAACAGCTTTTATCAACAAGATATGAAAAAGTTACTCCCTCTAGCAAAAGAGTTAGGTGTAAATGGTCTTATCATCCCTGATTTACCACATGAAGAAGCACTTCTTTATAAAAAACTCTTCAATGAAAACTCTTTAGCAAATATCTCTTTTGTAGCACCAACGGATACACAAGAGAGAATCAAAGAGGTAGTGAGTGAAGCTCAAAAATTTATCTATATGGTAGCTTATACGGGTATCACTGGTTCAGGAGTGGCTGAGGATTTACAACCTTTTCTAACTTCTATCAAAAAGTATACTCAAACGCCAGTCTATGTAGGTTTTGGAGTAAATGAAAAAACTGCAAAAGATAAAGTTCTTGGTGCTGATGGAGTGATAGTAGGGAGTGCTTTTATAGATATTTTACTTAGAGACAATCTAACTTACACTCAGAAGATAGCCAACTGTAGTGAGTTAGCAAAAATCATTAAAAATGAGATAAACTAAACTAGGGAGAGTGTAGGTGCAAAGGCTTTTGTACTCACCTGCACCTCATCCCCTACCCTAAACTTTTTCATCTCCTTTTCATCTAACACAACTTCCACTATCTGCTGACCTATAGAGACAACGGCGATAAAAACAACATCAGCTTGAATTATTTCTAAAAGTTCGCCTCTAAATGAAAACTTTTGAGACCCTTGGGTTTGACGAAGTATCTCCTTTACACTACCATCTTTAATAACTTTTCCTTGACTCAAAACTATAACTCTATCTGCAAGTTTATACATCTCACTAGGATCATGACTCACAAAAATAGTAGTAGTACCAAACTCTTTATGGAGTAATAATATCTCTTTTTGAAGTCTATTTCTCATATCCATATCTAAGGCAGAGAGTGGCTCGTCCATCAGTAGAAGTTTTGGTCTATTCATCATCGCTCTACAGAGACTTACTCTCTGCTTTTGACCACCACTCAAAGTGTTTGGAACTCTATCTTTAAGTTGTGTTAAATCTGTTATCTCTAAGAGATGAGAGGCTAACTTCTTATCTTTTGAAACAAAAAGAAGATTTTGTAAAACACTCATATTTTCAAAAAGTGCATACTCTTGAAAAACAAATCCGATTTGGCGTTTTTGAGTCTCTTTTACAAAAGAGCTATCTTGCCAAATCTCTTCATGCACCTCTATAGAACCCTCTGATATCTCTAAACCAGCTAAAATACGTAAAAGTGTTGTTTTCCCACTTCCACTCTCTCCACTCAGAGCCACAAAACTTCCCTCTTTGATCTCCAAACTTATCTCTAAGTTCATCTCTGCCTTGGAGCCCTGTAACTCTTTTTTTATATCTATTCGTATCATACTAGAGTCCAAACTTTTTATTGTGATGTTTGTTAAAACTATAGACACTCAGTAACACGGTAAAACTCATCACAATCATAATAAGACTATATACATGAGCCATAGAGTAGTCCATAGTCTCAACCATCTCATAGATAGCAACCGAAGCGACCTTTGTCTCACCATCAATACTCCCACCCACCATAAGAACTACACCAAACTCACCTACTGTATGTGCAAAAGTTACGATAAGTGCTGTTAGGAGTGCTGGTTTTATGTTTGGGAGTGCTACTCTAAAGATAGTCTCTACTCTACTCTTCCCACTAATGTATGAAGCCTCTAGCATATTTTTGTTAAGAGACTCAAATCCACTCTGAAGAGGTTGCACCATAAAGGGAAGAGAGTAAAAACAGCTAGCAACAACTAAACCAGTGAAGCTAAACACAAGTTCTACTCCAAAAACATTCTCAAAAAAAGCTCCAATAGGAGAGTTTTGTGAAAGTGCTACAAGTATATAAAATCCAAGAACAGAGGGAGGAAGAACGATAGGAAGAGCTGTTAATGCTTCGATAAAAGGTTTAATCCGAGAAGATGTTTGAGAGAGATACCAACTCAAGGGTAAACTTATCACAAAGAGTATCATCGTAGTAAGTGAAGCTAACTTAAAAGAGAGAATAAAAGGCTCATAATCCAAAGAGAGTAGTGTTTCAATCATCTAAAATCTCACAGATAGAGAGTTCACTCGCTTTGATTAAAATAGTTACACTATCATCAACTGAAAGTTTCATAGCTAAAGAGGACTCTTTTGTGATAATAGACTCTATCTGAGACTCACCAAACACCAAAGTTACATAAGTAAGAAGTTTCCCCTCTCTTATCGTCTCTATTTTCGCTCTTATTTGATTTGCATAACTTAACTTACCACTAAGGTTTTTAGCTATTGCCACATGAGAAGAGTTTACCAAAAGTTTCACTTTGCGACCAATATAAATCTCTGAACTTATATCTAAACTCATCATACTAAGAGTTTGAGACTCTAACTCAAACTTGACTATATTGATATTTTCAGAGCTTTGTATCTCTACTACATCTGCAATTAAATAACTCATAAAGAGATATATCCAAACTCTTTAAAGATTTTTTTTGCTTTGTTACTCAATAAAAAATTGTAAAAGTTTAAAACCTCTTGATTATCTTTACCTTTCTCTAAAATCACTATGCCTTGATGAATAGGAGCATAAAGAGTTCTATCTACCTCTACCCAGTTCAAACCTTTTTTATAGTTTTGCATCTTATCACTAAAGAGTGTTGATTTTGGAACTATCCCAATATCTGCAGCACTTATAGCATAGGAGACAACAGCAGAAGCTGACTGTGCAAAAACAAGTTTATCTTTTATTTTTTTATAAACGCCACTTGCCTTAAAAGCTTCTATGCTAGCTTTTCCATAAGGAGCTGTTTTAGGATTTGCTATTGCTATTTTTTTGATACTATCTTTTTCTAATAGTTGCATCCCAAGAGAAAAATCTCTTCTCTTAGTACTCAAAAAAGCCAATAATCCATTCGCATATATCATCGGTTTATTTATCGCAATTTTTTCACGATAGAGTCTCTCAGGATAGTTCATATCTGCTGACATAAAAATTTGATAAGGAGCACCATGTTTTATCTGTGCTGTAAGTTTGCCACTACTTCCTAAAATAACTCTCACCTTTGTGTCAGGATATACTTTGTTAAACTCTTTGACAAGTTTATCACTGGCATAGCTTACATTTGCAGCTACCGCAATGTTAATACTCCCTGCAAATAAGGAGTTTATCATAAAAATAGTTACTAAAAAAAACTTTTTCAAATGATTATCTTCTAAAAAAGATAGTTAAACTCTAAACGAGAATCAACATAGTTAGAGACTGAAGAGGAGTCTTGTATAAAATCTCTATACCCCAAACGAAATCTATACTGAAACTCAGGTGCTGACTCTAAGTTCTTCACAATACCAAAATAGTAAAGCATACTATCAGCTAAAATAGATTTCTTAATATCTCCATCGGTATAGAGAACTGATGTTTGAATAAACATATTTTTATAAACACCTGTTTTATTAGCACCTTTTATAAGCTCAACTCTATAACTTTTTGTATCTGCTTTCCAGTTATAAACACCCATAGAACGTGTATATCCAGCTGTTGGAAATCCTCTCCATGGTGTAACTAAATCGGCTTCATTTAAAATATTTGTATAGGCAAGGTTTATTCTATAGTCATCTATTTTAGTAACTACTCTAGCTGCTATCATTTTGGCGTTTAAAGAGTCAGGATTAGTATATTCACTACCGGCTGAACCACTGAGAGATGCTCCACCAACTGCACCAGCTCCATTATCAAACTGCTGAATATATCTCACACCAGAAGTGATAGAGAAACCATTAAATGCCACTTTGTAGTTTAACTCTCCCATAGCTTGAGAGAGTAGTTCAGGTACTAGATAAGAAGAGAAATTTACTTTTAAATTTTTAACAGATTTATTAACTATATCTAAAACTATCAGAGGTGCATCCGTAGGTTTTCCAGCAGCTAAAAGGTTTGAATATGTAAGTCCCTTATGCATTGCTGAATCATCATTTTCACTCCATTGTGGTTTGAGAGCAGAAGTAGAATTTTCATCTCCTACCATAAACAGAGAGTGAGCAGTAGTATGATCACGAAGTTTTTGTTTATAGAGGTATGCTGCTTTAAGTATTGTTTGAGGTAAATCTTTTGTAGTCACTACAAAACCATCAAAAGTATTTGGAATCATTTTAGTATCATTACTTTTAGTATAAAATGTTTCCACAAGTTGACGACCAAGTCTGAAGTCACTCTTTGATAAACGATAGTTAATATTCGCTTGACCTATTACAGCCATATATCTATCACCATCATTTACAAAATCATAACGACTTAAAGTATCCTTACCAGCTTTAATATATGAGATAGGATCACTACTTGCATTAAAAAAAGAGTAAGAGCCATAAAACCCAGCTGTTACATCAAATCCACTATATCTAGCTGATTTATAGATAACACTTCCACCCTCACCACTGACAACTTGTGTATCATGCCCATCATTTGGATGATTATAAGCAAAATAAAAATTATTACTTCGTAAACGCCCATAGAGATTACCTTCAGTAAACATCTCTAAAAAACTATCTACATTGAGAGTTTTTGCTCCATATACCAACTGACCATTAGTTTTTATTGCCTGTTTTTCAACACTATCATCCGCAAAACTATTCGTCACACATGTAATAGTAAGAATAATTGATGCTATTTTACTTGTTAAATTCATAATGAAATCCCCATTTTTTGAAAAGAGTTTATTGTAGTAATGATTATAACTAATTCCACTTTAAATTAAATGAAGTTAAATATATAATGTAAGTTTAATATTTTATTTTGGAAGTTTTAAAAAGTGTGGCTCCGGATAC
>CAZTNH010000096.1:0-5436 GCA_964615395.1 uncultured Sulfurimonas sp.
AAACGTTGTGGTATCGGTTATAGACTTCAGCTCAACTCTTTAGGAGATCAAAACTGTATGCCTCAATATCGTGACTCTTTAGTAGAGTTTATCGAGTCTGTTGAAGATGAGATTTGTGAAGATTGTAAACGCCGAAAAATCACGAATCCCATCCGTGTTCTTGATTGTAAAAATGAGAAGTGTCAATCTCTTTATACAAAAGCACCAAAACTTATAAATGCACTTTGTGACTCATGTGAGAGTGATTTTTCTAAACTAAAATCTATCCTAGATACAAACGGAATCAAGTATGAGATAGACACAAACTTAGTACGTGGACTTGACTACTACTCTAAAACGGCATTTGAGTTTGTAAGTGACAACATCGGAAGCCAGAGTGCTATTGCTGGTGGTGGACGCTACGATAGACTTGTAGAGTTTCTTGATGGTCGCCCTACTCCTGCCGTTGGTTTTGCTATGGGAATTGAGCGTTTAATGGAGCTTATCGTTATGCCTGAGAAGAAGCGTGAGGGTTACTACATAGGTGCTATGGATGAGGAAGCTGTTGAACTAGTTGTAAGCCTTACACACAAGAAACGCCAATCTAAAAAAGTGACTTGTGACTTTAAAGCTAAAAACCTTAAAAACCACCTCAAAGGTGCAGATAGAGCAAATGCCAGATTCTGTTGTGTTATCGGTTCTGATGAGTTAGAAAACGGGACTATTTGGATAAAAGATCTGCAAAACAAAACTGAAGAGACAGTTGCATTAACGGAATTTTAAATGGAGATCATTCATCAGTTGTGGCAGCTATTTTTAGAATTTTTTGAGTTTTTCATTGTCGCAGCTTTTGTTGGTCTCTTTTTTCTTTTTATCTATGACAAATATGTTCAGCGTAAACACTCTCTACTTATAAACTATCCTGTTATCGGTCGAGGACGTTATCTTTTAGAGATGCTAAGAGAACCTATGCGTCAGTACTTTGCAGAAGAGACTTTTTATGACTCTAAAGATAAAGTCGACTGGGTCTATAAGGCTGCAAAAGATCTACCAAACTACCAATCATTCTCAGTTACACAACCCTTTTCAGGTTCACGATTTATTATCAAACACTCTCCAAATGTTTTAAATGAAGAGGAAGTAAGTGATGATACAAGTGTCGTTTTTGGTCAAGCAAGAGAGATTCCTTTTGTCTCTGAGACTCCCATAATCCGTTCAGCTATGAGTGATGGAGCACTAAGCCCTGAGGCTGTTCGTGCTTTTAGTATAGCAGGGGCAAACTCTGGACTTACTATAAATACAGGGGAAGGTTCTCTTACATCGAACCATCTTTTTACACATAAACCTGATCCTAAAAATGCAAAATATTTAGAGATAGTTAAAAGTACTTTTTTTGCAAATATTATCTTTAAACTTGGTGATTTTTTCTTTAATCGTGCTATAGCTATGAAGTGGTATAGAACTGTTTTACTCAATAAAAAAACTCAAAATACCTATATCTACGATACAGCTTCTCATCTACTCTTTCGTGTTAAATGGTCAGCTAATATAGAAGATTTTCCAAAAGAAGTTCCTCGTGATATACCAAATATGATTTTTCAGATGAGTTCTGGACTCTATGGTGTTCGTAATGACAACGGTAAGTTTGATGAGTTAAGATACCAAAAAGTGATGAAATTTTGCCGTATGACTGAGATTAAGATAGCTCAGGGTGCAAAACAGACTGGTGGTAAACTCGCAGGGAGTAAGGTAAACGCCGACATAGCTTACTACCGTGGTGTCAAAGAGGGAGAAAATCTCTTCTCACCAAACCGTTTTCCTTACGCTGACTCTACTTCTCACCTACTTGATTTTGTGGAGAGACTCCAAAAACTCTCTAAAAAACCAGTTGGTTTTAAGATAGTTGTCTCTAATGCCAATGCAGTTGAAGAGATGGCTATGGAGATGGCTCAAAGAAAAGCAGAGGGCAAAAATCTTCCTGACTTCATCACAGTAGATAGTGGTGAGGGAGGAAGTGCTACTGCACCACTAGAACTTATGGAGTCAGTAGGACTCACAACAAATAATGCACTCTATGTTCTTGATACTCTTTTAACTAAACATGGGATTAGAGAGAACATTAAAATCATTGCAAGTGGAAAGATTCTTACACCTGATGATGCCATCATAACTCTTGCTATGGGTGCTGATGCTATAGGAATAGCTCGTGGTTTTATGATGAGTGGTGGATGTATTCGTGCAAAAATGTGTTCAGGTTTTGGCTCTCATGTATGCCCTGTTGGAATGGCTACACAAGACCCTAAAAAACGAGCTTCATTTCTTGTTGTCAAACAGGGAAAAGAGATAGGACAGTACCATACAAACCTTATCAAAAGTATGAAGGTTGTTCTTGCTGTTATGGGTGTAAAAAAGATGAAAGAGTTAAATAAGACTCTACTTACTTTTAAAAATCGCAGTGGTGAAATCTATTTTAACATAGACAAATATTTTCACCATAAGCTTCATATTTAGGTGTGTTTATGGATAATTTCGGTTTAGATATATGGTCAAATAATAACTTTACAATTAAAGGTGATGTAGTTCAAGTAAACTATAAATCATCCCCTTCTCTTTTAGATATAACAGATAAAATTAGAAAAGATGGTGTTCGTGGACCAATTATTTTACGATTTCCACACCTTATAAAAAAGCAGATAAGACATCTCTACTCCTGTTTTAATTTTGCCATCAAAGAGAACTTCTACAAAGGAAAATTTAAAGCTGTTTTTCCACTAAAAGTAAATCAACTACCTCATGTTGTCAATGCTGTTACAGAGGCTGGTGAAGAGTTTAACTATGGTTTAGAAGCAGGGAGTAAGGCTGAACTCATCTTAGCGATAGGAAAATCCCTTAAAGGTTCTGAGATAACAGTCAATGGTTTTAAAGATAAAGAGATGATAACTCTGGCGTTTATCGCTGCACACTCAGGGCATAACATCACTGTAACTATAGAAGGCTTAGGAGAGTTAAGAACTATTATCGCTGTTGCCAAAGAGTCAAACCTAAAAGTACCAAACATTGGCATACGAGTGCGTCTTCACTCTACTGGAAGTGGAACTTGGGCGAAGAGTGCAGGAATGGATGCTAAGTTTGGTTTAACTGCTACAGAGATTTTAGAAGCGGTTCGACTCTTAGAAAATGCTTCCCTTTTAGAAAAATTCTCTATGGTTCATTTTCATATTGGTTCGCAGATGGAGGATATAGCCCCTATTAAAAGAGCATTAAGAGAGGCTGGAAACATCTATGCTGAGTTAAAAATGTTAGGTGCTGATGCACTTAATAACATTAATATCGGAGGAGGTTTAGCCGTCGCTTATGAACAACATCCTGATGCTAAACTTCATAACTACTCCATTGAGGAGTTCTCAAGTAGTGTTGTTTTTTTACTTGGTGAAATCATGGATGCAAAGGGTGTCTCTCATCCAAATATATTTACAGAATCTGGACGATATATTGTCGCTTCACACGCCATACTGATAACACCTGTTTTAGAACTTTTTACACAAGACTATAATGAAACTCTCTTAAAGCTAAAAGATACAAATCCACCTTTAGTGCAAGAGCTACAGGAGTTATATACACAACTCACATCTAAAAACTGTATAGAGTATCTTCACGATGCACTCGATCATATTGAATCACTTCTAACACTTTTTGATTTAGGGTATATCGATCTACAAGATCGTTCAAACGCTGAAATATTAGTTCATAATATTATTAAAAAGTCTCTTACTCTTACATCTAAAATAAATACAAATGAGTTAAAACAGCTTCAAGTAAATCTTCAAGAACGTTATCTTATCAATGCTTCCATCTTTCAAAGTCTCCCTGATTACTGGGGTTTAAAGCAACACTTCCCGATGATGCCTCTTCATCATCTAGAAAACAGCTCTGTTCGTGGTGCAACGATATGGGACATCACTTGTGATAGTGATGGAGAGATAGGTTTCAATCCTGACAAACCACTCTATCTCCATGATATAAATCTTCAAGAAGAGGATTATTTTTTAGGATTTTTCAATATTGGTGCATATCAAGAGGCTTTAGGAATGGGACATAATCTTTTTACACACCCTAATGAATATACTATAAATATCAATGAAATATCTTATGAAATAAGTAATGCAGTTGAGTCTAAAAGCACTCTCAATATTCTAGGTGATATAGGATATGATGAAGATAAACTTTTAAATAAACTTAAAATAGACCTTTTAAAGAGTACTTTTATCACAGAAAAAGAAAAAAGTGATACACTTTCAAAACTAGAGACATTTATTTATCAAAATGGTTATCTAAGAACTACAAGCTAAGGCACTCCATGGGAATTTATAGCGATATTAAAGAAGATTTTGCAAATGCTTACAGAAATGATCCAGCTCTTAACTCGAAACTAGACTTTCTTTTTAACTACCCTGGTGTTTGGGCTATCGCATGGTATAGAATTGCTCATAGACTCCACCATGCAAACTTTAAACGCTCTGCCAGAATCATTATGGGGCTTACTCAGATATTTACACACATAGATATTCATCCCGCTGCTACTATTGGTCGTAGAGTTTTCATAGATCATGGTACTGGTGTAGTTATAGGTGAGACTGCTATCATTGAAGATGATGTTCTTATCTATCAAGGTGTAACTCTTGGTGGTGTTTCACTAGATCAGGGTAAACGCCATCCAACTGTAAAAAAAGGTGCTGTTATAGGTGCTGGTGCAAAGGTTCTTGGAAATATCATAATTGGTGAATATGCTAAAATTGGAGCAAACTCAGTTGTAGTAAAAGAGGTTCCAGATAATGCTACTGCTATCGGTATCCCTGCACATGTTATAGAAAAAGGTCGTTGTAAAGATCCTTTTATGCATAATATGCTTCCAGATATTAACAAAGAGATGTTTGAGTATATGCTTAAACGTGTTGCTATACTAGAACACATTCTTGTTGAAGATAATAAGGATCTACTTGAACAAGATCTTGAACTTGAGTATATTTACGAATCTTTTATCAAATCTATGAAAAGTTAGCATTACTTAACTTATATATATTATTCTTTTAGCTATACTTCTTTTATTAATTTCACCTAGTCAACAAAGGAAAAAGCATATGCTAACAAACCGAATAAACACACTATCTGAATCAATTACTATAGCTATCACAACTCTTGCACAAGAGTTAAAAGCTGAAGGTAAAGACATACTTAGTTTCTCTGCTGGAGAACCAGACTTTGGAACACCTCAAGTTATCAAAGATGCTGCTATAGATGCCATCAACAACAACTTTACAAAGTACACTGCGGTTGATGGAGTTCCTGCTCTCAAACTTGCAATTGCAACAAAGCTTAAACGCGATAATGGTTTAGAGTATACCCCAAACCAAATCATCGTAAACAATGGTGCAAAACACTCACTTTTTAACCTTTTTT
>CAZTNH010000097.1:0-5431 GCA_964615395.1 uncultured Sulfurimonas sp.
GAAGACTTGGTGTAAAGAAATATGGTGGAGAAGCTGTTATCGCTGGTAACATCATCATTCGTCAACGTGGAACTAAAGTTCATCCTGGTAATAATGTAGGAATGGGAAAAGACCATACTATATATGCACTAGTTGAAGGTGTTGTAGCTTTTGAACGTAAAGATAAAAAACGTCAACAAGTTTCAGTAATACCTGCTGCATAATTCTGCAAATATTTGAGCCTTAGTGCTCATCTATTTTATTTCTTCAATTTCTAGAGTTTTAAAATTCTAATACTAAATAATCAAAACATTTAATAATTAACTTTTTTTTGTCAAAGTAAATTTTTAAGTATTTAACATCAAGGAAATCAAATGTTCACAGATAGTGTCGAATTAACAGTTAGCTCGGGAAAAGGTGGACAAGGTTGTGTGGCGTTTCGTCGTGAAAAGTTTGTACTCAATGGTGGTCCAAATGGTGGTGACGGTGGAAAAGGTGGCGACATCTGGTTTAAATGTGATAACAACACACATACGCTCTCTCATTTTCAAAGAAAAATGCATATTAAAGCTGATGGTGGAAAACCAGGTGAAGGTTCTAACTGTACTGGAAAATCTGGAGCTAAGAAAGTTATCATTGTTCCACCTGGTACACAGATAGTTGATATGGAAACAGGCGATGTTCTTTTTGACATGACTACAAATGGTCAAGAGGAGAAGTTTATTCAAGGTGGAAAAGGTGGATTAGGTAATACTCACTTTAAATCACCGACAAATCAACGTCCAACTTATGCACAACCTGGTGAAAAAGGTGAGACTAGAGCGATTAAACTTGATCTAAAGCTTATTGCTGACATCGGTTTAGTAGGTTTTCCAAATGTTGGAAAATCTACACTTATCTCTACAGTCTCAAACGCTAGACCAGAGATAGCTAACTATGAGTTTACTACACTTACTCCTAAGTTAGGACAGGTGAATATTGGGGATTATGAATCATTTGTTATGGCTGATATTCCTGGAATAATTGGTGGAGCACATGAGGGTAAAGGACTTGGAATCAAGTTTTTACGTCATATTGAACGTACAAAGATTCTTCTTTATATGGTTGACTTAGGAAACTATAGAGATTTAAAAGAGCAGATAGAAGTGCTTAAAAGTGAAATAGCAGCCTTTTCAGATATTTTAGGAGAGAGTAAATTTGCTATTGCACTTACTCGTTCTGATGTTATTGCTCCAGATGAACTTGCAGCACAAGTTAATGATTTTATTGAGATGCTTGGTTTAAAAGCTACTTATAATAATGAGTTTGATTTTGATGCCAAATTACCTTTTTATATTCAAGAGAGTGCATCAGATGAGTTAGGTTTTGATAAAACTTTACCATATTTAATCTCTCCAATATCTTCAGCTACACATAAAAATATTGATGCACTTAAACATGCACTTTTTAATTTAGTACAGACTGACAGAAAATAGTATGCGTATTGTAGTTAAGGTTGGTAGTGCAGTTTTAACACAAGATGGTGAAATAGCTAGAGAGAGAATGCAAGAGTTAGTAACTTTCTTAAGCGAACTCAAACAAGAGAATGAAGTTGTTCTTGTCTCTTCGGGAGCAGTTTCAGCTGGTTATACTGTTTTACAACTTGAGAGAAAAATCATTAAAAATAGACAAGCATTAGCCTCTCTAGGGCAACCAATTTTAATGAAAAAATATACTGAAAAATTTGAGAAATATAATATATTATGTTCTCAGGTTTTAGTAACTGCTGCTAATCTTACAAAAGAAGATGATATTCAAAGAGTAAATAATACTGTTGAAGTTCTTTTAGAAAATGGTGTGATTCCTATCGTCAATGAAAATGATGCAACCTCTACAGATGAGTTAGAAGTAGGTGATAACGATCAACTTTCAGCTTATATCGCAAAAAACTTAAACGCCGATATACTTATAATTCTTTCAGATATTGATGCATATTATGATGCTGATCCTCGAAAAGAGAGTAGTGCAAGTGCATTGAAAATAGTTACAACTATTTCAAAAAAAGAGTTAAGTAAAGAAGCAACACCTAACAATATCTTTGCTACGGGTGGTATTGTGACAAAACTAAAAGCAGCAGATTATCTTCTAAATGCAGATATAGATATGTTTTTAGCGAGTGGATTTGATTTAAGTGATGTAAGAAGTTTTACATTAAGCAAAGAGCATAAGGGTGGAACACTCTTCACTAAGGAGAAATAATGAATGTCATTTTTATGGGAACACCTGATTATGCAGAGAAAATTTTAGCAAGACTTATAGCAGAGTCAGATATAAATGTAGTTGCAGTCTATACACAACCTGATAAACCAGTAGGACGTAAAAAAGTAATGACACCACCTGAGGTAAAAGTTTTAGCAGAGACTCAAAATATAGCTGTTTATCAACCTAATAGACTTCGAGATGAAGAAACAGTCTCAGAACTTTTAAAAATAGAGTGTGATTTTATAGTTGTGGCTGCATATGGGCAGATACTTCCCCGTGCTATTTTAAATCATGCACCCTGTATAAATCTTCATGCTTCTATTTTACCTCAGTATAGAGGAGCAAGTCCAATCCAGCAGACACTTTTGAATGATGATAAATTAACAGGTGTTACTGCAATGTTAATGGAAGAGGGCTTAGATACAGGTGATATTTTAAAAATAGAGACAATTGAAGTTCCTAAAGATATGATGCTCGAACCTCTCTTTGATGCTTTAACTGAAGTTGCTACATCTTTAACTGTGGATGTACTTGAAAACTTTGAAAGTTTTATAGCAAAAAAGCAGAATGATGCTGACTCATCACACTGTAAAAAAATAACTAAAAAAGATGGTTTAGTGGCGTTTGAAGATGCTTATACTCTCTATAATAAATATAGAGCATTTACACCTTGGCCTGGTATATATTTAGAGAGTGGTATGAAACTTAAAAAGCTTGAACTCTCAGAAAAGTGTGCAGTAGGTAAAAGTGGTATGATTTTAGAAATAAATTCAGATAATATTTTAGTTTCATGTTCTAAAGGTGCTATTCGTATTTTTACGGTTCAACCTCAGTCAAAAAAAGAGATGAGTGTAATCTCATATATCAATGGAAAAAGATTAACACTTGAAGATACTTTTCTTTAAGTCTCTGCCCTCTACTCAAATATATCTCAGAGAGTTACTTAAAGATAAATCTCAAGAGCTACCACTTGCTGTAGTTGCTGATATTCAAACCAAAGGGATTGGGAGTCGAGATAATAGATGGATTTCTAAGCAAGGAAATCTTTTTTTATCTTTTGCTCTTCCTATTAAAGATCTTCCTAATGATTTAAAACTTGAATCAGCTTCTATATATTTTGCCTATATATTAAAAGAGACACTTTGTGAATTTGGTTCTAAACTGTTTTTAAAGTGGCCAAATGATCTCTATATAAATGAGAGTAAGATAGGTGGTATGATAACGAATATTGTTGATGATACTATAGTTTGTGGTGTCGGTTTAAATATGCAAAAAACTGACGAAATATTTGCAAGCTTAGATATTGCTATTGAGAAAGAAATACTATTGGAAAAATATTTTACAAATATCAAAAAAAGAAGTTTATGGAAGCAAGTTTTTAGTAAATATAAGCTAAACTTTCAAACTAATCAAAAATTTTTTACACATATAAATGGCGAAAAAGTTTCACTAAGTGAGGCTCTGCTTGAAGATGATGGAAGTTTAAATATAAATGGCGAAAAGGTGTATAGTTTAAGATGAGTGAAGTAATTGTAATTGCAAATCAGAAAGGTGGAGTTGGTAAAACAACAACAGCAGTTAATTTAGCTGCTTCACTTGCTGTAGCAGAAAAAAAAGTACTATTAATAGATTCTGACCCACAAGCAAATGCTACTACTTCTTTAGGGTTTCACAGAAATGATTATGAATTTAATATATATCATGTCTTAATTGGAACAAAAAAACTTAAAGATATTATTTTAAAGTCTGATTTACCAACACTTCATTTAGCACCATCAAACATTGGTCTTGTTGGAATTGAAAAAGAGTACTATGATGCAGATAAAGCAAAAGGGCGAGAGTTAGTTCTTAAAAATGCTATTGCGAATGTAAAAAAAGATTATGACTATATCATAATTGATTCACCTCCTGCTCTTGGACCAATGACAATTAATGCACTCTCTGCATCTAATTCTGTTATTATTCCTATTCAGTGTGAGTTTTTTGCACTTGAAGGTCTTGCTCAACTTTTAAATACAGTGAAGTTAGTGAGAAAATCTATTAATACTAAGTTAACAATTAAAGGTTTTTTACCAACAATGTTTAGTTCTCAAAACAATCTTTCTAAACAAGTTTTTGCAGATTTACAACAGCATTTTAAAGGAAAACTTTTTAAAGATGAAGAAGAAAAGTATATAGTAGTACCTAGAAATGTGAAATTAGCAGAGGCACCATCTTTTGGAAAACCTGCAATTCTTTATGATGTAAAATCAACTGGTGCTATTGCCTATCAACATTTAGCACAAGCGATTATAAAATAATGAAAACACAAAAACTTGGTCGTGGATTGGATGCTCTTTTAGGAGAGATGGATGATGCATATGAGATGGAAGGTTCTCAACGTGATGAGATTCTTACAATATCGCTTAAAGAGATAAGAGCAAATCCATTTCAACCTAGAAAAATATTTGAAGAGTCCTCTCTCCTTGAATTAGCAGAATCAATTAAAAATGATGGGCTTTTACAACCAATTGTGGTAAGTGAAGATATTGATGGTTATGTGTTAATAGCAGGTGAAAGACGTTTTCGTGCAAGTAAATTAGCTAAACTTAAAGAGATTAGAGCAATTGTTCTTAATTCTGATGAGCAAAAGATGCGACAATTTGCTCTTATTGAAAATATACAACGTGAAGAGTTAAATGCAGTAGAGTTAGCTGAAGCTTATGGTGAACTTCTTAAACTTCATGAAATAACACATGAAGAACTTGCAAATATGATTCATAAGAGTAGAACACATATTACAAATACTCTCCGTTTATTACAATTATCATCAAAGACACAAAAAGCACTTTTAGAGAAAAAAATTACAGCGGGTCATGCAAAAATACTTGTTGGATTAAGTGATAAAGAGCAACAAGTAGTTGTAAACTCAATTATAGGTCAAAAATTGAGTGTAAGAGAAGTTGAAACTATGATAAAAAGTATGAAAGCTACCCCAAAACTAACTCCTGAAAAACCACTACTAACTCCTTTTAACTTTGATTCAATAAAAAATAAGTTAAATCATTTTGGAATAAAAGTAAAATCAAATAATAAAACTTTGACTTTAGAGTTTAATTCTCAAGAAGAGATTGAAACTTTTATGACACATATTCAGAGCTAAATTTTAAAATTTTAAAATTTAGCACTTCATTTAACTATCCTTTCAATTTAATAATAGTATAATCTCGCA
>CAZTNH010000098.1:0-5346 GCA_964615395.1 uncultured Sulfurimonas sp.
GCATTTTCGATGATTCATGAGAATGTTGCTTGATTTTTTTGGCTAAGGTGTTGTTGAATTGGATGAACTTGTTAATGTTTCTGAAGTGTACTGAAATTCCAGCTTATCATAATCACTCTGCTCATAACCAACTTTTAATGTCAATCCATCTGTATCAACATTTACACTTTCACTATTATTATAAATTCTAATCCCATACCCTAAACTATATTCAGTACCAAGATACCAATGAGATTGTTTTTCTGCTGTTACTATTTTTTCTTCTACATCAGCACCAAAAAGTGTAGTAGATACAGAGAGTAGTAAACTTCCTGCTAAGATTATTTTCTTCATTTTTACTCCATTTTATTTATTATTTTTTCTTGTAAAAAACTTGGAAGTATCTTCAAAAGTTTTATAATTAGATAAAATCTAAGGGGAAAGATATATTGGCGTTTACTCTTCTCTATCGCTTTTACAATCTTCGCCACTCCTACTTCTGTCTCTAAGATAAAAGGCATATTAAAATCATTTTTATCGGTAAGTTCACTTTTTATAAATCCGGGGAGAATATTTACAACTTTTATGCCATATTTATTGTACTTATATCTTACACCCTCGGCATAAGCATTTAAGGCTCTTTTTGAAGAGGAGTAAACTGTAGAAGTCGGCATGGAAAAAAAAGAGGCCAAAGAGGAGATAAAGACTATCTTTCCACTTTTCTGAGCTTTAAAAAGAGGTAAAAGAACTTCTAAAATGGCATGAGCAGAGAGTACATTTACCTTATAAAGTTTTTCAAACTCCTCTATAGTTGGAATATAATCTTCATCACTAGAGTGACCCAAAGAGATTCCAGCGTTTAGAATGACCATATCAAGAGATTTTATTTGAGAGAGTTTTTCTTGAAGAGAGTGAAACTCTGTAACATCAGCTACAATAATTTCAACACTTTCACACTTTTCATAAAGTTCTTTACGAAGTTCATAGAGTCTATCTTCTCTTCTTGCAAGAAGAGTAAGCTCATTATCTTTATGAGCATACTGGCGAGCTAGTTCAGCTCCTAAGCCACTACTGGCACCAGTTATTAAGACTTTCATCTATAGTTAAACAATCCTAATCATTACAGGACGAGCATTTACAAAATCAAGTGCTTCAAGAGCATCTATCATAGACTGAATATCACTCTCTTTTGCGATATGTGTAGAGATTAAAAGATTTGCACTAGAGTTTTCACTAGGACGTTGTAACATAGTCTCGATAGAGATATTTTTCTCTTCAAATATTTTAGTGATACGAGCTAAAACACCAGCTCTGTCACTTACATTTACACGTAAGTAGTATTTTGTCTCAATATTTGCAGATGGTTTAAGAGTAAGTTTACTCCCCTCCATAGGTCTATCAAAACCTAACATAGGTGTAGATTTTCCACCTCTTGCGATGTCTATGATGTTGGCAACAACAGCAGAAGCCGTAGCATCACCACCTGCACCTGGACCGTAGTAGAGAGTCTCTCCTACTTTATCGCCAACTACAGAGATTCCATTCATAACACCATCTATTTTTGCTATCATCTCATCTTGTGAGATAAGACAAGCATGAACACGTAGTTCAACTTCATTGCCATCTTTTTTAGCAATTCCTAAAAGTTTGATAGCATAACCAAACTCTTTAGCAAAAGAGATATCATCAGATGTTACACTGTCAATCCCCTCGATAAGAATATCTTCAGGTTTTGCATCTATGCCATAAGCGATTGAAGCTAAGATAAGAAGTTTATGAGCCGCATCAAAACCACCCACATCAAAAGTAGGGTCAGACTCGGCATACCCTAACTCTTGTGCCTCTTTTAAGATAGCATCATAATCGACACCATTATTCGTCATCTCTGTCATCATGTAGTTACAAGTACCATTCATAATTCCCATAATAGACTCAATATGATTAGCAGATAAACCATCACGAAGAGCATTGATGATAGGAATCCCACCAGCAACACTCGCCTCATACTCAAACGCTATATCTTTAGCGATAGTTTGAAGCTCATAACGGTGATAAGCAAGAAGTGCTTTGTTCGCAGTAACAACAGCTTTTCCAGCATTTAGTGCTTTTTTAACAACTTCAAATGGCTCTTCCACCCCACCCATAAGTTCAACAACTATGTCAATCTCTGGATCATTTAAAACATCATCAACATTGTCTGTTATGATGATATCAAGACCTCTCTCTTTTTGAAGGTTCTTTACAACACCACTTTTTACTACGATATCTACACCTGCACGGGCAGAGATAACATCTGCATTATCTTTTAAGATATTTGCAACACTTGTTCCAACAGTTCCAACACCGATTATTCCAACTTTAAGCATTTGCTTTTTCCTCTTCTAAAGTCTTTAAAAACTTTTTAATATTTTTAGCCGCTTGACGAATACGGTTGTCATTTTCTATAAGAGCGATGCGAACATAGTTCTCACCATAAGCCCCAAACCCAATCCCTGGAGCCACACAAACGCCAGCTTCAACAAGTAAGCGTTTAGAGAACTCTAATGAACCTAGATGCTCTGCAACTTCTGGCAGTTTTGCCCAGATAAACATACTTGCTTGATTTCTTCTTATGTGCCATCCTGCACGCTCAAAAGCTTCTATACATACATTTTGTCTATGGTCATACTTATCTGTTATATCTTTTACACACTGCTGATCTCCATTAAGAGCTACAGTTGCTGCCACTTGAATAGGCGTAAACATACCGTAATCTAACCACGATTTTATCTTCTGTAATGCACCGATAAGTTTAGGATTTCCTACGAAGAAACCTACACGCCATCCTGCCATATTGTATGACTTAGAGAGAGTAAATGACTCTACTGCCACATCTTTTGCACCCTCTACACTCATGATAGAAGGAGTAACATAACCATCAAAAGTGATATCACCATAAGCTATATCACTTATGATGTAAAAACGCTCTTTTTTTGCCATAGCAACAAGCCGTACATAAAAATCTTGAGTAACGGTTACAGTTGTAGGATTATGAGGAAAGTTTACAAGTACATACTTAGGACGAGGTGAACTCTCTTTGAAAACTCTATCAAGATTTTCAAAAAATTTATCCTCATCTAGTTTATAATCTTCATCAAACTCTATCCCGAACTTTACAACATTCCCACCAGCAAGGATAAAAGAGAACTCATGAATAGGATAAGTAGGGTCAGGAACAACAGCTACATCACCCGGATTTGTGATAGCATAAGTAAGGTGAGCATACCCCTCTTTACTCCCCATAGTTGCAACACACTCTGTCTCAGGGTTAAGTTTACAATCATAACGGCGTTCATACCAATCAGCGATGGCTTGGAGTAGTTTAGGGATACCTTTTGAAGTTGAGTAACCATGTGTTTTAGTCTTTTGAGCAGACTCTACAAGTTTCTCACGAATATGTTGTGGAGTATCTCCATCAGGATTTCCCATAGAAAAGTCAATTACATCAGCACCAGCACGACGCTCAGCCATTTTAAGTTCATTAACCTCAGCAAATACATACTTCGGAAGTCTTTTCATTCTATCAAATTCTATTTCATCAAACATTTTATATCCTGTAAAATTATTAATGCTATTTTAGCGAAAAATCTTTAGAGTAAGATAATGAAAAACTTCTTATTTAGAATCTGTAGGAGTTAGTAGAAGTTTATCTCGTATATTTTTCATATTATACATATCTGAAAGTTTAATGTATTTAGTATTTGGAGGGATATTCAGAGAGAGTTCATGACAGATTTTATCTTTTTTAAGTACTTTTAAAAGATGTAGTGAAGCATCATAGTATGCGATATATGGATACCAACTATTTCTTCTACTACTTGTAATATGCAAGTTTTTTATCTTAGATATATCTAACCAGTGAGCATATTGAGAATGTTTTAAACTCACTTCCATATCTGCATGTAATTTCTCTACATTTAAAAAAGCTCTTCCCATATCTATCACATACGTCCACTCTCTAGCAGTATTTCTCTCTATATCTATGATATTACAACCACTTTTTTGAAGTTCTTTGTCTAAGATAAGAGGATCAGTTACATACTCAGATGTTAAACCGATATTCCACTCAAATTCTGATGAGTCAAGATTTGATGCGAGTGTTACATAACGATAGTAACCTATATTTCTAAGAGTATCACCCATTATTTTCACAAAGAAAAGAGGAGAACCACTTGTCTTAAAATTAAGTTTAAGTGATTGAGGTTTTTTATAAAAAAGTTTTAAAAGACCATTCTCTTTTAAAGTCTGTATTACCTTTACTGCATTTACTCGTTCATTCTCATAAAAAGCTGATTTTGGTTCAAAAATAACATTTATAAAGGCTTCATTATCCTGATAATTTTCTACATCTAAAAAACTTTTTATCTTAGATGTTAAAGGGTCATCTATAACAACAACCTCTTCTGTATCATTTATATCTTCTGCATATGAAAAACTACACAGTAACAAAAATGATAGAAAAAACTTTACCACGTATGACCTCTGTTGAGATTTTTAAACTCTTTTTTACTAATAGTTGTTAATTTTCCATCTTTATATAAAAAACGAACATCATTTCGTGAGCTAAATTTAATAATTTTGCCATTAATATACATATCAATATAACCATGACCAAAAACTAATAACCACTCTTTACTTGGATCTAAATCAAATTCTCCTGTAAAGATTTTTTGCTTTTTCTTGTTTGTAAGAACATCAATATAGCCAAACCATACCTTAGATTTTGCTATAATTTTAAAACTGTTCGCTACATCTGCTACTGGTTTTTTCAGCACCTTAGAGTCTATTTTTGTACTATTTAGCTCTTTTGTCTCATTAAGCTCTTTGACACTAGCAATGATTTTAGGTTTAATCTTTTTTTCCACATGTTCAATAAGAGTATTATCAACAGCTGTTTTCTCTGTTTTTGGAGTAAAAACACCAAATTTTAAGATTAATACTGCTACAAATAGAAGAATAACAATAATTATAAAAAGTGGTTTTGTACTTCTTTTCTCTTTTGGAATCATACTTAAACCATAAGAGTCTTGTTTCTCTAACTCATCAAAATAGCTTAACCCAAATGCTTTATGAGCTGAAAGATCTTCATTAAACTCCCGTTCTAAAATTGAAATAAATCCCAAAAATTGCACACGAGTAAAACTACTAAAGTCACTTTGAAGTATCTCTTGAATATGCTGTATTGGAATATGAGTCTTCTCAAATATCTTTTGTGCACCTATTCTCTGTAACTTATGTAGTTCTTCACTCATTATCTCATCCTATCCATTAAAATTGCACCAGCGACACTTACATTTAAAGAGTCAAACTCATGCTTCATTTTGATAC
>CAZTNH010000099.1:0-5320 GCA_964615395.1 uncultured Sulfurimonas sp.
ATTGGACTCCAAAATTTTTGTGCAATTTCTTTTCCATATCTCTTAGTATCATATTCAATCATATACTTTTGAACAGATAATGGACGATAAGCATCAAATATTTTCAACTTATATCCAACTTTTAAAGAGTTTAGTTTATCCTGCGCTTCATGTAAACGTTCCAATACTTCTTCACGAACAAAAAAAGGGGATTTAATATCATATGGTGCGCCTACATGTAGGTATGGATGTGGAGAAAATCTAGCAAACTCATGAGAAAGTTCAACTAATATCTGCTCACATTCTTTGATGATAATTTTCTTTTTCAACTCTCTATATGTCTTTATATTTAACAAAATTATTCCTAAATACATCTTAGTATATAATATTATATCAAGCTAAACTATTGACTACATTAATTTGCTTTGCTATAATCATTACTAACCCAATCAGGTGTGATTTATTATGAAAAGAAAAATTTACTTATTTATTATACTACTCATACTGCAAGTAGATGCATTTGCTTATGCAAAAAAAATTGTAATAGCATCATTTCAAAATAAAGAGAGTGCAAAGGCGTTCTCAAAAAAACTAGAAATAGTTATTTTAAAAAATAAAAAACTTCTAAAAACATTAGAAGCAAATAATATTTCTGTAAATACTAATAAAATAAATAAATATTATACTATTAGTATTAAAACATTTAAAAATAAAGAATTAATTCTTGATACTATTAAAATTATACGAAAATCTTACAAAGATGCCTATATACAAAATACTTTAGAGATTCCAAAAACATTAACATCATCTACTAAAAAAACACTTGTTAAAAAGAAAAAAGTAAAAAATATCAATAAACAATCTATAAAAAAGGTTTTAAAAAAGATTACTAAAGATAAACAACAAATACCTGTTATTAAAGAGAAGTCAAAAATAGAAAAACCATCTTATAAAATTCTATCACCTATAAATATAATGATTCTTATATTTTTTATAGTGTTAATAATTTTAATATATTATGCTAAAAAATTTAAACGACTATATGATAAATACTAAACTCTATTTCGACTAACTTCAACCATGTCTTCTTGATAAACAGCACCCTTACCTTCATAGCTATGAAGTGAACTTGTCAAATTATTCACACCTTTAGTTCCACTATAAATCAACACACAATCCTCTCGTAAATCATCATTTATCTCTACATGTAGAGCCACACTACCATTTATAGATGATATGTTTACAAGTTCATTATTTTCATATCCAAAAGAGCTATGAAGATATACTTTTTCTTCTCGATTAAACTGTGAATTTAAACTTTTTGGGCTTTTACAAGTTATAAGATATATTGCATTTGATTTGATTTTAGGAGTTTCTAACTCTTCTAAAAATAAAAACTCTTTTGTCTCAGTATCAAAGCCTTCTTTATATGGAACTACTTCTATTTCTCTTGAGTCAAAACTTTTAAAATGTTCTAAATACTCTTCTTCACTTTTTATCTCAATTCCAAACTCTTTACAAAGATAGGCACTTAAATCATATTCACTAATCCCATAATCAGATTCTTTTACCTTTGGCATAAAACTTATTTTCGAATGAGAGTAAGATACACGTATATCATTTTTATATAGAAAGTTTTTTGCAGGTATAACTAAATGAGCTTTTGCTGAAGTTTCATTTTCCTCAGTTCCAAAATAAACTATATTTTCAACAGTATTTAACTCTTTTTTAACTCTACTTGTATTTGGCATTTGTGAGAGTGGATTTGCACCTTGAATAAACACAAACTCAAAAGCAGAAAACTTGGTATCAACCTTAGATACTTTTTTTGCTTTTAGATTAAATGGGGATTCTATACCCTCACGAGAGTTTCCTAAGTAAGATACACCACACCCGGACTTTCCAAATAGTGAAAGATTAACCCCAAAAGCATCAATAGCACGCATAACATCAGCACCATTTCTATATTTTTGAATTCCAAGACCACAAACTATTGCTACTTTTTTATCTTTAATAAATGATAAAACTTTACCAATATCTCCTAAATCAACATCAATTTTATCTAGTGTTTTTTTAATTCTAAGAGTTTGAGTAAGCTCATAAAAATCTTCATATTCACTTGCAAATTTTTCAAGATAATCTTCATCATAAGAGCCCTCAATATGCAAAAATCTAGAAAAAAACATAGCGAGTTGTAGATCCGTATGTGGCTTTAGTTGTATGTGTAAGTCAGCTATTTTTGCTATTTTTGTTTTTACTGGATCTATTACTATTACAGTTTTATCTTTTAAAAGTGGCAGTAAATGAGAAGAACTTGTATGTGGATTTCTACCCCATATTATAACTACTTCACTTTTTTCTATCTCACTTAATGGCATATTTTTATTTGACCCACGACCTTCAATTATACCAGCTTCTCCAGCTCCATCACATAGATTTCCGTCAGTTAAAATATTTCCATTTGAAGCAAAAAAATGTCCAGTTACATCTTGCATAAGCCCAAAATTTCCAGAACTTTTGTAAAAAAGTGTTTTTTCCTTATCAGTTTGTTTTATAATACCTTTTAATTTTTCTAAAGCATCATCTAAACTAATTTCTACACCGTTATATCTGGGCTTAGTAATTTGTTCAAATTTTTCATAATGATTTAGATGTGGACATAAGAATCCTTTAGTATGTCCATCTTTATTAGCCGTTATTTTATTATTTACATAAACTATTTCACAAGCATCATAACAATCAAGTGGACAAGCAGTTTTACTGTTCATCAATAAGCTCTATCTTTACTAGTTTTGAGAAAAGTTTTGGAGCATCTATAATAATTTGTGCCATATATTTAGATATATTTTTAGAATCAGCTATATTTAACATACGAGATATTTTATAGTTTGTTTTCTCACCATCAATATATACTGTTTTTTTATCAGAATCTTTAACATCTATCTCATCAAGATAAATAGTTAATTTTGCTTTTGAGGCATCAGCTATTTTTGCCAAAGGAGTACCAATACTTACAACTTTTCCAGGCTTAACAATCATCTCATAAAGTATAAAATTTGGAGCAACTAAATTTTTATCACTTATACTTCTTTGTAGTTGTGCTATTCTAAGCTTTAAATCAGTTATCTGAAGTTTTAAGTTTTGTATCTCTTTTTTTGTATTTAAATATGTATTTTCACTAGTAATTAAATCATAAAATTCTTTATCTTTTTCCACAGATGATTTAAATTTTAACTTTGATACTTTTTCGTAGTTAATTCTTTTTCTTTTCAATGAATTATCTAAATTAATCAATATATTTTCATTTTCAAGAAGCATTTCTTTTATATAAGATAGTTTCTCTTTTATAAACCCTAACTCTTTTGTATCTAAAATAGAATCTATCTTAATATATGGTTTTTGTAAAAGTGTAGTACCAACTAAATCTTCATCTGCATATAACACAAGCCCTGAAACATTTGAACTAATATCACGTATCTCATAAGGTTCAACCTTTGCATAGTAAACCTTCGCAAATATAGACGAGCTTAGTAAAACAATAGCTATTAAAATTTTCATATATAACATACCTTTTTAATTATTTATTACTTATTTTACCATTTCATTATTAACATTCAAGCATATTTTTGGTATTATTTATGCACTATTAATAAAAGGGTAATTATGTCTATATTAGATAATGTTGATGCAGCCACAAATTTAGCTAAAAATAATGAAGTTCAGCTATTAGTATTTAGAGTTAGCGATAAGATTGACTCTGCATACTACGCTATCAATGTTTTTAAAACTAGGGAGGTTGTGGAGTCTAAAAATCATTATATGACTCAAATACCATCTGCTCATCCTTTGTTGGAAGGGACAATAGTTCTTCGTGGACTACAGATACCTATACTAAACTTACCATTATGGTTAGATATAAGCCTAACTAAAGAAGAAGTTCAAAAAAGTAATATCCTTATATGTGATTTTAATGGCATAATTATTGGTCTTAGAATTATGTCTGCATTTCGTGTAATAAAAAAGAATTGGAATGAGATGCATGCACCAGATAGTTATAGAGTTGGTGAAGACAGTGTAGTTATAAATGACACAAGACTAGAAGATGGCTCATTATGCCTTGTACTTGATTATGAAAAACTTCTAGCAGACGTAGTACCTCAAGCAATGGTTGATGTAGAAGAATCACCAGCAAACTTAGCTGATTTAGAATTACCAGAAAAATTACTAAAAGGTACTGTTTTAATAGCTGAAGATTCAAAAACAGCACAAACGCACCTAACACAAATTTTTAGAAATTCAAACATAGATATGAAACTATTTGACAATGGTAAAAAACTTATTGATTATATAGAAGAGTTAGGTGATGAAGTAGACAATATCCCAGCAATAATTACAGATATTGAGATGCCAGAGATGTCAGGATTCACTGTTGTTAAACTTCTAAAATCAGATATTCGAACTCAACATATACCTATAATTGTAAATAGTTCAATGACAGGTCAAAATAATAAAAGAGAAGCTGAAGTACTTGGTGCTGACGGTTTTATAGATAAGACAAAAAGTCATAATGTAGTGCCACTTATAGTAGAAGTTATGAATAAAGTAGAAAATGCTTAAAACAGAATAAACGACGCAAGTGCGTCGCTATTTGAACTTTTATGTACTCTCTTCTATTGAAATAGAGAGATAAGTACACCAGCTGCTACAGCTGAACCAATAACACCTGCAACATTTGGACCCATTGCATGCATTAAAAGCATATTTGTACGGTCATACTCCATACCAACTTTATTTGATACACGAGCTGCCATAGGAACTGCTGAAACACCAGCTGAACCGATAAGTGGATTGATTTTATGTCCTGGAAATAAGTTCATAAGTTTTGCCATAAGTACACCTGCTGCTGTACCTACTGAGAAAGCAACAATACCTAAAACCATAATAAACATAGTATCTGGTACTAAGAACTGATCAGCTGCTAGTTTAGAACCAACACCAAGACCTAAGAAAATAGTTACAGTATTTATTAGTGAATTTTGAAGAGTATCGTTTAAACGCTCAACAACACCAGACTCTTTTAAGAAGTTACCAAACATAAACGCACCGATAAGTGGCGTAGATTCTGGAAGAACTAAAATAGCAAGAGTTAAAACCATTACAGGGAAAACTAACTTCTCTAAACGAGATACATGGCGAAGAGTAGTCATTTTTATACGACGCTCTGCATCAGTAGTTAATGCTTTCATAATTGGAGGTTGAATGATTGGTACCATAGCCATATATGAGTATGATGCAACCGCAATTGCCCCAAGTAACTCAGGTGCTAGTTTAGTAGCAATAA
>CAZTNH010000100.1:0-5286 GCA_964615395.1 uncultured Sulfurimonas sp.
ACTCTTGTTATTGAGGGTGGTAAAAAAGATAAGCTTCGGGCAGGTGATTTACTCGGTGCTTTAACTGGAGATGCTGGTTTAAAAGGTAGTAGCATAGGAAAGATAGATATTTATGATAGACAGGCTTATGTAGCTATAGAGACGAAGTTTATAGATGATGCTCACGATAGTCTTAAACGTGGAAAGATAAAAGGGAAAAACTTTAGTGTCTGGATTTTATAAATTACTACTGATTTTTATTGTCAGTCTATCGTTAAATGCCAAGGAGAACAAGATGAGTCTTTATGATTTTAATGTAACAGATATTGACGGGAAAACAGTCTCTATGAGTAAATATAAAGGCAAAGTTTTACTGATAGTAAATGTTGCAAGTGAGTGTGGTTTTACTCCTCAGTATGCAGGATTAGAGAAGCTTTATGAGACTTATAAAGATAAGGGTTTTATGATTTTAGGCTTTCCTTGTAACCAGTTTCGTGAGCAGGAGAGTGGCTCGAACAAAGAGATAAAATTTTTCTGTAAAGGTACTTATCATGTGACATTTGATATGTTCTCTAAGATCGAGGTCAATGGTGAAAATGCAGACCCTCTCTATAAGTTCTTAAAAGAGAAACAGGGTGGTTTTATGTGGATGGATGGAATTAAATGGAACTTTACAAAGTTTTTAGTCGATAGAGAGGGAAATATAGTCGATAGATATGCCCCAATAACAAAGCCTAAAGATATAGAAGAAGATATAGTAAAACTTCTTAAATAGATGAAACTCAAATACCTAAACCATTATAACAAAGATACCCAAGCCCAAGTTATAAAGCTTATAGAAGCTAAAAAGTTGGGTTCGCATCTTTTGCGAAAATATCCCTCTTCACACAACATCAAAAACGACAAAGCTCTTTTTGAGTACACGATGGGTATCAAAAATGAGTATATGCGAAAGTCCCCACCACTCTCTAAAACACTTTACGATGGAAAACTGAGTGTTATTCATAATGCTCTAGGAACTCACCACTTTATCTCAAGAGTCCAAGGCTCAAAACTCAAAGCAAAAAATGAGATACGAGTCTCTTCTATGTTTAAAAGAGTTCCTGAAGCATTTTTAGAGATGATAGTTGTCCATGAACTTGCACACTTTAAAGAGAAAGAGCATAACAAAGCTTTCTATAAACTCTGTGAATATATGCAGCCAAACTACCATCAAGTTGAGTTTGATTTACGGCTCTATCTCACTTATGTTGACTTAAACGCTAGGTTAGATGAGTGGTCTTAAAGAGTCTCTATATCTACTAACTCTACTCTATCACAATCTTTTTTAAGTAGTTTTTTATTAGAGGCATCCTCTTCTGCTAAGACTAAAATATCAGCAAAATCATCCTTAGCTACCTCAAAAGTATGTATCTCTTTAAGTGTCTCAATCTTTAAGAGACTCTCTTTAGAGTCAGCTAAAAGTGCTAGATTTCTAAACCCTTTTGCATATTCACTTTTGATGATTTTAGCAATCTTCTCATTTAGGAGTAACTCATCGAGTGTGATACTTTTGTTTAAATCAGCCTTACATAGTATCTTATAGCTCACCATGATAGTTCCATTCATAATCTTCCTTCTAGTTGTTGATAAGAGAGATTATAGGATAGTTTTTCAAAAAGATTAAAAAGTATTGCAATTTGCAATAAAATGAAGTTTATTTTTTGCTCTCGTTCCCAATTTTTTCGTTGGGAATGTGAGAAGAGAGGGAATTGTATATACATTCCCATCGGGGACGATGGGAACGATGGGTATAAGATAAACTCTTAATCCATCCATCTTCGAGGGTCGTAGCCATCAGTAGGACGAATAATCTCCTGTTTGGGGAAGCTTTTACTCATGGTTTTACTGTCAAGTTTAATAAAGCCAAACTTTTCATAGAAATTGATACTTTTTTCATTTTCATATGTATCAACTTGCATCTCTTCACTTACAGCACCAGCTTCAACTAAAAACTGCTCCATCATGGCAGTTCCTATTCCTTTAGCTCTAAACTCAGGAAGAACAGCCATACTTAAGATAGGAACACCACCATCAAGTTTTCTCGTCCAGATAGCACCTGCGATAACATTATCTACAAGGGCATAAAGACCTAAATCTTTAGCTGTTAAACCGTAAAAATCGTAGTAGATATTGAGATTTGAGGTATCTCTATGAGCATGTTTTGTCATATCTTGTACTATTTTACTCTCACTCGAACGGAGGAAGTAGAGTGTTGGGCTTATAAGAGACATCAACTACTCAACTAACTTTTTAAAGTTTTTAAGAGTGATAAGTCTCAGAGTAGGACTTTTAAGATTTTTGAGTTCATTTGAGAAACCATTTTTAGCAACTATTATTATGATGTCAGCATCAATTTTTGCCTCTTTACAAGCCTCTTGAAGCTTTGTGAGTTCACTTTTTTTGACTTTGGCGTTTGTGTATTTACAGACACCTACTATAGTTTTTCCAGATTCTGTTTTAGCATAAATGTCAAGTTCTATGTTTTTGTCCCAGTAGCTTCCTATCTCTTTGAGTTTGTCCTCTTTGGAGAAGTTTAATGATATAAGTTCTTGTGAGAGTTCAACAAAAGTGAGTTGGATAAACTCTGCTTTTCTGTTTTCAAAGCGCTCTCTAAACTCTTGGTAGTCACCATCACGAATACCTTTAAAGATAGGTGAGATAAATGCAAACCAAAATCTTAAAAATGGTGAAGTGAAGTAGAGTTTGTTTGAAACACTCTGAACATCATCCCATGAGTTAAAAACAGCTTTTGATTTGTCGAGTCGTATGATTCCACTCTCACAAAGCTCTTCAACGGCATTGTCTCCGACTTCTTTGGAAACATTTGCTCGTTTATAAGCTGTATGTGTCTGACCATCACCTAATGCGATAGCACTTAGTATGGAGTGATGTAAGGGCATACCTGTTGTAAGTTCTGTAACATCATTGCGTATGTAGCGAAAATCGGGAAGAATTATCTCTTCTATAAGCTCAGTAGAATCTCTGGATATATCCATACTCTCCCAGCCAACACCACCAAAAATTGAAAATTTTTCAACAGCATCTTCCATGCTTTTTGGTTTATGTTCTTTACAAAATGATTGAAATTGCTCTAATAGAGTCTCTTTACTTAATATGATGGGGCAACCTTTTTTTTATATTTGACATTATATCATTTTGTGTATAATGCAATCTATTAAAATTTTAAGGATATAAAATGAAAAAGTTAAATTTAACAGCTTTACTTCTAGGAGCGGCTCTTTTTACAGTAAACCTTAGTGCTGCTGATATGAAATGTGGAGCAGGAAAATGTGGTGCAGCGATGAAAACTCCATCAAAAAGATGTGGCGCAGCAAAATCAGCTGATGCTAAGAAGATGCCTACAATGAAATGTGGTGTAGGAAAATGTGGTTCAGCTATGAAAAAGTCTAAGATGAGATGTGGTGCAGCAAAATCAGCAGATGCTAAAAAGATGCCTGAAATGAAGTGTGGTGCAGGAAAATGTGGTTCAGCGATGAAAAACGCTAAGTAAAAAAAGTCTTATGTTAATCCTTGAATTTATTTCTTATCTCCAAAAATAGTTCAAGGTTATCTAAAAAAAGTTTTACTATTTTTGGATCAAAATGTTTACCACTCTCTTCTTTGAAAAGTGTTAATATCTTTTCGAGTTCCCAAGCTTTTTTATAAACACGGTCACTTCCAAGTGCATCAAAAACATCAGCAACAGCAGTAATACGACCATATATATGGATATTTTCACCACTAGTAGCATTTGGATAACCTGAACCATCCCATTTTTCGTGATGTTCATTTGCGACTATTGCAGCCGCTTTTAAGATAGGTTTATTTGAGTATTTAAGCATCTCATAGCCGAGTTTCGCATGAGTTTTCATTATCTCATACTCCTCTTTATTTAGTTTTCTAGGAGCATTTAAGATAGCATCTGGAATACCCACTTTTCCTATGTCATGCATTGGTGAAGCCATATGCAAGATATTTGATTCTTCGTAAGAGAGTCCATAGAGAAGTGCTAACTTTTGAGAGTACAGTGCTACACGTTTGACATGATTTCCTGTCTCCTTACTTCGTGTTTCACCTATCTCTCCCATAGCATAGATAATCTCTCTTTGAGTCTCTTCTATCTCATCATTTAGCTCTATAACTTCTGTTACATCAGTAAAATAAGCAAAGATAAGTTTCTCCTCTTTTACAGGAATAATTTCAACTTGAAAATAAGTATTTTTGTGTTTATGGATAACATTTTTTTTCTTTTGAGTCTCTATGAACTTATGAAAGTTTTCTATCTGTAAACTTTTTGGTGACTCAACAGTAGATAAAATAGTATTTGCAGCATCATTTTTATAGAGAATATCTCCATCTATATCAAAGATAAAGACAGGAGAAGTTCTATACTTTGGAAGGAGAGTGAGATAGTGGTTTTTCTTCCCAAAGTGTGTATTTATTTTTAGAAGATAGTATAAAAAGCAGAATCTTTTTGCACCAGTATAAGTTAGTAAAAAACTAGGAATTATAAGAAGATAACATTTAATGTTGAGTGCTATTATTGAAATAACAAATGCTAAAAAAATCGAAAATAGGACTCTTTTGAACTCATATTGTAACTATAGTTTTTAAACATGAAAACTCTCTACTATGTATATCTTTAATATTATGAAGTATAACACAGATATTTAGCATACTTTCATCAAATTACTAGATATTCATTGGATAAATTTAGAGTATAATAGAGTTGAAAATTGAGAGAAGGAGCTTTAATGCAAGAGTCATGGAGACGAAGAAACTTTTTAAAAGCAAGTTTTCTCTCATCAGCTGTTTTTGTTATGAGTGGCTGTAAACTCTTTAGTATTAGCACCTTAAAAGAGACTATAGATATTGTTCAAAATGACCTCTTTCCCAAAGCTAAAGAACTCGGTATAGATACTTCAGACTATTTTAACAAGGTTGTTTTACATCATACTCGCATTAGAGAAGTGGATAAACTTTTTCTTAAAAATGGTGTAAAGTGGTTAAATGAGAGAGCTGTTGAGATGTATCATCAAAACTACACTAAACTCTCAGCCTCCTCACGACAAAAAGTTTTAAAAGATATTTCAAAAACTAGGTGGGGTGAGAACTGGATCTATACGATGAATACATATATTTTTGAAGCGATGTTAGGTGACCCTATCTATGGTGGTAACAATAGTGAAGCTGGATGGAGATGGTTGGCATTTGAGGGTGGAAAACCTAGACCGACGAAGGAGTACTTATAATGTATGATGTCTG
>CAZTNH010000101.1:0-5234 GCA_964615395.1 uncultured Sulfurimonas sp.
TCTTGGGGATGAGACTTAAGTCTCATAAATCACTGAGTTTGAAGTCCCATCCCCTTGTTTTCTTACACTTTTACTAAAATGCAGCTGCTACTGTAACAGCTCCGTAGATTCTTTTACTTAAAAAAAGTGTTCTGTTCTCACTCGCTAAAAGGGCTGCTGGTTCTGCGACACCTTTTATGTTGAAAAACTTTGTCGCTTGTGAGGGTGAGAAGTTCTCTGTTAGGGCATTGATTGACTCTTCATCATAGAACTCTAAATCTAACTCACTACTCTTTGCAAATGCCAAGAGTCCCTCTTCATCATTTTTTGCCGTGAAACTTGCAAGTTTATTCACTTGTGAGAACTCTAAGCCGTGTTCATAACAGAAACGTTTTACGGCATTTCTTATCTCTTCCTCACTCGTTCCTCTGTTCATTCCAAGTCCTAAGCTTATCTTTTTGGGATGAATTTGTAAGGCAGAATTTGGAAGTTTTTGAGGGGTGATGTAAACCGATGGTATATCCTCACAAAAGCTCTCTAAGTCATCAGGGCTTACAAAGAGAAAGTTCTCCTCTTTGTAACCCTCAAAAGCTTTCACCGACTCTACCATACATGGATAAGTGACAACCTGCACCTGCTTTTTGTTGATGATGGCGTTTGAGACTTCTGCTAGAGATTTTAAGTTGCTAATCGCATAGTTATGTTTTTTTGCAAACATATCAAACGCCAGAACTTTTATCTGGTCACTCGCAGTTGTTACAA
Source organism: uncultured Sulfurimonas sp. (assembly GCA_964615395.1). Classification (GTDB taxonomy): domain Bacteria; phylum Campylobacterota; class Campylobacteria; order Campylobacterales; family Sulfurimonadaceae; genus Sulfurimonas. Next base: position 742 of record CAZTNH010000101.1, read on the forward strand.
AGTTTACACACCCATCTATGCTCTCACTTAGCTCATTTGCTAATTCATTTGCTCCACCTAAATGCCCTGAAAGAAGAGGGATGATTCTCTTCAGATCAAGTGTCATTATAAGTACAGCGGGATCAGTTGCCTTATCTTTTAAGTGTGGGGCTATTTTTCTTATAACAGCACCTGTCGCCATGATGAAAATGATAGCATCAAACTCAGCCCATGCCGTAGGTAAAATATCATCTACTTTTTTAAAGATATAAAACTCAGTTCCAAGTTCTGGAGTCTCCTGAGACTTATTAAAAACATGACACTCATGACTCTTTAAATGAGGCAATAATTTTTTAGCTGCCTCTAAAGAGGGATTATTGATGGTAGCAATAGCTATTTTCATAAAATATACTTCTTCTTATTGATTTTAAAAAGATTATATCTCGAAAAAATTAATCTCTTATTATTTTTTGAACTTATAATTTAAGCTAATAATTTTTATTGATTAACTTAGATTTAACATCTATCCTGATAAGATAACTTTAGAAAAATAAAGCAAGTTAATTCTAAGGTAAGAATATGCATGAAATTAAACTAGATACACGAGCGTTTTTAGTATCAGAAACAGATGAAAAAGGTATTATCAATTTTGCAAATGATGAGTTCTGCTCCTATGCTGGATATACTATTGATGAGCTTATAGGGCAACCACATAGTATTGTTAGGCATCCCGATATGCCTCGTGCTGCATTTAAAGATTTGTGGGACACTGTTAAAAGTGGGAAAAAGTGGAGAGGCTTTGTAAAGAACAAGGCTAAAGATGGTGGTTACTACTGGGTTTTTGCCACTGTTTATCCTTTTATAAACTGCGATAATCAAAAAGGATATATTTCGTGTAGAAGAGTTATCTCTGATATGGAAAAAGAGAAATATACAAAACTTTATAAAAAGATGAAAGCTGAGGAACGATAATGGAATACCTAAAATATATTAGTATCAAAAACAAACTTCTACTCAATGTTATACTCCCAACTCTCGCTATGGTTATTATGGCAAGTTTTGCGATTAGTGATCATGTATCTCTTAAATCACAATACGATCACTATAATACAGTTGTTAAACTTGATATAGCAATATCCTCTCTTGTTCATGAGACACAAAAAGAGAGAGGAATGACAGCTGGTTTTTTAAGTTCAAAAGGCAAAAAGTTTTCACAAAGACTTCCTTCACAACAAGAAAATACAAATAAGAAAATTGAATTGTTTAACAAATATCTTCAAGAGAGCAGTGTTGAAGCTGTTTTAGATCAAGATACAAAAAGTTATCTACACTTAGCAATAGATGAATTAAAAAACATTCAAAATATGCGCTCTAAAATTATTGCTCAAGATATTTCATCTAAAAAAGCGATATTTTACTACACAAATATGAATAAGCATTTTTTAAACTTTATAGCAAAAGCATCTTCTCAAGGTGCAGATACAGAGCTCTCAAACGCCACTTTAGCTTACTATGATTTTCTTAATGCCAAAGAGCGTGCAGGGGTTGAGAGAGCTATAGGAAGTGCTACATTTGCAGATGATAAGTTTGAGAAAAATGCAAAGATGAAACTTCAATCACTTATATCAGAACAAGACTCTTATATGGCAGGGTTTAAAACACTTGCAAAACAATCAGATATTTCATTTTTAGAAAAAACATTGCAAGGGAAGTGTGTAGAAGAGGTCAATAAGATGAGATTAGTTTTAAAGAACTCTCAAGAGATAGGAGGGTTTGAAGTAAATTCAAATACTTTTTTTACATTAATGACAAAAAAAATAAATCTTCTAAAAGAGACTGAAGATTATATGGCTTCACATCTTCAAAGTAGTTCAAAAAATTCACAAGAGACTATGCAAGTTGCAACAATAATTTCAGAACTACTACATCAAACACAAAAAGAGAGAGGGGCTACAGCAGGATTTTTAGGCTCTCATGGTAAAAAATTCTCAAAATTTCTTATAAAACAGAGAGCATTAACAAGTGAAAATATATCTAAGTTTAAATCTGTTCTAAACAGTAAACTCAATTCTCAAAATAGAGCAGAGATTACTAAAGTTTTAAAATTTTTAAATAAACTTCCGACTATTAGAAAAGAGAGTGACACTTTTACTCTCTCAGCAAAAACAGCTCTCGCATATTATACAAGTGTAAATACACAGCTTCTTCATATCATCTCTACTCTTATCCCTCAACTAAAAACAGCGAAAGAGACAAGAGAACTTAGCTCTTTTTACTACTTTCTTATGGCAAAAGAGTATGCAGGAGTTGAACGAGCAGTTCTAACAAATAGTTTTGCAAGAAACAAATTTCTACCAGGAATGAAAGAGAAGTCTGTAGCTCTTATCACAAAACAGCAAGCTTTTACTGAATCATTTTTAGCATTAGCGACTTCTAATGTAAAAAATTACTATATGAAAACAATGCAAAATCCAGTAGTGAAACAAGTTGATAAAATGCGTGATATCGCTCTTAAAGCAGATACGGTAGGTGGATTTGGGATAAGTGCACAACACTGGTTTGATGAGATAACACAGAAGATAAACTTACTTAAAAAAGTAGATGACCATTTAAGTAAAAACCTTACAACTATGGCTTCAACAAAGTATGAAGATGAGAGTTATGCACTTCTTATTTACTCTGTTATCATGTTTATCGTAATACTTCTTACTGTTTTAGTCTCTTTCATTATCAGTAAAAATATTCGTAACTCCATAGAAAAAATAAGCTATGGGGTAAAACAGTTTTTAGAATTTTTAAATAGACGTCACAATGTTATAGAAAATATTGAGCTTGATGGTACGGATGAAATGGCAGTCGTTGCAAAAATGGTCAATGAAAATACAGAACAGATTAATGAGGGCATAGAGAATGATATGCTTTGTGTTGGAGAGGCTATTCTTGTTCTTAACAAAATGGCGCAAGGGCATTACAAATGTCGTGTTCAAACACAGGCATCAAACTCTCAAATTCAAACATTAGCAAATACTATCAATAAAATGTTAGACGTTCAATCAAATATTATGAAAGATATTTTACATGGTCTTGATAAATACTCTAACTATAACTACCTTGATTCTATCACACTTGATGATCGTGTTGGAGGAGAGACTAAAGAGCTTGTTGATGGTATAAATAAGCTAGGAGAAGCGATAGTAAATCTTCTTACAACTACCTATCAAAACTCTATAGAACTTCAAGAGCAGTCAGAATTTCTTCAAACTAAGATGAATGAGTTAAGTACATCTACAACAGAGCAGGCTTCTCAACTTGAGATAACTTCAGCATCTATAATGCAAATAACTGAGTCTATAGAAGGCACTTCTGAAAAATCTCAAGAGGTTGTTTCCCAATCTAATGATATAAAAAATGTTGTGCAAATCATTGCAGATATTGCAGATCAAACAAACCTACTCGCTCTGAATGCTGCCATAGAAGCAGCCAGAGCAGGAGAGCACGGTAGAGGCTTTGCCGTTGTTGCAGATGAAGTAAGAAAACTTGCTGAACGTACACAAAAATCTCTCTCAGAGATAAATGCGAACATCAGTATATTATCTCAATCAATCATAGATATTGAATCGAGCATCACAGAACAAAATCAAAATGCAAATCAGATTAATGAAAGTATTAGTGAGATTAGACAAAGTACTCAAGAAAATGCACAAACAGCTTCTCAGGTTAATGAGATAGCCTATAGTGTAAACTCTATGTCAGCAACAGCACTTAAAGAGATAGAGAAAAATAAATTTTAGACTAGACCATAGTAGAGATAAAGCTAATCATCATAAATGATAACTCTATTTCTACCTCTATCTTTTGCTTTATAGAGAGCTTTATCAGCTTTATCAAGTGCTACTGTAAAGTTCTCTGAATCTGTATGGAGACTGTAGCCACCAAGACTAATAGTGATCTTTATTACTTGATCTTTATAGAGTATCTCTCTATTTTCTACATTAAGACGAATTTTATCTGCTATATTAGAGAGTGCTTCAGGTGTAGTGTTTAAAATACAGATGGCAAACTCCTCCCCACCTAAACGACCAAAAATATCCTCTTCTCGAATACTCTCTCTCACTACTTTTACTAATGTTTGTAAAACTTTATCACCAGCATCGTGTCCATATCTATCGTTTACTTTTTTGAAAAAATCTATATCTATCATAATTACACTTACTTCAAGTTTGTGTCTCTGTGCATAAGAAAAATATTTTTCTATCTCCTGATAAAATGCTCTTCTATTTAAAATATTTGTAAGAAAATCTAGCTGAGAAATCTCTTCAAAGTAATTTTTTTCATTATTTAAAGAGTGCATAGGTTCGATAATAAATCGACCAATAAGATAGTAAGTTAAAAATATAACAACTAATATAATAGAGAAACTAATCATCAAGATTTTAACTATAAGACGATTCTCCTCTTTATTTTTATTCTCTTTAACAACTTCTATAGAATTTTTAATACTATCTATATAAACA
>CAZTNH010000102.1:0-5196 GCA_964615395.1 uncultured Sulfurimonas sp.
TTACGAATAAACTCTAAAAAGAAGACTAAAAAGATACCTAAAATAATACTTGTAATAAAAGAGACTACTAAAATCAGACTACGTTTTGGTTTAGTTTTATCTTTGATGTAAGCAGGATAAGCATCTGTTAAAACATCACATTGATAATATTTTTTAGACTGCATCATCACTTTTTCTTGTAATATTTGAGAAATCATACTTGATAGACTTTGACGAAGTTCAAAACCCTCAGCCTTTCTTAACTCTTTTTGAAAATAACCCAACTTACGATTAATAATACGAAGATTATTTTTCACAAGATATAGACTTGCGTCTTTTAAAAAAGCATCTATTACGACAGGAGAAAATTTTCTATCACTATCACTATAAGCAACAGTAATAAGTCCTGTTTTCTTATCACTACCTATAGACATATTAGATTTAATTATTTTTATAATATTAAATATCTCTTGCTCTCTGTTTCCCTGATTTTCTTCCTTTGAATCAGATTTAAAAAAATCATAAACTCCTCTATACCCTAGTGCAAATACATAATTTTTATCTATATTTTCATCTAAATAATATTTATCAAACCCATTTTCCAAAACAAATTTTTTCATAAATTCATAATTAGAGAGAAGAGAGTTAAACGCTACATCAGGGCTCATACTTCCCCCACTACTCCCAATACTTACACCTGCCATAGCCGCTAAACCACTCAATCCACCAAGTCCACCACTTTTACTCTCAGTAGGGATAAGAACTGCCTCAGACTTATAAACATTTGGTAGTTTTAAAACATATATAAAACTCAATGCCACAATAAAAGTAGTTAAAAAGATTATGATCTTTTTTCCCTTAACTATAGTAGCAAAAAGTTCTCTTAAGTCTATCTCATCTTCTTCTATAAAGTGTTCACTATTTTGAGTACTCATTAAAATACACCTAATGTTGTAAGAGCAGCTGCTGTTACTGCAAATGATGATAAGACTCTCGATACAGAGTTCCAAACTTCTAGTGTATTATACTCTTTGATATAGAGAGGTACTACTATAGTATCACCCTTTTGTATCTCGACATCACCACTAAACCATCCTTTCTCTAAGAGTTCACTTGTTCCGTTTGCATGAATAACATAGATACTTCCTTCATCTGCACTTCTCGAGAGACCTGATGCCATCTCTATATATTTTTCACCATCAATATCACTATTATAAACAAAAGAAGTTGGATTAAAAACTTCTCCAAAAACCGTTACCGTATCTATCTGATTTGGAATATTTAACTCATCCTTATCCTTAAGAACCAAGTCATATTCACTATCTTTAAACTCTTCCATATTAGCCATTAGCTCAATACTAACACGACCTATAGGCTGATACTTCTGTGCTTCTAAAATAACATCATTCAGAGTATTACTTGCAGATGCCGATGCCATAGATGTTTTAGCATTTGCAGGCATTGCATTATAAATTGCTAGTTCTCTTTTAATACGGGCTAAAGATTGTTTATACTGTTCAATCTGGTGTTTACGGATACTCTCTCTTGTAAAAACACTTCCCTCTATAAAAGCTTCATCTGTAAAACCACCAGCACGCTCAATAACACTACTAAGTCTCTCTCCATTACTCACTATATATTTTCCAGGAAATTTCACTTGACCCTTTAGAGTAACTACTCTTTTATCTCCCCAGTTTGGTATCTTATAAATAGTTACTTCATCATAAGGTTTTAGCATATATGTCTTTGTATCTATTTGGTTTAAATCTATAAGAATTATCTTTTTTCTACGATTAGAGTTCTTATCAATAAAGTATCTTGCTATCTCAACTTTTTTCTTATAAGCTTCAACAGTAAAACCTCCACTTGAAAGTAGTAAATTTGAGAGTGTCATACCTCTCTCATAAAAAATGGTAGTTGGATTTACAACCTCACCATTAATACTTACAGGTTGCAGTAGATGGGTTTTATAGTAATCATACACTTCAACCTCATCATAAGGACTAAGAGTAACTCCTCCATCTTTTTTATAAGAGTAGAAAATTGTTTTTGGCATACGATTTGGAGTATTTATAGTGGTTACACGAATCTTATCATCTAAAATACCATCAACTCCTGCACCATGAATAGCATCAAGAATAGTCATTCCCTTAAAGTATCTCAACTTTCCTCTGTTTATTAATATATCACCCTTAGTTGTTATATACTTACTGCTCTGCAGATCATTTTGACTAAATATAAAAATTTCATCTCGAGATTGAAGATCTATATTTTCTTCGCCTTTGATAACTTTTTTAAGATTAAAAGATTGTGTTGTATAGTTAAGTCCAGTTGAGTAACGCTTCACTATTCCATACTCTAAATATGTTTGAGGAAGAAAAAACTTCTGAGAACCATACTGTAGTTGTTCTTTTAAAAGAGCTGTTAATGTTCTCTCTTTAGTAAGAGGATAAGAGCCAGGGCGTATGATATTTCCATAGATACTTACACTTGTATTTGCACTAGAGTCTAACTGATAGATATAGACCTTGTCACCATCTTGCATCTTAAAGTTTTTTGCTTTAAAGTAAGGTATATGAAAAGTTTCAATAAGTGAGTTCTTTGAATATCTATCAATCTTAATATGGCGTTTAGATGCCGCTGCTTTCATGCCACCAGCATAATCTATAAGAGTTTTAAGTGTCTCATCCCCTTTAAGCTCAAAGATTGCAGCATCATTTACAAAACCATCTATACTTACAAGTTTTTGAGCCTTATGAACAACAACTATATCTCCATGTTTTAGAAGAACACTTGCTACATTTTTTCCTTGAAAAAGCAGATCATAAAAGTCTAACTTCGCAACAGTCTTTCCATTTCGCTTTATATCAATACTTCTTACAGAAGCAGTATCACGAACACCCTTTGCCTCAATAAGAAGATCTTTTGCCGTTGCGAATGATGAGAGGTTATAGATACCAGGATATTTAACATCACCGATAAGTGTTACTTGAATAGCACTATATTTACTTATGCTTATTTTAAAAGAGCTCATTTTAAAATGGCGTTTAAGATTATTTGTAAGGTAAGATTTCAGCTCAGAAAAGCTCATTCCCCCTACTCTTACAGGTCCAATGTACTCTAACTCTATCTCTCCGTCATTTGAGACTTCAAGTTCATAGTTTGTATCTCTATCCCCATATATATGAATATTTATCATATCTCCTGTTGAAATTATATAATCATCAGGAGTCGGCATAGAAGAGCTATCTATACTATTTTTATTGGCATAAAATCTATCTACATAACGAGAAAGTTTCTTCTTCGTAAGTAGTTGTTGTTGAGAATTTAAAGTTTCACGAAGCTCTTTCGCTGTTTTATAAGCAAATGGATTTAAGCGTTTTTTAACTTTTTTATTAGTTTCTAATACCCTCTTAATATCACTTGTTTCTATTATGTCAATATTATTTTTTATTGAGTTAGCATCTTTCACTTTTTCTATCGGTTCATCACTTTTAGCAAGACGAGTTTTAATATCAGATTTCGAGATACCTTTCTCTTTCATCATAGCTTTTGCCTGAGGGGTATCTAAAAGTGATGGATTTTTTTGAACAGCTGCACGCATTTCATCCATACTAGGAGCAGCTAAAAGAGAGAGGGAAAAAATAAAAGTAGAGAGTAAAACACGTAAAAACATATGAATCCTTAGAAAAATTCACTTATTATATACAAACTGTTATTAGTAAATTGTTAAACTATTGGTATAATGCTCTATAAAACAACTTTAATAGGTCATAAATTTATGTTAAATCTTAAAAATCCCAATCTCTATAACAACCGTGAACTCTCTTGGTTACAGTTCAATACTAGAGTTCTTAAACAGGCACAAGACTCATCACTTCCTCTCTTAGAACGTCTTAAATTTTTAGCTATTTATGGAACGAACTTAGATGAATTTTATATGATTCGTGTTGCCGGACTTAAGAAACTTTTTGCCGCGGGTATAATTGTCTCAGGTGCTGATAAACTTACACCTCTTCAACAACTCAAAGAGATACGCTCTTACCTTCATCAAGAGCAACAAGTGATAGAGCACTGCCGTAGTGAGATTCTAAAAAAACTTGAGATTGAAGGTATTTTTGTAAAAACTTATGATCAAGCGACACATAGTGAACAGATTAAATTAAAAAAGTTTTTTAATGAAAATATCTATCCTGTTATCATTCCTATCGCTATTGATGCGACTCACCCTTTTCCACACCTAAACAATCTAAGTTTTGGGATTATTGTAAAACTTCAAGATAGCGATGATACAACGGTTGATCGTTTCGGACTTATCCGTGTTCCTCGTGTTTTAGATAGATTTATAGAGCTTGAGAGTGGTGTTTATGTCACTATAGAGACTGTTGTTGCTAAACATGTTGAAGATCTATTTCCAGGTTTTACACTACTAAAATTTGTCTCATTTAGAGTCACTCGAAACGCCGACCTTGAGATAGAAGAGGAGGAAGCTGATGACTTTATGGAGATACTTGAAGAGGGTCTAAAACTTCGCCGTAAGGGTGAGATGGTAAGACTTGAAATCGGGAGTCGTTCTGATGAAGAGATTATCAACTTTTTTAACCGTCATACAAATGTTTATAAAGATGACATCTATAAATTTCACTCATTTTTAAATCTCTCTAGTCTATGGCAAATTGTTGGAAACAGAGACTTTGCACATCTTTTAGCTGCCCCTTTTAAACCAAAGAATCTTCCCCCATTAGATAATAATGAAGATATTTTTGCCTCGTTAGAGAAACAAGACATTTTAATGTACCACCCTTATGAGAGTTTTGAGCCAGTGGTGAAATTTATTCAGAGTGCTAGTAAAGACCCCGATGTTGTCTCAATCAAAATGACACTCTACCGTTCAGGAACTAACTCTCCAATCGTTCAAGCACTTATGAGTGCAAGTGAGAGTGGGAAACAGGTAACTGTTATGGTTGAACTTAAAGCAAGATTTGATGAAGAGAACAACCTTATTTGGGCAAAAGCACTTGAAAAATCAGGGGCTCATGTTATCTACGGTATTAAAGGTTTTAAAGTTCATGCAAAAGCTACTCTTGTAACACGACGCAAAAATGGTAAACTTAAACAGTATGCTCATTTAGGAACAGGTAACTACAATCCTGCTACTGCTAAAATCTATACTGATATATCTTATATGACATCTAAAGATGAGATTACAAATGACTT
>CAZTNH010000103.1:0-5164 GCA_964615395.1 uncultured Sulfurimonas sp.
TTGTGACATCTACCTTGTAAGGGTAGCGCTCTACCAACTGAGCTAAACGCCCATCTAAACTAAAACAGTGGCGCGGTGGAAGGGACTCGAACCCTCGACACCCTGCGTGACAGGCAGGTACTCTAACCAACTGAGCTACCACCGCATATTTGTTTTTAATTTAAAAATGGTGTCCTGTGATGGATTCGAACCATCGGCCACATCATTAAAAGTGACGTGCTCTACCAGCTGAGCTAACAAGACATTTTGTCTCTTATTGTTAAGAGGGTGGAATTATAGGGGAAAATAGTTTTAATGTCAAGGCATTTCCTTACAAATTTAAAAAAAAGTCTCTTTATCTAAAAGTAAGAGCATTTTAATGGCATATAATGCACTCTGATGTTGGACATAATTTCTATCACCCTTAAAGTTTAAATGCTCCTCTTTATGAGCTGTTTTACTTCGTACACCAATATATACTGTTCCGACAGGTTTCTCAACACTACCCCCACCATCACCAGCAATTCCACTTATAGAGAGTGTAAAGTCAGCACTACTAACATTCATAGCTCCCTCACTCATCTCACTTACAACCTCATAACTAACCGCACCATTTTCTACTAGAGTCTCATGTGGAACTGCCAGCCAGTTCTCTTTTAAAGAGTTTGAGTATGTCACTAAAGATCCATCAAGTATTTTTGAAGCTCCATTCTCTTTTGTGAAATAGTAGGAGAGCAATCCCCCCGTACAACTCTCAGCAAAACTAATCTTTTTCTCTTGAGATGAAAGTTTCTCTATAATGTATAGGATTACATTAGATGAAGGTATAAGTTTTTTAGGTAAAAGATTTTTTGCACCATGAATAAATTTAGAGATATCACCATAACGTTTTGAAAAGATATCTACTCTTAACCACCCTTCTATCTTCTGTGTAACATCAAAATTTACCTCATACATCTGTGCGATTGGATTAAGTATACTTACTAAACTCTCTTTATCTTCATTAAAAACATGAACTGTTGCCTTTGTATCTTTAGCCTGAAGTAAAATTGTTGGAAGAGTTTCACCCTCTTCTACTTGCATTACATTAACAGCTGAATTATTATACTCGAGTAGATATGACTTCTCTTCAAACAGAGAGGCTTTTTGAGGGATAAGCATTCCATCTCGAACTATTTGATTATCACCTGTTGCTGTGCATATAAGCTTGCCTATAGTTGAAAAATTCTTTTTACTTGTAATGATTATAAAGTTATCTTTACTATGTAACTGCTCTTCTAAGTAAAGAAAAAGAGAGTTATCACTTGTCTTGAAGTAGGTTATAGAATCAATAAAGTCACTCTCATTCTCAATACGACGAAGAACATACTCTTTTAAAGAAGCATTATAAACAAACTTATTTCCGATAAATATTAGATGTAATTTCATGATAAATTCAAACCTTATTATGATGTTTTCTATAAGACATTATATCACTTTTATCCATTTTTCAATATATAATGGATATAATGCAAGAACTTTTTATACAATTTTTTGAGGTACTTATGGATTACAAAGACACACTTTTATTACCAACTACTAGTTTTGCTATGCGCGGAAACTTAATAAACAACGAACCTAAACGATACTCGGCTTGGGATGAGAAAAAAGTTTATGAGAAGATGAAGGCAAATCGTAAAGATGCACCTAAGTTCACTCTTCACGATGGACCTCCCTATGCGAATGGTCATATTCACATCGGTCATGCACTTAACAAAGTTTTAAAAGACATCATTGTTAAACATAACTACTTCAATGGAAAATCAGTTCGTTTTACTCCAGGTTGGGACTGTCATGGTCTTCCAATAGAGCAACAAGTTGAGAAAAAACTTGGTGGAAAAAAGAAAAAAGAGCTTCTTGAAACGCACGAGATTCGTAAACTCTGTCGTGAACACGCTGCAAAGTTTGTTGACATCCAAAAAGAGGAGTTTAAAACTTTAGGTATTTTAGCTGACTGGAACAAGCCATACGTAACTATGGACTACAAGTTTGAAGCTAATATCTACCGTACACTCTGTGGTGTAGCTAAAAAAGGTCTTCTGATCGAGAGAAGTAAACCTGTTTTTTGGTCTTGGGCTGAGAGAACTGCACTTGCAGAAGCTGAAGTTGAGTACGAAGACAAAGAGTCTCACTCTATCTTTATAGCGTTTGAGTTAGATGCTGATGCAAAAGCTAAGCTTAACATCACAGGTAAAGCTGCTCCTGTTATCTGGACTACTACGCCTTGGACTATACCTGCAAATACTGGTATATCTATGAACCCAGATGAAGAGTATGTTCTTACTGACACGGGTTACATCGTGGCTAAAGAGCTTTTTAACTCTATGGTTGAAGAAGAAGTAATAAGTGGAAAAGTAGTTCAAACTTTTAAAGCGACTCAGTTTGAGAACTTAAAAGCGATCAATCCTCTCAACTCTCGTGAGTCTCGCATCATCTTAGGTGAGCATGTTCTTATGGATAGTGGTACAGGTTGTGTTCATACTGCTCCGGGGCATGGTGAAGATGACTACCGTGTTGGACTTTTATATGACTTAGAAGTTGTTATGCCTGTTGATGAGACTGGTTGTTTCGATAACACTATCGTTCGTGATAGTTTAATTCCAAACGCCGAAGATTTTTTAGGTCGTCATATCTTTAAATCAAATGATGATATTATCGAGTTAATGGGTGATGCAGTTCTTAAAGTATCTAAATTTACTCACTCATACCCTCACTGCTGGCGTTCACACACACCGCTTATCTTTAGAGCGACTAGACAGTGGTTTATCTCCGTAGATGAGAAACCAGAAGGTGAAGATAAAACTCTACGTAATATCGCACTAGATGAGATAGAGAAGACTCTTTTTGTTCCTGAAACTGGTCGTAAACGTCTTACTTCTATGGTTGAAAACCGTCCTGACTGGTGTATTAGCCGTCAACGTGATTGGGGTGTTCCTATCGCTTTCTTTAGAGTAAAAGCAACTGGCGAAGTTATATTTGATGAAAAAGTTCTTAACTATGTAGCTATGATTTTTGAGATGCAAGGGAGTGATGCTTGGTACTCTATGGATATAACTTCCCTACTCTATCCTGGTTCAGGTTACAAAGCTGATGAAGTTGAAAAAGTAACAGACATTTTAGATGTATGGTTTGACTCAGGTTCAACTTGGAATAGTGTTCTTAAATCTCGTAATTATGATGCTGGAGAGTATCAAGCTGATCTCTATGTAGAGGGAAGTGACCAACACCGTGGTTGGTTTCAATCTTCACTCTTTTTATCTTCTGCAGTTGAGCATAAAGCACCATACAAAGGTGTTTTAACTCACGGATTTACTGTTGATGACAAGGGCGAAAAGATGTCTAAGTCTAAGGGAAATGTTATCGCTCCTGAGAAAGTTCTCAAAGAGTACGGAAGTGAAATTCTTCGTCTATGGGTAGCTTCATCTGATTACCAAGGTGACCTTAAAATTTCTCAGGGAATTTTAAAACAGATAAGTGAAAACTACCGTAAACTAAGAAATACTTTTAGAATTATGCTTGCAAATATCAATGACCTTGAAACTATCACTCCTTATGAAGAGATGGGTGAGCTTGATAAGTGGATTTTAGATGTAGCTGCATCTGTATTTGCTGAAGTCCATAAAGCATTTGAAGAGTATAACTTTGTTGGTGGTATGAGCACTCTTAACAACTTTATCGCAAATGAGTTAAGTGGTATGTATATCGACATGACAAAAGATTCTCTCTACTGTGACGGGAAAAATGATCCTAGACGTATGGCAAGTCAAAGTGCTATGGCGATGATAACAAAAAGCCTTTTACTACTAATGGCTCCTATCTTAACTTACACATGTGATGAGATTATAGAACATGCTCCAGCTGTTGTTAAAGGTGATGCTGAGTCTATCTTCGACCTTGTTTATGCACCAATAGTTACAGGTGAGTCGGCGTTTAATGCTGAGTATATGACAAAAGCTCGTGAAGGTTTTGGTTCTGTTGTAGATGGTCTTAAAAAAGAGAAACTTATCAAAAGTACACTTGAACTTGTAATCTATACTGAATCAAAAGTAACTCTAGATATGGACAAAACTGATGCAGAAGATTGGTTTGTTGTATCTGGCGTTTATGAAGATAAAATAGAAGAGAACATTTTAGGAAGCTTTAAAGTAGATGAAGATACATTTACTATAGCAAAAGCGACTGCTCATAAATGTCCTAGATGTTGGAAATACCAAGCAGAGTCAGAAGAGTCAACTTGTAAACGTTGTGAAGAGGTTGTGAGTGCCTAACTTCTCAGAGCCAGTCTCACTTACATTTATCGCAGTTTCTATATCTGCGATATTTGTTTTTATAGGAGTTGGAATATTTTTAGTGAAGAGGTTTAAGTAAACCTACTCCTCTTCTGGACTCTCTTTCTTAAACCAAGCGATTAGAGTCTCTTTTTCATCCTTAGTCATTTTTGCATCTTCATGAAATGCCAAATAATTTGATAAAGGCATTCTTCCATTTTTAATCAAAACAACAGCACGATGAAATCTTAAATCTTTAATCTTTGGGTCTATGTTTTTAAAAGTTGAAAAGTTAAGTGCTTTTCTTCCATCATCCACATGAGAAACAACTCCAAATGAGAGTGGTGCAATATCTGCATAAATAGACCATTTTGTCTCATAAGAGTGACAATCATAACAACTTTTTTTCAATATTTTCATCACTTTTGGATCGGTGTGAAGAGCTAAAGACTCATCTACTTTTGGATTGGTTTTATTCAGAGGAATAAATTGAATTCCTACAAGAACAATAAGCAGAAATATGATAGTTTTTTTTAACATTTAGTTTCCTTATTTAAATGTAGTATTATACATATTTATAATTTAGATAAGATAAATTTTTTATTAGCCCTTTACTAACTATTAAGAGTCTCAGTTTGTCTTATAAAGAACAGAACTTCCGTACCTTTACCTAAGCCATCACTAGTCAAAGTAACATCTCCACCTAATATTTTAGCCATTTTTTTACTTAAAGAGAGACCTAATCCTGTCCCTTTATGACTCTTTTGCATCACATTTTCAACCTGAGTAAAGTCTGAAAAAAGATTATCTATATCATCTTGTAATTCGACTTAATGAAAAAAACGGGTGCTTGAAACCTTAAGTTTAACTCGGCATTA
>CAZTNH010000104.1:0-5101 GCA_964615395.1 uncultured Sulfurimonas sp.
ATAGAGCTAAATATGAAGGACGGAATAACTATCAGTTTTACTCAAAAGAGATGACACAGAATGCAGTTCAAAGAGTTCTGATGGAGACAAGTTTAAGGGAAGCTCTTGATAGAGAGGAGTTTATTGTTCATTATCAACCACAGGTAGATGCGAGGGATGATAGTATCATAGGAATGGAGGCACTCGTAAGATGGGAACATCCAACAAAAGGAGTTCTCTATCCCGACTCATTTATAGAGCTTGCAGAATCTATAGGTCTACTAGTTCAGATAGACAGATATGTTATGAACAGTGCTATGCAACAGTTTTCTAAGTGGAGAAAAATGGGACTTAATCCAGGAAAACTCTCATTAAATTTAACTATAAGACATCTCAATCAAAAAGATTTTATGGAAGTTTTTGAAGCTATGATAGAGAGAAATGAGTCTCTTCCTGAGCAGATAGAACTTGAAGTGGTAGAGAGTGAGATTATGAAAAATCCAGCTAAGTCTATCAAAAGTTTAAATTTACTGCGAGATTTAGGAATCGCTATCTCTGTTGATGATTTTGGAACAGGCTATTCATCTTTGGCATACTTAAAAAAATTACCAATTAAAAAACTAAAAATTGATAAATCTTTTGTAGATAATCTCCCCAATAATGAAGATGATGTTGCTATTACTCAAGCTGTAATAGGTTTAGCAAAAAGTTTAAATCTTGATATTATTGCAGAGGGAGTAGAAGATGAGTTTCAGAAGAGCTTTTTACTTGAAAACGGATGTTATAAAATTCAAGGATATTTTTATTCAAAACCAATATCTACTTCTGATATGCAGATAGTTTTAGAGAATGGCTGGTAGAATTTTTCATAATAAAATAGAAGTAAATTTTAAAAAAAGTATGACAATTTGCCATATTTTTTATTTACTTCACTAAATTATCATATAATTCTTCAAAATTAAAAACAAGTGAGCTCAAGATGGATGCAAACAAACAAAAATCATTAGACTTAGCGATGAAGCAGATAGATAAAGCTTTTGGAAAAGGTGCATTAATGCGTCTTGGCGATAAAAATATAGAACCAATCCAATCAATTAGTACAGGCTCATTAGGTCTTGATTTAGCATTAGGAATTGGTGGTGTACCTCAGGGTCGTGTAGTAGAGATATATGGTCCAGAGTCTTCAGGTAAAACAACTTTAGCCCTTCAGATAACAGCTCAGTGTCAAAAGGCTGATGGTGTTTGTGCATTTATAGATGCTGAGCATGCTCTTGATGTTTTGTATGCTAAGAACCTTGGTGTTGATGTAGATAATCTACTTGTATCTCAGCCTGATTATGGTGAACAAGCTTTAGATATAGTTGAAACACTTGCAAGAAGTGGAGCGATTGATTTAATCGTTATAGATTCAGTTGCTGCCCTTACTCCAAAAGTAGAGTTAGAGGGTGAGATGACAGATCAGCAAGTGGGTGTTCAGGCTCGTTTGATGTCTAAAGCACTTCGTAAACTTACAGGTGTTCTCTCTAAAATGAACTGTACTGTTATCTTTATTAATCAACTTCGTATGAAAATTGGGATGATGGGTTATGGCTCTCCTGAGACAACTACAGGTGGAAATGCACTGAAATTTTATGCTTCTGTTAGAATCGATGTTCGCCGTATCGCTTCACTGAAACAGGGTGAAGCTCAGATTGGTAACCGTGTAAAAGCGAAGGTAATCAAAAATAAAGTAGCACCACCATTTCGTCTTGCAGAGTTTGACATTATGTTTGGAGAGGGAATCTCTAAAGAGGGTGAGTTAGTTGATTATGGAGTGAAACTTGACATCATTGATAAGGCTGGAGCATGGTTTTCATATGAAGATACTAAACTTGGACAGGGTCGTGAGAATGTTAAGCAGAAGTTTAAAGATGAGCCAGAGTTAGCAGCTGAGATAGAAGAGAAGATAAAAGTAGCTATGGGAATTAGCGATATAATGGTAATGGATACTTCAGATATAGAAGATACAGACGCATAAGCAGTCTGTATCTAAGGTTTAAGCTTTTCCGTTTATCATAGTGGAAGTTAGACCTTGTTCATCACCATTGTCTGCAATGACAACACCTATTATATGTGCAGGAACAAAAAATAGAAAGAAATTATATACAAATTCATGTACCTCTTTAATGTCATGTGCCGTATCTTTTGCAAGTGATAAACTCTCATGAAACTCAAGTACTAATCCACTTACACTCATAAAAAAGATAAGAGCATAGAAAAGATAGTAAGAGAGTTTAACCATTTTTTTGTGAAGAGTCAGTGAGTTAAAGCTCTCTTTTTTACTACTATCTACAAAAAATAGAACAATACGATAGAGAACTAAAAAAGCAAGAGCATAGCCAAGATAAATATGCCACTCCCACATACCTTCTCTTATCGCTTGTGCGATAGTTTTGGCTTGATCTGCTGAGATAGTTATCTGCATAGTAGAGAGCTGTTGCATAATTATTTCAGAATTTGTTCGCCAACTTAAAAATGTTTGTCGTAAAAAAACTGTAACAATTAAGCCAGAAATGACAAAAGCATTTAGTCAGTGCCAGATTCTAAATGGAAGAGAATATTTCATATTTTAACCTTTTATCATATAATATATAATGATGGTAGCATTTTAATGTTAATAAAATGTTAAGTTAATAAACATATATTTAATGAAATTTAGATAAAATAACACTAAAGACCCTGTTTAATTATGAATAGGTATATCAACTATAAAGGCAAAAATATGTTCATAGATAGTATAAGCGCAATAGAAGTAATGGATTCACGTGGAAATCCAACAGTAAAAGCAACAGTAGAGTTAAGTGACGGAACTATAGAATCAGCAATCGTACCCTCAGGTGCAAGTACTGGTAAACGTGAGGCATTAGAGCTTCGTGATGGTGGTGATCGTTTTATGGGTAAGGGTGTTTTAACAGCAGTTGGACATGTAAATAATGAAATTTCAGATGCTCTAATCGGTCTTTCTCCTTTTAATCAAGCTGTAATTGATGCAACAATGAAAGAGTTAGATGGAACAGATAACTATGCTAACTTAGGTGCAAACTCTGTTTTAGGTGTTTCTATGGCAGTAGCACGTGCAGCAGCTAAGTCTCTTGGTATGCCTCTTTACCGTTACCTTGGTGGCGCAAATGCTATGACTATTCCTACTCCAATGTTAAACATTATCAATGGTGGAAGCCATGCTGATAACTCAGTTGACTTTCAAGAGTATATGATTGTTCCTGTAGGTTTTGAAGATTTTGCTGATGGGCTTCGTGCATCATCAGAAGTTTATCACAACTTAAAAGCGATTTTAAAAGCGAAAGGTCACTCAACTTCATTAGGTGATGAGGGTGGTTTTGCTCCAGATTTAACTTCAAATGAAGAACCTATTGAGATTATTTTAGAAGCTATTGTAGCTGCTGGTTATAAAGCTGGAGAAGAAGTAGCTATCGCTATGGATCCTGCAAGTAGTGAGTTTTATGTAGATGGTCGTTATGAGCTTAAGGGTGAAGGAAAATCTTTAACTAGTGCTGAGATGGTTGATTACTATGTAGCTCTTTGCGAAAAATACCCTATCGTTTCTATAGAAGATGGTTTAGCTGAAGATGATTGGGATGGTTTTAAACTTATGACTGAGAAACTTGGTGATAAAATTCAAATCGTTGGTGATGATATTTTTGTTACAAATGTAAATATCTTAAATGAAGGGATTGAAAAAGGTGTAGCTAACTCTATTCTTATCAAACCAAACCAAATCGGTTCTGTAAGTGAAACTATGCTTACTGTTCGTCTTGCGCAACGTAATGGTTACACTTGTGTTATGAGTCACCGTTCAGGAGAGAGTGAAGATGCTTTTATCGCGGACTTCGCTGTAGCTCTTAACTGTGGTCAAATCAAAACGGGTTCAACAGCTCGTGGTGAGAGAACTGCTAAATATAACCGTCTTTTAGAGATAGAAAATGAAGTTGTATATGGTGAGTACTTAGGTTCAAAACTTTTTAACTAAGTTTGAATCATGAATCAAGAAGAACTTTATGAGGAGATTGATACTAGTGAGAGTTTTACACAGAAGTATTTAGGTCTCTCTCTTTCAAAGTTCTTGTTTCTTTTCTGTATGGTAGTAGGGCTAGGTATTTACCTAGGTATACTACTCTACGGAACATCATCTTTAGAGATACTTTTTGGTCTGCAAGATTATGAGATTTATCTTCAAGATGAAGTCTCAAGATTAAAACTAGAAAATGCAGAGCTTCAACGTGAATATTTTGAGCTCAAAGAGATTAGTGCACAGTAACTTTTTATTTTCTGATATAATATGCCAAGTCAAAAATTGGGGTATTGTATATGATTAAATTCATCTTTCTTTTTTCTTTTTTATCTGTTTTGCTTATAGCAAGAGAGAATCCATTTTTTCCATCATCAGGTGAAACTGATATGCCAATAACTTCAAATCAAGTAAATAGACTTGAACCACTTAAACGAGTAACTCTCACTCTTCCTTCAACTGCAAGAACTATTGAAAGTGTAACGGTGAAGTATAAAGATCTTGATGGCTCTGTGCATGAGCTTAGTGAAAAGTTAGGAAATAGTGTAGATTGGCATTTACCAATTTTTATTTCTCAAAACTATGGTGGAGTAGGAAGTGAGCCAAAAAAAGTAGATAGATATAAAAAAATAGCAGGTTTAAAGTTTATACGTCTTTATGAAAATACAAAAAGTTTTAAACTTGTTACAAAAGATAAGCTATTGCGAAATTTTTTACTCACAAAACCACAAAGAATAGTATGTGATTTCAAAAGAGATATAGATATAAGAAGTTATGAAAAAGAGATCAACGCTCAAGGCATAGTAAAAAAAGTTAAACTTGGAAATCATAATGGTTACTATAGAGTTGTTATAGAGCTAGATGGTTTTTACAGATATAAATTAGATGCGATTAAAGGCTCTTATATCTTTACTCTTTTATAGTGGATTTAAAAAAATTACTTACTATTTTTCGGAGTTTTGATTTTTCAGGAACTTCTTTTTTATCAAGATATGTTCTTCTGTTTTTCACCTCTTCTAACTTCTCTTCAAGATATTTAGAGGAGAGAATAATATA
>CAZTNH010000105.1:0-5042 GCA_964615395.1 uncultured Sulfurimonas sp.
TCGACCACTCGGTTATGAGCCGAGGGCTCTAACCAACTGAGCTAAAAACCCACACTATGATTAGAAAGTAGTTTAATGTCCTCTACAAGACCAACAGTTGTAATTATTTGTAGGTCGCAATTATATACAACTGTTGCTTAGAATATCCTTATTTTTACTTAACTTTGTGTATTTATCATCCAAATACTAAAAATATTTAAATATCCCCAAAAAGAGTTCAGTGATGTTTCTGTAATACCCTGCTCTTTTAACTCTTCGATAAGAGGTCTATAAAGTTCTAGCCATCGCTCTCTTGCCTTAGCATCAATAGCAAAAGGAGCATGACGACCTATCATCTGAGGAGCACCTCTGTTTTGATTAAAGTGAGGAAAACCTCCACATATCTGAATCATAAAATCAGAAGAGTGTTTTTTAGCCATCTCAAACTCATCAGGGTCTTGTGGAAACAAATAGTATATATCACTTACCTTAATAGCATCATAATGGTCAGAGATAAGTTTTCTTATCCCCTCTTCTCCCATCTCTATTAAAAACTCTGGTATCGGTTTTGTTACTGGTGGTCTTACACCAAACTGTGCATATGTTATCTCTAAATTCATTATATCTTTCCTTTTTTTAACTGTTCTGGCGTTTTAATTCTATACACCACAGAGTATATCAATGGTACATAGAGAAGATTTAGAACTGTTGCCCAAGTTATTCCAAAGCCTAGTGATACTGCCATTGGTTGTAGAATCATCGCTTGACCTGAAGCAAAAAAGATAAGTGTAAGAAGTCCTAGAACAGTTGTTAAAGATGTTAGTAAAATAGGACGGAGTCTTGTCTTAGCTCGGCTCATTAACTCTTCTGTATCTTTCGCTTTTTTAATAAAATCAACCATAATAAGCCCATCATTGACTACTACTCCGATAAGTCCGACTATCCCTATCATACCAAGCATTGTCATATTGAGTCCCATGATCCAGTGACCTACATAAACACCTAGTAAAACTAAAGGTATAGTACTTAAAACGACCAAAGGTTTTAAGATAGAATCAAAAAGCCAAACAAGAGTAATAAAAATCAAAAATATTGCGATTACAGCAGACTGCATCATCTCTCTTTTGTTTTTATTGTTCTCTTGCTCTTCTCCTTTTATATCTAAGCTTATACCTTCTGCTCTTATTTTTTCAAATGTCCCTTGTAATTTTGCCATTATCTCAGAAGAAGTAATCATATCTTTATCTATAGAAGCATAGAGAGTACGGATGCGCTTTCCATCCTCTTTTTTCAGTGTTACAAAACTCTGAACATATACAAAATCACATACATCTTTTAAGGTTACGAACTTGTCGGTAGAGGGAACTTGAAGCTCTACATTATTTATAGAATCTATATCTTTGTTGATATTGCTCTCTAGTTTTATACGGATTAAACCATTTTTATTAAAGAGTTTTCCATACTCTCCTTTTAGGTAGTAAGCACGAAGTTCAGCAGAAATACCCTCTTCATTAAATCCTAACTCTTGACCATACTCATTGACACGTAATTTTAACTCTTTTTCTCCTAAATCAGCATCATCAGTGATATTATAAACACCTTTAATTTTTGAAAGTTTAGATTGGATATACTTTAAAGATGGAATAACATCAGCATTTGTTTTTGAACTTAAAGAAATCTCTATATCATTTGCCACCACTCCAGCCCCTGGAACTTTAACAACAAACTCTTCAAAGATAGGATTCCCCTTTGCATCTTTCATAGTAGGCATATCTTTTGTGAGCTTTTCTATTCTTTTAGCTATCACTCTTGCATCATCAACTCTCAGTTTATCTTTTATCGAACTCTCAACACTCAAAAGAGGAGCTATATATTTATCAAAAGCATTCACAGGAACATGCTCATTTAAATCTACAAAAATATGAAACATATTTTCTCCAAGTTCTGCTCTGTTTTTGGAGTCCATCTTAAAACCGATTACAGATGTTACCGATGAGACATTATCTGGATTTAATTTTTTTATAAGTCTATTCTCTATAAGTGTGACTATCTTCTCTGTATCTTCTAGGTCGTTGTTAATGTTCACTTTCCCATAAACATACACCTGTGTAGTATCGAAGTCTGGAAAGAGCTGAAACTTAGAGTTCTTTACCATCACATAAGTCATAGATAAAATTGAAACTGTTATCAAGATAAGTGAAATATATCTTCTTTTAAATAAAAAGTGGAGTATTTTACTATACCAAACATACATTTTTGCCCAAAACCTCTTAGTAAAACTCTCTTTATTTGAGACATGTAAAAAGTCATATGCATGAAGAGGAAGAAAGTAAAAAGCCTCAAAGAGTGAAGAGAGAAGTAAAACTGTAATCATTATAGGAATTATCTTTATAAACATACCCATATCACCTGTCATAAGAAGCATAGGTAAAAAAGCAAAAACAGTTGTCAAAGTAGCAGTCAGAACAGCAGGGAACATCTCTGTAGCTCCTGTAATAACAGCCTCTTTCCTATCCATACCCTCCTCTAGGTGTCTATAGATATTTTCAGAAACAACGATAGCCTCATCTACTAGCATACCAAGAGCGATAAGAGCCCCTAAAAGTGAAAGCATATTTAAGCTATCTCCCATAAGTTCTGTAGCTATAAGCCCTATCATAAAACTTAGAGGTATCCCAAGGGCAACAACAAAGGCTATCCCACGGTTAATAAAAATCAGCATAGCGATAAAGACAAGCATAAGTCCAAATATAATGTTTGTAAAGACAGTATTAAGACGATTTTTTATCCATATGGAGGTATCAGTATAGATATTATATTCTAGTTTTGGATGTTTTATCTTTTCAGCTTCAAGCAGTACACGAATGTCTCGAACTAAAGCAATAGCATTTCCATCTTTACTCTTAGTGATATTGATAGATATATTTCTTACACCGTTATAGTGAGAGAGTTCTGCCGAATCGCTTAAAGAGAAAGAGATATCTGCTATATCTCCAATACGAACCCGTGAATTTCCCACCCCAATAATAGTATTTTCTACATCTTTTGCTGTTTTTTCACCATTGTAAGTTGAGATATAAAGATGATGAGCTTTCTCTTTAATAGTACCTATAGGAAAAATAGAACTAATATTTCTAAGAGCATTGACAACAAGAGAGGGTTGTAGTCCATAAGCTTTTATCTTTTGAGTGTTAAGCTTTATATCTAGCTCTTCATCTGCATCACCACGAATAGTTATGGCACTTAAGTCTTTAAATCTACCCAAATCACTCTTTAACTCATAAGCCCTCTTTAGTAAAACTTTCTTATCTACATCACCAGATAAAGCGATAAGAACTAAAGGAAACTCATGTGTTTTTATCTTTACTATTGGCTCATTCATATCAGCAGGTAAATCTCTTTTAACCCCACTTATAACATCTTTTACATCACTTAAAACAGTAGAGTTTTCAGAACCACTCTTAATGTCAGCAGTAATACTAAAAGAGCCATTTTTAATACTTGTTTTAATATCCTCTAATTCATTTATATTATCTAAATCATCCTCTATACTCTGAACAACCATCTTATCTAAAGTATCAGCTGATGTGCCTGCATAGCCACCTGTTATACTTACTTTGTCTGTCTGTGTAGGTGGAAAAATTTCTTTTGGTATGTTAATATATGCAAAGATTGAGAGCATAAAGATAAATATTAAAAGTATATGGTTGAGCAGTGGTTTTTCTATAGCAAATTCTATAAATTTTCTTATCATTTATTGTCCTAAAAAAGTGTATCTAATATCTGGTTTTTAAACTTGATCTCCTCAACAGAGGCACTAATAATCTTGTTCTCTTCTTTGAGCGTATTGTACTCTCGTTTTAGTTTTGAAATGTCTCTACTTTTAAAGTAGATTTGTTGTGTAATGTAAACTTTAGGAAAGGCGAACATGGCGATAAAACTAAGAATTAAAATTATATATATAAAATAATTTACATCAAGTTGACGATTAGGCAGTAAAACTGTATCTATATCATCAAGTAGCTCATTTTTTTCGCTTTTATCGCCCATATTTTGTACCCATTTGAAAAACTCTCATCTTTGCACTTCTACTTCTTACATTCTCTTTGAGTTCATCATCTTTAGCCATAAGTGGTTTTTTAGTGAGTATTTTCCCTAGTGAGTGATTATTTCCACACTCACATCTAAATGCTTCACTTGGACAGATACAAGAGTTTTTCCATTTTAAAAACTCCTGCTTCACAATACGATCTTCTAAAGAGTGAAAAGAGATAATGGCAATACGAGCTGAGTTTAAACCAGCATTTGAGAGAGAATCAAGAAGAGACTTTAACTCTCCTAGTTCATCATTTACCTCTATTCTTATCGCCTGCATTAAAAGTGTAGCTGGGTGAATATTTTTTCCACGAGGAAGATCATTTTTAAGAACTTGGCTTAACTCTTTAGCAGAAAAAAAAGGTCTGTTTTTCACTATAGTTTCAGCTATTTTTTTATAGTTACGAAGTTCTCCATACTCTAAAATAATCTTTTCAAGTTCATCTTGTGTATATTCGTTAACAACGACCTCTGCACTTAAAGGAGCACTTTTATCCATTCTCATATCAAGATTATCACTCTCATAAGAGAAGCCTCTACTCTTTTGGTCAAGTTGTAGAGATGAAACACCAATATCGGCTAAAAGACCTTTTATCTCACTCGCATCATACTCTTGTAAAATCTCTTTAATGACATTTGAAAAACGTCCTTTACGGATACTTACTCTATCTCCATACTTTGCTAAACGCTTAGTTGAAAAATCTATAGCAGTTTGGTCTTGATCGATAGCAATGAGTTTGATATTTGGATTTGCTTCAAGTATCATAGAAGAGTGTCCACCATATCCCATAGTACAATCAATAATTATGCCACTCTCAATATCTTCAAATGTAGAGATAACTTCACGATATAAAACTGGAATATGAGGAATATTTTGCAAATTTTGGCCTAATAGTTTATTTATATTGATTATACATTAACTTACATAACAAATAATTTATATTTAAATTTATATAGGGTATGATTGA
>CAZTNH010000106.1:0-5036 GCA_964615395.1 uncultured Sulfurimonas sp.
GTTAGTAACAAAACAAGCTCCAGACTTTACAGCAACTACAGTTTTAGCAGACGGTCAAATCGTTGAAGATTTCAAATTATCAGAGAACTTTGGTGAAAAAGGTACAGTACTTTTCTTCTACCCACTAGACTTCACATTTGTATGTCCATCAGAAATCATCGCTTTTTCTCATAAAGTAGAAGAGTTCGCTGAGCGTGGTGTAAATGTTATCGGTGTATCTGTAGATAGCCAATTTTCTCACTTCGCATGGAGAGAGACTCCAGTAAACCAAGGTGGAATTGGCCGTGTTAAAATGCCTTTAGTAGCTGACCTTACAAAAGAGATCTCTAAAGCTTATGATGTTCTTTTAGATGGTGGTGTGGCTCTTCGTGGTTCATTCCTAATTGATGCTGATGGTACTATCCGTCACGCAGTTATCAATGACTTACCACTTGGTCGTAACATCGATGAGATGATTCGTATGGTTGACACTATGCTTTTTACTAACGAGTTTGGTGAAGTATGTCCAGCTGGTTGGGTTAAAGGTGACGAAGGTATGAAAGCTTCAACTGAAGGTGTTGCTGAGTACTTAGCAAAACATGAGGGTGACCTGTAGGTTCTCTCCCCTTTTTTTAAGTAGAAGATAATTTTCTATCTTCTACTTACTCTCTTTAAAATATAACTTCTTAAACTCACTTACATTTACTGGCTTAGACATAAAATAACCCTGATACTCATCACAACCTATACTTTTTAAATATGCTAACTGCTCTTTATCTTCTACACCCTCAGCAATAACACTCATTTTCAGTGTCTGTCCCATTTTGACTATAGTATCTACAAAAACTCGACCTCTCTCTTTATCTATATCATCAATAAAAGATTTATCTATTTTAAGATTATCTATAGGAAAATCTTTAAGATAAGATAAAGAGGAGTAACCTGTTCCAAAATCATCAAGAGAGATACTCACACCATACTTATGTAAGGATGTTAAAATTTCAATATTCATATCACTATTTTCATAGAACATATACTCTGTAATTTCAATATCTATTAACTCAACTATAGCTCTACTCTCTTGCATAGTTTTTTCAAAAAACTCCATAAAGTCAGCTGCTAAAAGCTGTTTTGAAGAGAGATTTATAGAGATTTTTATCTTTATACCATCTTCATAAAACTTTACCTGTTGTTTAAGTGCTGTTTTAAAAACCCACTTACCTAGCTCAATTATAAAACCGTTCTCTTCGGCTAAAGGAATAAAATCATTTGGTGAAATCATACCTTTTGTTGGGCTATTCCAGCGAATAAGTGCTTCTGCTCCTTCTATTTTTCCAGTTTCAATATTAACTTTTGGCTGATAGTAGAGTTCATACTCATCATTAAGTAGAGCTTTTTTCATCTCTTTTTCTAGTCTAATTCGCTCTTGCACTCTACGATTAAGACTCTTAGTAAAAAAATGATACTGCGATCTTCCATTCTTTTTTGCTTCGTACATAGAGATATCAGAATTTTTCATCAAAGCGATAATAGTCTCACCATCTTTAGGATAAAGAGCTATTCCAATACTACTGCTAGTCTCAATAGGATGAGACTGAATAATCCGTGTTTGGGATAAAGTAGTTTGTATTCTATCTATAATATTTGTAAGTTCAATAAGTGAGTTATACTCTTGCAGTACTATCACAAACTCATCACCACCAACTCGTGCAACAAAGTCATTTGAGCGTAATACATTTTCAATAATTGTAGCTACTTCTTGAAGCAGAGAATCTCCAACATTATGACCTAAAGAATCATTTATAGTTTTAAAATGGTCAAGATCCAAAAAAAGTACAGCGAACTCTTCATTCTTTCTTTTTGATTTCTCAATAAGCCTTTTCAAATGCTCAATAAGGGCATTACGATTGGCAAGACCACTTAATGAATCTGTTCTAGCCAAATCATACAGCTCTTTTTTCTCTACATCTAATCTTTTAAATGTCTCAACCATTGAGTATCTAATAGTTTCTAGTTCTTTAAGAAAAAAGTATTTTGGCGTTTCACTTTGATAATAAGCAAACTGACGTAATCTTTCTAGTGGTTTTACTGCTATCTTGTGAATGATGTACCAAATAAATAGGACTAAAAGTAAAATTGAAATAAGTGTATTAAAAATCTGATTACTATTTGTTGCATTAAATGCAAACTTTATCTCCTCTTTATCAAAAACAAATATAAGATGTAGAGTCTCTTTTTGAATACCTTTATAGTACTTTATATCCTCTTCTAAGCCATTTTGATTCATAAGAATATCGTAAGCACTCTCTTGAGTATTGTTAGTTCTATAGGTAGGGAGAAGTTTTTTATACATTGGATTTGTTGTTAATAAGATATCTTGTCCATTATGAATTATAATAGCTGAAATAAAATCATTGTTTGCAGATATGCGATCAAGAAGAGGAAGAAAATTATTTAAACCCTTTATATTTTCTAAATTTTTAGAAATTATATAATTTACTTCTGACATTTGAGACTGAATAGAGTTTAGCATTACAGCAGCTTTTTTTTCATGCTGTTTTACATAAACATTTGCAAAAAGAAGAACTAAAAAGAGGATTAGAACACTTAAAAGTAAAAAAATAAACTTTTGAATTCCTATACTTAATCTCATAAAAGATCCCTTGTTGGAATATCTGCTTGTAACATTCTTCTTTTTAATTTTGGTGATATTTTTTTGTTAATCCAAACTATATCATTCATTGAGCTTAAGAACTCTTGATAACTCATCTCTAAGATATAGGGTTTTACTATCTCATAAAATGCTTTAGGATCTTTTTTTAAATCTACTATAGCTCTATCTATTAAAACTTTTAAAGCTTCAAACTGTTTTTCATGTGCTTCAAGAATATCAGTTCTAGTAAAAAGGGCATCTATAACTAAGAGATTTAAACTATCTTTCGTAGAAGCTATCTCTTTAAATCCACTTTTTTCTAATGCTAGATTGTAAGGTATATAGGTAATTATAACAGTTGGAGTAGATGTAGATTTTAGTAATTTTATCTGTGTTTGATCCATGTTTTTATAGTGTATCTTTTTATCTTCTAACTTGTAGAGTGCTAAAAAATCTTTTAAAATCGTGTAGTTAACAGAATCTACTTCTAAAAACACATCTATTTCAGATTGTGTCTCTTGAAGTTTTTTAACAGAAACATTACTCATCACTAAGTCACCACCATTTGATTTATCAAGAAGCATAATTGGTGTTAAAGATTTTACATCTTCATGTAAGATAGTGTACTCATACTGTGTTCCAGTAAAAGCATCTGTATTTCCAGCCTCATAAAGATACATATTTTCAGCTAAAGAAGAGATATAAAGAAGTTTAATATCTAAAGGCTCTAACCATCCCTTCTCTTTTGCATAAAAGAATGGTGTATAACCTATCCATGTTGTAGCAGAAATCTTTAATCTATTATCATGTTCCGAAGAACACGAACTTAGTAAAAAAATAGTACTTATAAAAAATAATAATAACTTTTTCATCAATAACCTCAAAATTAAATTGCTAATGTTACAGATGATAACTAGATAATGATTAAATAGGAGTTAAGATTTATTTAGAAATTATAAAGCATTCCTAGAAAAACACTATTACCACGTGGACCATCTATAGTTGTCACTTCATACTCAGCTAAAACTGCCACCGATTCTGCAACTTCATACTCCATACCTGCGGCATAAATAAATCCAGTAGTTGATTCATAAGAGTCTGCTATAGTGTCAATTTTTTCATACTCTATTTCATAACCAATCTTTCCAAAAAGTTCAAGGTTTTCTACAAGCTCATGAGCATATACAACATCAAAAGAACTTGTTAAATATGTTCCAGTGTAATCTTCTTTAATGCCATCTTTTTCTTCCGTAACTGTATTTGTATCATAAGTTGCATCTACTTCAACTGCAAAACCATTAGCAATTCTGTACCCCAAATCAATACCAAACCCTTTTCCTACACCACCATCAAGAGTTGCTTCTTCTTCTGTTATAGTATTACCTAAAGTTACTAATGCTTTAGCTGCTACGTAAAAGTCACTCTTTTTCTCTTTCATCTCATTTTTCTCTAACTCTGCTGCTTGTATAGTTAAACTACTAAGACTACAGAGAGTTAAAAGTGTTAAAAATTTTCTCATAAAAACTCCAATTTTTTATTTTAAACTAAATTATTATATCTTTTTTAATTTTAAATGATAATAAGTTTTTAAAATAATAGAACTGTTTTTTACTTACAAGTATTCCACCAAGTACGATTAGACCTATACCTATAAATGTAAAAGTATCAGGAAAAGCATCTCCTAGCATCCACCCAAATCCTATAGCAAATGGAATATTAGTGTAAGAGATAACCCCTATGATACTTAAGTTTGAAGAGCTATATGCCTTTGTGAGTAACCACTGAGAGATAACAGAAATAATTCCCATAAACAGTATAAGACTCCAGACTTTAAAAGAGGAGGGGTAACTAAACGCTGGAAAGAGAAAACTCAAAGCCTTGGGAGCATCTACATAGGGAGCAAGAAGAAAAAAGAGTGCTGGCATAAGAGTCCCTATTCCCACAAAAGAGAGTACTATCACTCGAGCATCATAAATATCTTTTATCTTTTTTATCGTTGTATAAGCAGCCGCTGCAAAAAACCCACCTAAAATTCCTAAAAAATGTTCATAAGAGATAGTAACACCTACAGGTTTTGCTATCATCATAACTCCTATAAATCCTATTAAAAGAGCAAAGAGTGTCTTTTTACTCAGACTCTCTTTTAAAAGATAGTATGCTAAAATCGTTACAAAAAGAGGAGAAGTTTTGTTAAGTGTTATCGCTTCGCCTAGGGGAATTGTAGTGATAGTATAGAAAAAAAGTATCATAGCTGTAAACCCCAAAATCCCACGAGTAATAAGAAGATACCATTTTCCACCAGTAAGTTTGGGAGGAGTATGTTTTAGGGCATAAAGTATAAGACCCACTCCAATTAAGTTTCTAAAAAAAACTATCTCCATCGCTGACATATCTTCAGCTAAAA
>CAZTNH010000107.1:0-5011 GCA_964615395.1 uncultured Sulfurimonas sp.
TCCATCAAAATCTTTTTGTAGTAGTTTTAAATCTATCATAGTTGTTAATTTCCTTGTTTATTTTAATATGTCTTTTGCGATATCGAATTGGTTTGCAGTCATTAGGTGTATCTTTGGATGGAGTGCTTTTATCTCTTCAAAAAGCTCTTTGCTTAACTCAAAGCCTACTTTGTACTCTTCTTCTACTCCACTCTCATGTGCTTTACGTAATCTCTCTATCCAGATGTTAGGTACATTTATACCAGGGACATGAGCTGAGAGAAACTGTGCTGTACGGAGTTTAGTTATGGGAAAGATACCAAAAATAAGTTCTGCTTTTTTCTTATCAGGACAGCACTCACGGTTGGCATTCTCTTTCATCTCTAAAAGTATCTTAGCACTCTCTAAATCATAAACAGGTTGCGTGATGATACCTAATGCTCCATGTTTTATCTTTTTTTGTATCTTCTTTTGAAGTGTTTTAGGGTTTTTTGCATAGGAGTTCACTACTGCAAAAGGGTAGAGTGGTTTTGGCTCTACTGCTAGAGGTTTTCCTGCATAGTTCATACCTGAGTTAAATGCTGAAATAATGTCAAGAAGAAGAGTAGAGTCTCCCTCAAAAACACCTTTTGTTCTAGGTTGGTCACTCATAGTCGCAGGGTCACCAGTGAGTGCTAAAATAGCTCGAATATCTACTTCATTTGCACCTAGTAGGTCTGATTGAAGTGCTATTTTGTTACGGTCTCTCATACTCATAGTCGCAATAACAGGTTTGTTAAATCTATCTTGGAGTAGTTTTGCTGCAAAAAGTGCATTGTATTTTAGTTTTGCTAGTGGGTTATCTGTGGTGGAAAAACCATCTACATACTTATCAAGATCTAACGCCGCGATTTTCTCTATGGTAGGAGTAAAAACAGGAGAGTGTCCAGGCGTTGTCTCAAGAGTGATATATGTGTCGTTATTTAGTTTTTCTAGTAAAGTATCAAACAAATAAAAGTCCTCTTTAGTTATAATGCCATTATTATAACAAAAGAGAGTAAGTATGAGTTTAAAACTTGCAGTATTTGACTTCGATTCTACACTAATGGATGGCGAAACTATAGATTTTTTTGCGGACGAGTTAGGAATAGGTGAAGAGGTTGCTCGCATTACAGAAGAAGCGATGAGTGGGAGACTTGATTTTTTTGAGTCTCTTCAGCAGAGAGTAGGGCTTTTAAAAGGTCTTGATTTTTCAGTAGTTGAGAAAATATCTCAAAACTTACCATATATGAAGGGTGCAGTAGAGACTATTTCTGAGCTTAAAAAACGCGGAGTTAAAGTTGTCTGTTTCTCAGGTGGTTTTAGAACTGCTACAGGACATGCGAAAGATATACTCGGTTATGATGCAGACTTTTCAAATGTTTTACATGAAAAAGATGGAGTACTTACAGGTTTAGTAGGTGGAGATATGATGTTTTCACACTCTAAGGGTGATATGTTAACTCGCTTACAAAATATTCTCGGTGTAACACCAGAAGAGACATTAGTCTGTGGAGATGGAGCAAATGATTTGAGTATGTTTGTTCATGCAGGAACAAGAGTGGCGTTTTGCGCTAGAGAGATTTTAGAAAAAGAGGCAAATATTATCATTAAAGAGAAAGATCTCACTCTGATTTTAGAAAAAATATAAAATATTTTGGGCTTCCTGCCGAAGGAAACCTAGTGTTCAGAAAAGAATTTAGTTCTTTTCTAAGTTACGCTTTAGCGTTAAAACGTAACTATTGGGACGAGTTCCAATAGTGTCATAAATAATAGGGACAGGTTCCCTTGTTTTATGAAATAAAATAAGGAAGAGTATAATTATGTTAGAAAGCACAGTATGGAGACAGTACCACAAGGATAATAGTTTTAGAGAACTTATAGCAGAATTTTCTATGCTAGATAGTATGGACTTAATAGTAGAAGATAAAGAGCTATATAGTGTTCTTAAAGCTAAACTTACAAAAAAAGAGTTAAAACTTTTTGCAATGGATACAGCAAATGTTGGAGATGAAGTTCTTTTAAAAGAATTTTCGTACGATGAAGCTACATTAGAAAAAGCAAAATTTAAACTTTATAAAAAATTAAAGCAAGATAAAACTAGACTAGAGTTTCGTGAATCTGGTAGAGATAGACAGGCATAAACAGGAGTTTAGAAGATAAAACTTCTAAACAAGTGAGTAGGGTGCAATTTTTGCAACTAAAGACTCATGTAAAGAGTGGGTTTCTCTTCAAGATAGAGGTAAGATTCAAGAGAAATGGAGGAGTATGTAAAAATATGCTACAAAACAGTATAATTTCTCAAATAACTACAAAAGTAGAGACTCTCGCCCTAAAAACTCCTTTTATAACAGCACTCCGTAGAGTAGAAAATATAGAGTTTGTTCGTGTGCATGTTCTGCTTAATGATGGGAAAATAGGGATTGGTGAAGCTCCTGCTACTTTTGCTATTACAGGGGAGGATATAGAGATAATTTTAGACTCTATATCTCAGGTTAAAGACTCTTTCGTAGGTTTAAGTCCTACGATGGCACTTGAAAAACTTCACTCTCTTAGTATAGGTTCAAGTGCTAAGGCTTCACTAGATATGGCATTTATGAGTTTGATAGCTCCTTTTAAACTACTTCACACCCAATCCATTAAAACAGATATAACTATAAGTCTCAATCCAAAAGAGAAGATGTTACATGATGCTAGAGTGGCGTTTGAAAATGGTATGGATATATTAAAGATAAAACTTGGAAGTGATATATCTCATGCTATTGCTGTGACAAAAGAACTCTCACTTAGAGTTCCAAACGCCAAACTCTTTATAGATGCAAATCAAGCATGGAGTTTGAAAGAGTCTTTGGTCTATGTCAATGCTCTCAAAGATATAAAGATAGAGTTGATTGAACAACCCGTTCATGCCGATGATTTAGAGGGTCTTAAAACTATAACGGAAGCTAGTTCTATTCCTATACTTGCCGATGAAGCAACTTTTACACTCTCTGATGTTAAAAAAGTTATGCAGAGTAGATCAGCAGATATGATAAATATAAAACTGATGAAGTGTGGTGGAGTGAGTCGAGCTATAGAGATTTTAGAGTATGCACGAGAGAAAAATATAGTCTGTATGTTAGGTTCTATGTTAGAGGGACCATACTCTATAAATGCAGCTCTCTATCTGGCGTTTAACTATAGAGATGTTATAAAGTATGTAGATTTAGATAGTCCACTTCTTTATAAAGAAGAGACTCAGGAGTTAGATTTCTTTTTTAAGGGTGCAGATATCTACTCATCCCAAAGTTCTATTTCCCCATCTTCTACATGATTATCTTGATAGACTGCTTCTTCTTCTAGCATACTATCCATAAGGCTAAATAGCTCTTCAGATGCATTATGCATATCTTGAAAGCTATTTAAAACTTCATTCTGTTTCTCTAGTAAACTTGATTCATGTATCTGTTTAAATATATCTATAATTTTATCATGAACCATAGCATGTGGTTTTAACATAGCATTAAAACTTTTTGAGTGACTGAAGTAAGATGCTCCCTCACCCTCATACCATTTTCCTAAGCGACAAGTGTGATGATCTCCATACTCTTTAAATGTTTTACTCTGTATGTGTTGAAGAGCATCATCTTTAAAGAGAATATGGTCTATTTTTGCGAGAACTACAAAGTTTTTATTTTTCATAAGACGGCTTGATGCAAGAACTGATTCACTTGTTTTATTGAACTGTTCGAGTGAGCTGTAGAGAGTAACTACACTTTTTGTTGACTCATCAGCAATGGAGTTAAGTGCTTTTGAGTTGTCAAGCATTCCATTTGCTTCTTGTTGGAGTGTAGATATTGAGATTGTGATTTCGTTTGTTGCTTTTTGAGTTCTTTCAGCGAGTTTACGAACTTCATCTGCAACAACTTCAAAACCGCGACCATGCTCTCCTGCTCGCGCTGCTTCTATGGCAGCATTAAGTGCGAGTAGGTTAGTTTGATCGGCTATATCTTTGATAAGGTCTATTACGGAAGTTATCTCTGCTGTTTTACTTGAGACTCCCTCTATAGATTCATCATTTAAAGATATGATTTCTGAGAGTTTATTGAAGTTTTGATTCATAGTTTCCACGACTTCATTGTTAGAACGGGAGAGTGAAGCACTCTCTTGAGACTCTATGGCTAAAGAAGTAAGGGTGTCATTTGTATCACTGATTTGAGTCTGAATATTTGCGAAACTACTTGCTAAACTATCCCCAGTTTGAGAGAGTTCGAGTATAAAGTTCTTATGCTCTTGCTCTTTATACTCTTCATACATAGCATCTATACTTTTGTTGATTAAACTTCCTGTCTTTACAAAGATATCATTAAGACCCATTGTATTGATACGTCTAAAGTACTGGTTGTGAGATGCATACTCTATAGAAGTGTTGATCTCTCTTAATATAGCTTCAAGTTGGTCAAAAAGGTCATTCAGGCTCCAAGCGAGTTCTTCGAGTTCGCCTCCTCCCTCTATGTTTATCTGTCTACTCTCAAAGTTTCCATCTTTGACAGACTCTGCAATCATTTTAGATGTATTGTTGATACTCTTTTTCGTAACAGCTATCTGCTTATAAGCATAGAGGGCAATAACGATATTTGCTATATGAAACTCAAAAAATATAACACTTACAAATAGCCCTAAAGATACTACTGCGATATGAGCATAGTTGGCATAATGAAGCTTAGAAAGAGAGGATAAATTCGTCATAGTTCACTCCTTTTTCTTTTAGTAATTGATTCATAATTTTTTCACTTGCTTGCATTCCACCACTTTTTTCAGCTTGCAGTAGCTGTTTATAAAGTGGAATAATTATCTCAAGAGCATGTGGTGTTGGTAATCTTCTTGATGAGTGATACCCAACAATCTTTCCCTTAAAGTAAGAGGGTGTGACATTTGCCATTACCCAGTAAAAAGAGCCATCTTTACAGATATTTTTTACATAAGCATGAATCTCTTTGCCCTCTTGAAGATAAGACCATAGGAGTTTAAAGAT
>CAZTNH010000108.1:0-5004 GCA_964615395.1 uncultured Sulfurimonas sp.
AAACTGCTACACATGAATTTGTTGTTCCTAAATCTATTCCAATTACTTTACTCATAATTAATTCCTTAAATTTTATTTTTTAATTTGTTTTCATTCGGGGATGGGAGTTCACTCCCACAAGAAGTTGGACTAAAGTCCAAGCCCCGATAACATTTCTTCTTCCAGTTGGGGATGGGAGTTCACTCCCATAAGAAGTTAGACTAAAGTCTAAGCCCCGATAGTGCTTCTTCTAGTTTGCTACTATTACCATCGCTTCACGAAGTGGGCGACTTTTGTATTTGTAACCTGTTTGAAAAGTTTGAACTATCTCTCCAGATTCAACATCTTCACTATCCATCGCTTGAATAGCATTATGAATGTTTGGATCAAATGGTTCATCATGTGCTACCATACTTACACCATGTTTTTCTAACTGAGTTAGAAATGATTTGTGTGTAAGCTCGATACCCTCTTTTAACTTATCAAAAAGTTCTGCTTTGTCTGCATCAGTTTGAACTGACTTCATAGCACCATCAAGTGCATCAAGTACAGGGATCATATCTTTTGCAAATTTTTCATTTGCATATTCTACTGCCGTGTACTTTTCACGTTCAAGTCTTTTTTTGATATTATCAAAATCAGCATGAACACGTGCATATTTGTCTTTTAACTCTGTTAGTTCAGTCTGTAAAAGATCAAATTCATTTTCAACTGCTACAGCTTCAGCCTCTGCTTCGTCTGTTATAACTTCTTCATTTTCTGCGATTGCCTCATCATTTGCAAGGTTTTCGTCTTGTAATTCTTCTTTAGACATAATTGTTAAATGACTCCTTTATTTAAAAGTTAGCAGTATTATAACGATTGAGTGTAAACATGTCAAGTAAAACTTAAATATTTTAACTTAGATAAGTTGAGTCTATCTTTATCAAGTTGTTGTTTTCATATTTTTAAGTAGAATAAATAGCTATCTGATGTATAATAATTTACAAAAATTTGAGTTAAATATAGGATAGTAGATGAAAGTAGTAGCATGGATTTTGTCATTTATAGTAAGTATAGTATTAGTAGTATATTTAGGATTATTTACAAGTTTTGGAAATGGTATCTTAAAACCAATTATTGAAAAGAAAATTCAAGAGAACACTTTAAATACTGTAAAACTAGAAAAATTCTCTTTAGGTATGAGTAGTTTCGATATACGAGTAGAGTTAAACAGAAACAACACACTTGTTGTAGTTGGTAACTACTCGATGTTTACACAAGCTTTTAATATTAAGTACTCACTAAAACTAGAAGAGTTGAAAACACTTAAAAAATTGACTCAAACACAACTCCAAGGTGCATTCCGTACAAATGGTTCAGTTGTTGGTAATCTAGCGTTTATAAAGATAGATGGTGTCAGTGATCTTGCAAAAGGTGATACTACTTATCATGTAGAGTTGACAGATTTTAATCCAACATCTATTATCGCTAAAATGAAAGATGTAGATTTAAAAACATTGCTATATATTGGAAATCAAAAATCTTATGCAAGTGCTGATATAAACTTAGATGTGAATTTTAAAAATATTACACCTCATAAACTTGATGGAAATATTCTGCTTCATACAAGTCATGGAAAGTTAAACACAAGAGTACTTAAAAAAGATTTTTCAATCACTATACCGAGAAATACAGCATTTAGTATGAATCTAAACGCCACTTTAAAAGATGATGATGTGGATTATATCTATACATTAAACTCAAATCTTGCAAAAATAAGTTCAGGAGGAAAGATAATCCCAGAACCACTTTTAGTAGATATAAAATATGGTGTAAATGTGAAAGAGTTAGGGCTTTTAAAAGTGATAATAGGTGCTGATGTTCGAGGCTCATTAAAACTTAGTGGGAAAGTGAAAGGCTCTAAGAAGAGTTTAGTAGTAAATGGAAAAACAGATTTTGCATCATCAAAAACAAATTTCACAGCTACATTAGAAAATTTCAAACCAACAAAAGTAAAAGCAAGAGTAAGAGCCTTAAAATTACAAAAAGCTCTCTATATGGTAAAGCAACCTCACTATGCTAATGCTTACTTTGATTTAGATGTAGATATGAGCAGTGTAGATATGGCAAATTTACAGGGAGTTGTAAAAAGTAAAATATATAAAGGAGTTTTAGACTCTAAGTATTTCACTAAAACTTACAAGTTTAAAACAGCGATGCCAAAGGTAACTTTTAATGCAGTTACTTATACTGTTTTAAAGGGAAAGAGTATAGATACAAAAGTTAATTTTAACTCTAATCTTGCAGATTTAACTATTAAAAATGCTAAATTTAAACTTAGCGATAACTCGTTTGAGAGTGACTATAGAGTAAAACTTCCTAATTTAGATAGATTTTACTTTGTGAGTGATAGACATATGAAAGGCTCTTTAAATGCAACTGGAAAAGTAAAACAAGCTAAAGATTTAGACTTTACTATGCACTCAAAAGTGGCAGATGGTGTTTTAGATGTGAAACTACATAATGATGACTTAAACGCTAAGTTAAACGGTATGAAGACACTTAAAGTTTTTGATATGCTTATCTATCCTAAAGTTTTTGATTCTCGTATAAGTGGTGATGTGAAATACAATCTTGCTAAGGAGAGAGGAACATTTGATGGAAAACTCTCAAATGGTAAGTTTACTCAAAACAAAGTACTTGATTTAACAAAAAAATATGCAAAGATTAATCTCTACAAAGAGATTTTTGCTGGGGATGTAGATGCTAAGATAAATAAAGAGAATATCATTACATCATTGAGTCTTAAATCAAACAAATCATCAATCTCTACAAAAAATGCAAAACTCAATTCAAAAACACAAATTGTTCATGCTAAGATAGATATAGTAGCAAATAAAAATCCTATTGAAGTTACTCTTAATGGCAATATAAATTCTCTTCATGTGAAAGTACATGCTGATGAACTTATGAAAAAAGAGGCAACTAAGGTGATTAAAAAAGGTATAGATAAATATTTAAAAAGATTTTTCTAAGAGTTAGCGACATCACAAAGAGTTAAGCAGAAGAGAACTTCTTTTCCCTTACTCTGAAGTATGGCTATAGCCTCGCTAAGAGTAGCTCCTGTTGTAACAATGTCATCTACTAAAATTAGACTCTCCCCTCTAAAGTTTTTAAGTCTGAAATCTCTAGGGTTTAGTTCTCTAAATGATTTACTCTTTCCCGAGTATGAAGCACTGTTTTGAGCTCGTAGTTTTGAGTAGAGTGGTTTGATGTTTTTAGATTTAAGATGATGGTTTAAGATAGCAGTATGAGAGTAGTCACCTTTTACATTGTCATCAATAGCTATGGAAAGAATGTTCTCTTCAAAGTAAAATTCATTTGCAAATTTTTCAAAACTATTTTTGGCTAAGATATTATAAATATGAAATCCAATATCAGTATGTTTAGTATGGAGAAGATCTTTTATTGCTTCGTATTTATAAAAAGAGATGATTTGAGTGCCATTTGGTAAGTATCGTTTGTAGATTTTAGGGCTTAAGTAGAGTTTTTGACATCTGTTGCAGATGTGTTTAAGTGATAAACTCTCACACATCAAGCATTTCATAGGAGTTGGCGTTTAGTCCATTTTTAGAACAGACATAAATGCCTCTTGTGGTAACTGTACTCTACCGATAGACTTCATACGTTTCTTACCAGCTTTCTGTTTTTCTAAAAGTTTACGTTTACGAGTGATGTCTCCACCGTAACATTTTGCCGTAACATTTTTACCCATAGATTTTACAGTTTCACGAGCGATAATCTGACTTCCTAAAGAGGCTTGAACAGCAACTTCAAAGAGTTGTCTCGGGATTTGCTCTTTCATGTTTTTAACAAGTACACGTCCACGAGAGAGTGCTTGGTTACGAGGAACAACGATGCTAAGAGCATCTACTGCTTCACCTGCTACTTTGATGTCAAGTTTCACAAGGTCACCCACTTTAAAGTCGATAGGCTCATAATCAAATGATGCATAACCTTTTGAGATACTTTTAAGAGTATCGTAAAAGTCCATCACTATCTCATTCATAGGCACTTCATACTCAAGCATAACTCTATCTTCATTGAGGTAAGTCATTTTTGTTTGAGTTCCACGCTTGTTGATAAGAAGTGTAATGATATTTCCTAAGTATTCAGCAGGAGTGATTACAGTCGCTCTCACATAAGGCTCTTCGATTCTATCTATACGGTTCACTTCTGGTAGTTGTGATGGGTTTTGCACATTTACAAAATCACCATTACTAAGGTAAACATTGTAGATTACCGATGGTGCAGAGGCGATAAGGTCAAGATTAAATTCACGTTCTAAACGCTCTTTAATAACTTCCATATGCAACATTCCAAGAAAACCTACACGAAAACCAAAACCAAGTGCTACTGAAGTTTCAGGCTCATAAGAGAGTGAAGAGTCATTGAGTTTGAGTTTATCAAGTGCTTCTCGAAGATCTTCAAATTTGTCAGTATCTATAGGAAAAATCCCTGCAAATACAAATGGTTTTGCAGGTTCATAGTTTCCAACAGGCTCAGCAGTTGGGTTTTTAACATCAGTTAAAGTATCCCCAACATTGATAACACTTACCTCTTTAAGACCAAGAACAACGATACCAATCTCACCACACTCAATACTCTTAGTTTTAATCTTTTTCATAGGGTGAGGGTACATTAAGTCAAGTATTTGATGCTCTTCACCATTAGACATAAGCTTGATATTTTGCCCTTTTTTAACCTGACCATCAAAGACACGTACAAGTGCAAGTGCACCTAAGTACTGGTCAAACCATGAGTCATAAATGATGGCTTTTGTAGTAGCTTCAGGATCTCCAACAGGAGCAGGAACTCTATCTACGATAGCATCAATTAACTCACGAATCCCAACACCCGTTTTAGCAGATACTAAACAAGCATCAGTTGCATCGATGCCTATAGAAGTCTCTATCTCTTCAGCTACCTTATCAGGATCAGCAGCAGGTAAATCTATCTTGTTAATAACAGGAATAAGTTCAA
>CAZTNH010000109.1:0-5002 GCA_964615395.1 uncultured Sulfurimonas sp.
CTTTTATAAAGTAAATTAAATGGCAGAGTACAAAAAAAGAAAAAATAATAACAGAAAAAATAATCGCTACAATAATTTACAGCTTGGTGACCACTCATACTATAGTTGTTTTAGTAATTCTCCTGTTAGAGTACAAGCACTTGTTAATACTACAAAAGAAGCATTAACACCTTATTATAGCTTTATAAATGAAGCAATAAAAGCAGAAGAAAAGAAAGGTTCTTATGAGTGTGAGTGGAAATATATAAAATCAAACTTCTCCTTAAATGTGACAGCTGTTTATAATAAATTTAAAATTGAAAAACCAAAGACGATTTTTAAAGTGTTTGTAGATGATGTTGAAGGCTTAAAAGATGAGAGAAATAAACTATTTTTTGATACTCAAGATGAAACAGTTCGATTTGATAAAAAAGATATTACAATAGAAAAAAATTACATTATACTTGATACGGACATCTTGCCAACAGAAGATGAAACAGTAGAGCTAAATAATAATGAAGTTGCATATGAACTGACAAATCTATCTTTAAATAGCGATGATGTACTTCACAGTAATGGAAAAGATTATAAGATAGAACGACTAGAGGAGTTAGAGAGTGGTTGGGATGTTTACATAAAAACAGAAAAAAATCTAAAAGAGTTGTCTTTAGGGTCTCAAAAGTTGAGTTGTAGTAAATATAGTAGCTCTTTTGAACAACTTTTTGATGCAGAGAGTGAATATCTGTATGAGAAAATGGGTAATGAGTACCAAAGTGAAAAACTTCCAAAAAGTAAAATATTAAAAGATGAAAATGATAATAAATACAGCTGGAAAGAAAATAAAAATTCTAATCAAAAAGATATAGTTATACAACTTATAGATGATGATAGTAGTGATGATAAAGCTATATCAGAGTATTTTTTTGCAGATGATGTAAGAACAATATATCAAGGGAGTAATAAAAAAAATCAATTTGATATTAAATCAAGAAAGATAGATGATAAGATTCTAATACTTAGACAAGATTGGAAATACCCAAAAGAACTTAACAAGAATGAAAATATTAAGATAAAAATAGAAACTGGTAATTTGAAAAAGCAGAGAGATACACTTAAACTTTTAAATGACTCTCCCGTGAAAAATCAACAAAATCTTATAAAACTTTTTGAAAGAAAAGATAGTAGATTATGGAAAGAGTCAAAACCGATAACAATCAATAATTGGTATATTTTAAATAATGAAGATTATGATGGGACTCTTGATCAAAGAGAGTTTGTCAAAAAAGCTATATCTACCGATGATTTTGCCATACTTGAAGGTCCTCCTGGAAGTGGTAAAACTACAACTATTTTAGAGCTGATACTACAGCTTATAAAAGATGGTAAAAAGATACTTTTATCTGCATCTACTCATGTGGCTATAGATAATGTACTAGAGAGAATAGATAAGTTTGATAAAGATAATTTGGTAGAAGCTTTACGAATAGGAAGAGATGGAAGTATTGGGGAGAATGTGCAACATCTTCAGATAGATAAAAAAATAGAGCAATATAGAAGAGATGGCTTTAATGAAGAGATGGCTGAAAGATTGGTACTTGATAGTGCTAATCTTGTATGCGGTACAACAATGGGAATCAATCAGTTTCCACCTATTAAAAATAGACAAAAAACCAATTTACCAATGGATACAATGTTTGACTATATGATAATAGATGAATCAAGTAAAACAACATTTCAAGAGTTTTTAGTACCTGCTATGACTGCTAAAAAATGGATACTTGTAGGAGATATAAAACAACTCTCTCCATTTATAGAACAATCACATATAATTCATAACTTTAATGTAGTAATTCCAAAAGATACCCAAAAAGCAATACGAATTGTTTTTGAAACATTGCATAATAGCTATGATAAAAAAAATAAAATTCAAAATCCATATATTGTAGAAGTCTCTTCTAATGAAGAAAAAGAGATAAAAAAATATCTTCAAGAGTGGAGTACAAAAGATAATAATCCTTATAAGGATAAAGTAGTGTCATATAGTAACGAGCAAGATTTATTTAAAAAACTTGGAAGTGATTTGATACTTATAAAAGAGGGAACTTTTAATGACATCAAAATGTATTTGCCCAAAACTCACATCACAATACTTAAAAAAGAGAGTGAAAGTGAAGATTTTTTCTTTAAGCAAACTTACTTAAACAGTAAACAAAAATTGCAAAACTTTTCTAAAATAAATAATAACTACTCCAAGGATAACCCTTTAGTAGACTATAAAGATATTTTTAAATTAATGCTAAAAGAAAGAAATTGGGCAGAGGATATCACTTGGAGAATGATAAGAGTTTATGAAAGAAGGATGTTGAAAAATCCAGACTCTTACTATGAAAAAACTTATGAACTTTTAAAACCTGTCTCAAAAGATAATGCCGTAGATAGAATCTACAATATGACTCTGTCATCTATACTAGAGTCTATTCAAGTAGGAAATGGTGAGAAGCATAAAAATAGCACAACAATTACAGAGGGTTTTGATAGTAGAGATTTAAAACAGAGACATGAAACTTTAAAAACGCAACATAGAATGCACTCCGATATTTCAAAGTTTTCAAGAGAAGAGTTTTATACCATTGGTAATAGTTCAGCTTTAAAAGATGCTCGGAGTATAGAGAGAGATTGGGACTATAGAGAGTATATCAGTCGTGCTGTTTGGCTAGATGTTCAAAAGAAAGACAGTAGTAATGGTCGTAATCCTGAAGAGGTAAAGGTTGTGATGGCTGAGGTGCAAAAGTTTTTAAAATTTACGAAACAAAATCCAAAAAATCAAGATGGTGAGCCTTGGAGTATAGCAGTTCTTACATTTCATCAAGCACAAGCAACTATACTACGAGATGGTATAAGAAAATTATCTAATCAGCCAAACAAAATGTCAAAATTTAATATAAAAGATGTTGAAATATTACTCTATACTGTTGATAAGTTTCAAGGTATGGAAGCTGATATAGTCTTTATAAGTATGATGAAAACTCAATCTATTGGTTTTTTAGACAATATAAATAGACTTAATGTAGCATTAACAAGAGCAAAGTATCAAAGAGTGATAGTAGGTGACAGGAACTTTTTTGCAAATAAACAAAATGGGTCACAAGAGTTAAAAAGATTAGC
Source organism: uncultured Sulfurimonas sp. (assembly GCA_964615395.1). GTDB lineage: Bacteria > Campylobacterota > Campylobacteria > Campylobacterales > Sulfurimonadaceae > Sulfurimonas. Next base: position 3,145 of record CAZTNH010000109.1, read on the forward strand.
CAAAAGTGGAGGTATGTAGTGAAAATAACATTAAGTAAAGATATACAAGTAAAAAAGTTTGAGTTTGTAGGTGAGTTGGATTTTTTTGAAACTTCTCCATATATAGAACTTTTAGAAGGTCTAAAAACTCAAGAAGATTTAATAGAAAAACTTGAAGAAAAAAATATGCCATCTTCAGCCATAAAAAATGTGATACAAAAACTTGAGGATTTAAAAGTTTTAAAAGATGGTTATATTGAAAATATAGAAGATGGTTTTCCTGAAAAAGAGTATGGAAAATACACTTTTTCTTATTTTGAAAATGACACTAAAAAAACCTTTTAAATATTTAGCAGAAAATATAAGAAGAGAAAAAGCAGTTTCAAGAAATAGTGCTGATAATATTTCAGAGCTTGATAGAGATGTGAAAAACTTTATAGAGAGTAAGCATAAAAATTTTAATAGAAAAGAAACTTTTGAGGTTGTAAAAATTGAGAAAAATAAAGGCTTACTTCATAATACAGGTAGTAAAAATATTGATTTAGTTTATGAAGATGAAAAATGGAACTATGTAATAAATGATAAAAAAATTAGTATGGAAAGTATTGATTTAAATGTACTTTTTCGTAAAGAGTGGGATGAAGAGTATAACTCTTTTAAAGTGAAGTATGATTGGATAAACAATAAACTTGATGTGGTTCAGAGTTTTATTTGGTCGTTTTATTTGGAGGAGTATAAAGTTATAGAGTATGAAAATTTTAAAGTAAATTTTGAAAATATTCCAATCATTCCAAAAACTGAAGATGATGCTTTAAAGTGGTTTATAGCTCTTCTAAAAATAGATATAGAAAATGAAAATAGATATATCTCAAAAGATGAACTAAAGCAGTTATGGCTAAACCTCAAAGATAGAAAACCTAAGTTTAAAAAGTTTGACTTAGAATTTGATTTTGAGATGATTTTAAAGGAGTTTGGTAAAGAATCTAAATATTCTTGGTTATTACAAGCTGGTATTGATTTGTACCCTTTTGATAATAGTTTAGCTCCAAAGAGTAGAGTGATTATAGAAGCACAAGAAGATATAGACTTAGATGTAGATTTCTTTCAAAAATTTCATATAGAGTATCCTAGTGAACTAATAATAGTTGATAGATGGATTGTAAATTTAGAACAATACAGAGGATTAGAAAAAATTATAGAAGCATTAAGAAATCCTATAGTTACAATAATTACTCAAAAAGTTAAAGATAAGAAAAATAATAGACTTATTGAAAAAATAATACAAAGACATGGTATAAAAGTTATTGAAAAAGATATAAAAGATATAGTGCATCCAAGATACTGGATTTTTGATAAAGAGCATATATATCTGACGAATGAAAGTTTTGATTTTATAAAAATTGATAATGAGAAGATAGATGTAAGTTATACAACATTTTTACAGTTTGAGAAAAAAGACTTAGACCCTAAGTTGTTAAGTATGGAGATGAAGTAATGAGTAAAATAGAAAATATAAATTTAAATAAACGAGTCGATTATTCAGATGAAAGAATTGATTATTTTATTTGTGATGGAGATGAGACTCAGCTAGTAGACTATAGCTACATTATAAATAAAATAAAAAATGCAGAAAAAATTATAAATATTGCATCGACTTCAAAAATATCTGATGATATAATTGATGCTTTGTATCAAAATGATGCAATAAATCTCTATATGATAGTAAAATCGTTTGAGAGTGCAAAAGATACTTTAGAGAGGTTTGATAATAAGAAGCCAACAGTTATAAGAGAAGTTAAAAGTTTAGAAAATGACTTTATCATAATAGATGATATATCATATCTTTTTATAAATCCATTATCAGACAAAACAAATATAT
>CAZTNH010000110.1:0-4963 GCA_964615395.1 uncultured Sulfurimonas sp.
CTTTATGAATGAAAAACTCTATATTACACTTATTGATGCCCTTGTAGATGATGGATATATTGTTGTAGAAGATGCCCTCTCAAAAGAGTTGTGTCATAAACTTCGTCAAGATGCAAGAGATGCCGAGGGGTTTAAAAAAGCTGGTATATCGGCTACAGATAAGCTTCATGTAGATGCTACTAAACGCCGAGATAAAACTCTCTGGTTGGATGAGGATAGTGCTTGTAAGTCAGAGTATTTGGCGTTTGCTAAGGGACTTCAAGAGCGACTTAACAGAGAGTTATATCTAGGGCTTAGCTACTACGAAGCTCACTATGCCATCTATGAAGAGGGTGATTTTTATGAGAAACACCTTGATGCATTTCGAGGGAGTAAAAACCGTGTAGTAACTACTGTTTTATATCTCAATGAAGAGTGGAGAGATGCAGATGGCGGTGAGTTACTTATCTATGATGAGAGTGATAGTGAGATAAAAAAAGTAGCTCCAAAGAGTGGAACTTTAGTAGTTTTTTTGAGTGACAAATTTCCCCATGAGGTTTTAGTTAGTAACACTACTCGTTACTCTATTGCAGGATGGTTTAGGTGCGATAGATGAGAGAAATATTTTTAATAATGATAACTATAGGTGTCCTACAAGCGACAGAGACAGAGATAGTGCACTCAAGTGCCTCTCTCTACTTAGAGCATAAGAATTTTTCTAACTCAGTACAGAAAAAAGATGGTGTAGTCGCTGGTGTTGGTGCAGATGTGCACTACAGAGACTCAGCCTACAAAGTAAACTATGAGTATGGAAAAACAGCTACAAAACAGCCACCTCTAGAGGATGATTTAAGGACTCAAAAACTCTTTGCTAGATATGGATACACGCTAAATAAAACTTTGGCGTTTAATCTCAATGCTATTAAAATACTAAGAGACAATATCGCCATTACTGATGGTGGTGTAGCTTATGGTGTAGGTCTCTCTTTCTCTCCATCAAAAGCATTGAGCTCTAACTTTACACAGTTTTATACAATCTACGATGACTTTGATGTAGCACAGAGTGAGCTTAAACTAGTCTATAAGTCAAAATATAGAGAGGTAGGATTTAAACTTAGCTCTATCACAAAGTATATTGCTATTTCCGATAAACATGCAAATAGTTTTACTCAAAATGCCCAGAGTTCGTATGTGACATCAGGAGTGAAAGTTCATGCTTACTATAGCTCATGGCATGCTGGTCTTGGTGCTTACTTTGGGAAGAGAGCCTTTGCTATCATGAATGGAGGTTTTAAAATCCAGCATCATGCTATGGAGTTTGATAGAACTTATGCTATCGGTATAGGAAAAAATATCGGTTCATTTGTTCTAAGAGCACAGTATATCTACCAAAGAGCAGAGGAGTTACCTGTATTAAATAGTGATGTAAGAGTCTCAAACCTTAGACTCATCACAAACTATAAGTTTTAGGCTCTAACAGATGAGTATCTCCTATCTTCATCTTGGTGCTACCCTATTTATACCCGCTTCTCATAAAGATATAAACGCCATTGTAAGTGGGAGTAAATATCTTGCTTTAAAGAGTATAGTGATTGACTTTGAAGATGGTTTAGAGGAGAGTCACTTTCTCTCTTCAATGCAGAAGATAGAGAGTAGTTTTGAGCTTATATCTGCAGAGTCTCCTCTTGTTTTTCTAAGAGCCAAAGATAGCAAACATCTCAAAGAGTTATTTCAGGTAGACTCTATCTCAAATATAACTGGTTTTGTGTTAGCAAAGTTTTCACTCTCTAATGCTGATGAGTATTTAGAGGTTTTAAGTGAAAGTAAGTATTTGATAATGCCTAGTATAGAGGGTGAGGAGCTCTTCTCTCATGAGAAACTCCATCTCCTAAAAGAGAAGATAGTAGCTAACAAAGAGCGAGTTTTGTTAGTGCGTTATGGGCTTGAAGATATGTTGCGACAGCTTAGCATGAGACGAAGTTGTGAGGAGTCTCTCTTTGATAGGGCTGTAACAGCTACTGTTCTTGGAAACTTTATCGCTACATTTAAGAGTGCTGGATTTGCTGTGAGTGGTGGTGTTTACCCCTGTTTTAAAGATGTAGAGGGTTTTGTAAAAGATGTAAAAAGAGACTTAAGAGAGGGGCTTTTCTCTAAAACTATCATCCACCCCTCTCAGATAGAGCCTCTACATGAACTCTACAAGGTAAGCAAGTTGGCGTTTGAAGAAGCACAAGAGATAGAGGCATCTGATAAAAAAGTTTTTGCTCAAAATGGCAAGATGGCTGAAACGCTCACGATGAAAAACTACTCTAGTGAGATACTCTCTCGTGCTAAGATTTATGGCATAGCTAACTAAAACCTTCTCAAAGCAAAGTAGATGTATAATCTCTCTATAAATAATAAAGTGGGGTAGTATGCAACTCAAAGGCTTTAACAACCTAAAAAAAGCACTTAGTTTTAGTTTTTATGACTTTGTAATAGCACCTACAGAGAGCGAAAAACTCTCCTATATTGAGTATATCAACACTCACTACTCAGCCCAAAAGATAGCTGAGTTACTGAGAAAAATAGTAGAGATAATAGATGCAGAGGTTCTTTCAATCTCTCTACAAGATTATGAACCCTATGGTGCCTCTTCTATGCTTCTGCTTGGAGATGTAAAAGCTCCTAGTGTCGATATGCACCTAGATAAGTCTCACATAACAGCACACACCTATCCTGACTTTATCAATGAGAATGGCATTTTGAGTTTTCGTGTAGATATAGAGCTCTCTACTTGTGGGGAGATTACACCTCTTAACTCTCTAAACGCCATCTTTGATTTTTTTGATACAGATATAGTGACTATAGATTATGTAGTGCGAGGTTTTACTAGAAATGAGAGGGGTGAGCATATCTATATGGATAGTGAGTTTGAGTCCATAGAGGAGTTTATAGATGCAAAAACTCTGCAGAACTATGAGCGCAAAAACTTAATCCTAAAGAGTGATAATATCTGGCAGTTGAAGATGTTAAGAAGTGATATGGAAGTAGATGAGTACTTCTCACCTCAAACAGAGTTAAATGAAGAGAGAAAAAGAGAGTATATGAAGCAGTTAAACGCCGAAATGAAGAGTATATTTAATGGATGGAGAAGTTAATGAAGAAGTTTGATAAAGAGCATATCCTACACCCCTATGCACCCTCAACACCCCTAGCCGATATGGAGCTAGTCAAGTCTGCATCTGGCGTTTACCTAGAGTTAGAGAGTGGTCAAAAAATCATAGATGGGATGAGCTCTTGGTGGTCTGTCATCCACGGCTACAATGTGCCAGAGTTAAATGAAGCAGCGAGTGAACAGCTCTCTAAGATGAGCCATGTGATGTTTGGAGGGCTTACTCATGAACCTGCTATCAAACTTGCAGAGACTCTTTTGGAGATTACCGATGACTCTTTAGAGCATATCTTCTTTAGTGACTCTGGCTCTGTGAGTGTTGAGGTGGCATTAAAGATGGCGTTTCAGTACTGGAGTTCTCAAGGAAATAAGAAAAAGAGTAAGATTTTGGCGTTTAGCAAGGGGTATCATGGCGATACTCTAGGGGCTATGAGTGTCTGTGATCCAATCACGGGAATGCATTCGGCGTTTGAAGATGTACTTCATAAAAATATCTTTGCAGAGGCCCCAATGTGTATGTTTGGGGATGAGTGGGATGAGAAGCATATAGAGGATTTTAAGAGTAAACTTCATTCAAACTATAAAGAAATCGCCGCAGTTATCTTAGAGCCAATAGTCCAAGGAGCAGGGGGAATGCGCATCTACTCTCCTAAGCTTCTAAAACGAGTAAGAGAGCTCTGTAGTGAGTATGATGTTCTGCTCATCCTCGATGAGATAGCGACAGGTTTTGGGCGAACGGGAAAACTCTTCGCCTATGAGTATGCAGATGTCGTTCCTGATATACTCTGTATAGGTAAAGCACTCACGGGTGGTTATATGTCCCTAGCTGCGACACTTACAACTAAAAAAGTGATGAAAGGTGTAGAGTCAGGGGGCAATGTCTTGATGCATGGACCAACTTTTATGGCAAACCCTCTAGCCTGTGCCATAGCAAACGCCAGCTTAGAGCTTCTTCTAAACTCCCCATGGCAAGAAAGAGTTCAAAACATACAAAAACAGTTAGATGATGAACTTAAAAAGTGTGAAGATTTAGAGATAGTCAAAGAGGTAAGAACACTAGGTGCTATCGGTGTAGTGGAGTTAAACATAGAGGTAGATTTAGCCAAACTGACACCGGCATTTATAGCAAAAGGTGTATGGGTAAGACCATTTTTAAACCTAGTCTATATCATGCCCCCTTATGTTATAAGTGAGGAGGAACTCTCTCACTTAACGGGTGCTATTTATGAGGTTTTGGAGGAGTTGTAGTTGTTAAGTTTCTATATCTTTTGTATATTTGGGACTTGCGAATTTAAACTCTGAAGTTTTTCAGCTAACCACATTTTGATGACAGCTTGTCTGCTTACTCCAACATGTTTTGCCTCTTTATCAAGTGACTGAACCATCCATGCAGGGAAGTCAATATTAACTCGTTTTGGTTCTTCATTTATCATTCTAATTTTTGATGTATCGAAGTACTCTAGTATATCTTCTTGATTATCATCAAATATTTTATCTATTTCTGATGCTTTCATAAAGTTTAATCTCCTTTGTTCTTGAACGTCTTACAGAGATAATTCTAATATTTGTATCTCTGTATGTAATAATAGCAGTATAGTTTTTAAGATTTATCTCGCCTAAAACTAAAAACCTTTCTTCATCTTCACTCTGTGGAGATGGCAATTCAAAAGAGTAAGGGTCTTCCCATAATCTTTGGGCTTCTCTAAAGTCAATGCCATGCTTTGAGTGATTTATACTACTTTTATGCTCATCATATTCAAATATCATACTTAAATTATACCATAATTGTATTTATATGCTATTTTAATTGTATTTTCAACACTACACTTA
>CAZTNH010000111.1:0-4942 GCA_964615395.1 uncultured Sulfurimonas sp.
AAAAAATCTTCACTCAAAGGTGTAAAAGCTGGACATCTTAGCTACATTGGTGATGCAACTATTGATGAGGGAACAAATATTGGAGCTGGAACTATTACATGTAACTATGATGGTGTTAAAAAATACAAGACTATTATAGGTAAAAATGTTTTTATAGGAAGTGATAGCCAGCTTGTAGCTCCTGTTACTATAGAGGATGATGTTATGATTGCTGCGGGTTCAACAGTTCCTAGTGGAGTTCTGAAAAGTGGTGTTTTAGCGATAAGTAGAACAAAAATGCGCAGTATCTCTGGATATTTCTATAAACATTTTGGAAAAAAATAGCAAAGGTTACTAGCTTTTTAGCTAAAATATATTTCAAATAAAATTATAAAGTTGTTTAACCATGATAATACCAACAGATTTACTTAAAAATAAAAAAATACTTCTAGGAGTAACTGGCTCTATTGCTGTTTACAAATCTCTTGAACTTACTCGTCTCTTTGTAAAAGCAGGAGCAGAAGTAAAAGTTGTTATGAGTGAGGCAGCGAAGAAGTTTATAACCCCTCTTACATTTGAAACACTTACATCCAACAGAGTTTTAGATGATACAAATGAGTCGTGGGTAGATGATCATAATCATATAAAAACAACAGAGTGGGCAGATGTTTTTGTTATCGCACCAGCAACAGCTAACACCATCGCAAAACTAGCTAATGCGATAGCTGACAATATGTTACTTCAATGTGCATTAGCATTTAGTCCAGTAAAAATTCTTGCTCCCTCAGCAAATACAAATATGTTAGAACACCCCATAACGAAAGCAAATCTTAAAATGCTAGGCATAGCGAACTATATACTTTTAGATACACAGACAAAAGAGTTAGCATGTAAAACTGTAGGGGATGGAGCTATGGCTGAGCCTATAAATATCTTTTGGGCGACAGCTCGTGAACTCTTAAAAGATGAATTTTGGGCAGATAGACGGGTCATCGTTACAGGTGGAGGAACTATAGAAAAAATAGATGATGTTCGTTATATCTCTAACTTTTCAAGTGGAAAGATGGCATCTTCTCTTGCAACGGCTCTCTACTGTTTAGGTGCAGATGTAAACCTTATAAGTACAAGATTTGAATCAAATCTACCGAGTGACATTTATACTTTGGATGTTGAGAGTTCATCAGAGATGTTAGAGTACTTAAGAGACTCTATTCGCATTGCGAAAAAAGGAAAACTCTCTAAGGCGACTCTAGTTCGAGATGAGCAGATTCATCTTATACAGAAAAAACCCTATCTCTTTATGGCAGCAGCTGTAAGTGACTATGTTCCATCATTTGCACAAGATGGTAAACTTAAAAAAGATGTTTTAGGTGAGAAATGGGATTTAGGGCTTAAACAGAATGTTGATATTTTAAGTAACATAGATAAAAACGGTATAACAGTTATTGGTTTTAAAGCAGAGATGGATAAGTCAAACGCCAGTTTAAATGCTACAAATATGTTACAAAATAAAAATCTTGATGGAGTCTGTATGAATCTTCTTAAAGATTCATCAAGTTTTGGAACTGATAGTAATAGTGTTGAGTTTATCACTTCAAATAACTCCATCACAATTCCACAAAATTATAAATTAACTCTTAGCTTTGAGATACTCAAAAATGCTAAAAAAATAAAAGAGTAAGTTTATGAACCAAGCAAAGCATATCGCTATAATTATGGATGGAAATGGTCGTTGGGCTGAACAGCAAGGTCTTAAACGGGTGAAAGGACATGAAGTAGGAAGTGAAGTTGTTAGAGAGATAACAGAGTACTGTGGAGAAAATAAAAACATTGAGCGTTTAACACTTTATGCTTTTTCAACTGAAAACTGGAAAAGACCTCGTTTAGAAGTCGAGTTTTTAATGAAACTACTCGATACATATCTTAACAAAGAGCTTCCTACTTATGTAAAAAACAATATCCGTTTTGAACCTATTGGTGATATAAGAGCTTTCTCAAAGAGACTACAAAAAACTATAAAAATGGTTGAGGAAAAAACTGCTCATTGTGATGGACTTGTTCAATCTTTGGCTCTTAACTACGGCTCTCAAGATGAGATACTTCGTGCAGTCAACTCTTTAAAAAATGTGGATGGTGAGATCACACAAGAGATATTAAGTAATGAACTCGATTGTAAATATGATGTTGATTTACTTATAAGAACAGGTGGAGACCATAGACTCTCTAACTTTTTACTCTGGCAAGCCGCTTATGCTGAACTCCATTTTTGCGACACTCTTTGGCCAGATTTTTCAGCTAAAGAGTTAGAAAAAATCATTAAAAAATTTACTAAAATTGAACGCCGTTTTGGAGGGCTAAAGTAATGGAACTAAGTTTTGCTTTTATCTTTGGTCTTCTTTTTGGCTCTTTTTTAAATGTGGTTATACTTCGTATTCCTAGAGGAGAGAGTGTTGTTTTTAAAGCTTCACACTGTTACTCTTGTGGGAATCCTTTAAAACCTTGGCATAATATACCACTCTTTTCATGGCTATTTCTCCGAGGAAAATGCTCTTTTTGTAAAACAAAAATTTCTGTACAATACCCTCTAATAGAACTCACATCTGGACTTATTTTTGTAGTTATTGCTATGCAGTATGGCTTATCTATTCCTGCTTTTTTTATAGCACTGAGTTTTTTAATGCTACTTGCACTCTCTATGATAGACTTTAAATACAAAATGGTACCAGACTCCCTAAATCTCTTAGCTATTGTTTTTGCTATTTTAGGAGCATGGAGTATAAAGGGTGCTGTTTTTAACTTAGAGAATGCTCTTCTTTTTGCTGGTGGATTTACACTTTTAAGATTTGCCCTCTCTTACTATCTAACATCATCACTATTTCGTGCAGGACTTAAAACACAAACATCATGGAACAAGGCATATGATAGAGCACCTTTTATAGAGGCGATGGGAGAAGGAGACATTATGGTAGCTGCAACTATGGGTGCACTTTTAGGTGTGCATCTTACACTCGTAGCTATTTTTCTTTCAGCTCTTTTAGCTCTTCCTGTTATGCTTATGGTTATGAATGGCTCAGAAGAAGAGAAACGAGTTCCTTTTGTACCATTTTTAGCACTTGCTACTTTTATAGTTTTTGTTTATGAGTCTCCTATTTTAGCATTTCTCAAGGTGAATTACGCGATATGAAAAGGCTAGAAAAATATATTATACATAACTTATCTGTACTATTTTTATCTATTTTTGTACCTCTTTTTACAATTGCATCTGTTGTTTTTCTTATAAAACTTGCAACATATACAGCAGTTATACAGTTAAGTATATGGGAAATGACAAAGCTTTACTTTTTTGTTTTACCTGAGCTTCTCTTTTATACTCTTCCAATAACATTCTTTATTTCAGCTACACTCTCTCTGTTTAGACTCTCAAATGATAATGAGATTGTAGTTATATTTGCACTAGGAATCAGACCTCTCTTCTTATTAAAAACACTTCTTAAACCTGCTCTATTTCTAACTGTAATACTTTTATTAGATTTTTTAGTACTCTTTCCTCACTCTAAAGTTTTATCGGGAAATTTTCTCTCTTATAAAAAAAGTGAAGCACAATTTAACCTCTCAGCTAGTGAGTTTGGAAATAGCTTTGGAAATTGGCTTTTATACTTAGGAAAAGAGAATAAAGATGGTAGTTTTGCAAAAGTTTTTCTCTTTAATAAAAAGCAGAAAGAGGAGATTTTAATAGCAGCTAAAAGAGCAGAACTTATTAATGACTCTGGGATACTTAGGTTAAAACTTAACGATGGAGAGGGTTACAGCTACTCAAAAGAGAAATTTACACAGATAAATTTTAAAACAATGTATATAAATGATACTCTCGTTACAAAGCTTCATGAGTACAAATCAACATTTAAGTATTGGTTCTCAAAAGATAGAGCTAGGGCAAAAAAGAAGATGTTTATTATGGATACACTTTTTAGCTTCTTTCCTATGATTAGTCTCTTTTTAGCACTTAGTATTGGTATAGTCCATGCAAGACATGGAAAGTCTCAGGTCTATCTTTTTTTATTTTTAGGTGTCATTGTTTTTTATGGTGCTACCATTGGTTTACAAAAACTTTTAGGTTTCTATACTGTTCCTGTTGTGGCATTTTTATGGACATTAGTAACTTACATTATCTATAAAAAAACTATAGTTAAAAGATTTTAATGAGAATCGCTTTAACTATAGCCTATAATGGTACAAATTTTCTAGGCTCACAGACTCAAACAGAGACACCAAATACTATATTTGGTAATCTTGAAAAAGTTCTCAAACAGTTGGGGATTCAGGGAAAAGTGATTGCTAGTGGAAGAACGGACAAAGGAGTTCATGCTTCAGGACAGATAGCCCATGTAGATTTACCTCTCTTTTGGGATGATTTAACTAAACTTCAAAATGTAATAAATGGAATGTTACCTTCTTCTATCTTTATAAAAAAGATTAAAAAGGTTTCTGATGAGTTTCATGCTCGATACAGCGCAAAAATTCGGACTTACAGATACATCCTCAAAGAAGGAAGATCCAACCCTTTTGAAGCTGATTTTATTACATTTTTAATAAGTGTAGATTTTACTAAGATAGAAAAAAATATAAAACTTTTTGTTGGTGAACATGATTTTAGTAAGTTTATGAAAACAGGAAGCGATACAGGAAGTTCTCGAAGAGAAATCTACAAAGCTTTTGCCTATAAACACAATGGATATATCATCCTAAACTTTCAAGCAAATGGTTTTTTAAGAAGCCAAATACGCTTAATGGTGGGAGCATTACTTGAACTTAATGAGCAAGAGATAGAGAGTAAACTAAAAGAAAAACAAGAGCATAAAAATCGTCCAGCCCCACCAAATGGACTCTATTTAGCTCGTATAAATTATTAAAAAGTCAACTATTATAAATAAAGGAGAAGACTTAAACCAAACACCTAATTAAA